>NZ_DDIY01000016.1:176879-203777 GCF_002338785.1 Kocuria sp. UBA1838 | reverse complement strand
GACATCACTCTCACGGACATCGCTGGGGCGTCGGAGGTGTTCGTGACCAACGCCCTGCGGGGTGCCCGACCCGTGGGGGAGATCCACGGTGTGGGTGCGTGGGCCCCTGGGCCCGTGACGGCGTGGGTGCAGCGCGCGCTCGCGGACGCCCCGTGACGAACGGGCGGCATCGCCCCCATTGACACGACCCGGTGAGGTGAGGATGCTCGGGGCACGGCGCCGTCGTCCGGGCCGCGGAGCTCGGGGCGGCGCACCACGCAACCGCGAAGGAGCGCAGCCATGGGCAAGAACCCGCAGGACGAGAACACCGAGTCGGTCAGCCAGGTGGACACCGACGAGCAGCGACAGAAGGCCGCCGAGCAGGCGAACACCCAGGAGCAGCAGGAGTTCTTCGAGGAGCAGGCCGGCACGGAGGAGCAGTCCCAGGGCTACGGGCACTGAGCACCGCACCGGGCAGCCGCTGACAGGCGAACCGCCCCGCACCACGAAGGTGCGGGGCGGTTCTTCTGCGCCGAGTGGCTGCGGGGTCGGTGGCTACTTCTTCGTGTTCTCGAGGGTCTGCTCGTACTGGGCGAGAGCCAGGCCCACGCTCATGAAGGTGGGCGCCCAGTGGCCCACGAAGATGCCCCAGCGGTCCGACTGGGCCTTGGAGTCGTCGCTCTTGAGGCGCGAGATTCCCCACGACACGAAGGACAGGGCGATCGAGCCCATGCCTGCGGTGTAGGCGTACTCGGAGCGGATACCGGCGTCGTGCAGGGTCTTCATGATCATGGTGTGATCTCCGTTCTGCTCTGCTGAGCAAGTGGTGGTGAAGCAGGGCTGGGTACCTCCACCGTAGATGCCGGGGGGCCAAATAATAAGGGGGGTGATGGATCGGGTTCTGCCCGGTCATGGCACCGTTCCTTTCCCTTACCGAGCCGGACCACGCGCCGTCGCGCGGACATGACAGGCTGGTGCCATGAATGATTCCGCTGCAACAGTGCTCCTGGCCGGCTGCGGGGACGTGGGGACCGCCCTGGGATTGCGCCTCGCCGAACGCGGAGTGCGCGCGGTGGGCGTGCGGCGCCGCGCGGACGCGCTGCCCGAGCCCATCGAGCCGGTCTCTCTGGACCTCACCGACCCGGGGGAGGCCGTCCTTCCCGCGGCCGACGCCGTGGTGGTCACCCTCACCGCCGATGGCCGCGACGCGACCGCCTACGAACGCACCTACCTGGGTGCGCTGCGCGGGTTGCACCTGGCCCTGCCGTCCGACGCCGCGCCGCGCGTGGTGCTCGTGTCCTCCACGGGCGTCCTGAGCGGCACCGACGGTGAGGTCGTCACCGAGGCCACCCCGCCCGACCCTCAGCGCGCCACCGCCCACGTGTTGCTCGCCGCGGAGGAGCTCGCCGCCGATCTCTTCCCGGACCTGGTCATCGTGCGCCCCGCGGGGATCTACGGGCCCGGCCGCACGTCCCTGATCGAGCGGGTCCGCACGGCCACGCCTGTCACCCACCGGCGCGTGACCAACAGGATCCACCGGGACGATCTCGTCACGGTCCTCTCCACCGTGCTCGACGCTCCCGAGCCGCCGCGGTTGCTGCACGCCGTGGATCATGACGCCGCTCAGCTGGGTGACGTCGTCACGCACCTCGCGGCACGGCTGGGTGTCGCGGTGCCCCCGGACAACTCACCCGTGGGAGAGGGGCCGCTCGGCAAGATCATCGACGGGGCGCTCGTGCACTCCCTGGTTCCTCGATCCCGGTGGCGCTACCCCACGTTCCGGGAGGGGTACGACGCACTGCTGGGAGCGTCGTCGCCGGAGGAGCGCGACGCCGACGCCGGGCGAGCCTCCGGCGATGCCGCCGAGTGTGACGCCGGGACCGGGCGGGGCGCGGCGTCGAACGCCACGACCGAATCGCGAGGCGCGTGAATGGCCGCGGAGACCCACTGGTTGCTTCCCATCAACCCGGCCGCTCACGGGCAGCACATGCCCGCCGACTGGCGCACCCGCCAGGACGCCACGGCGGTGTGGGAGGCGATCGGGCGCTCGCAGCCCGCGGATCGGTGGTGCCTGCGCACGGGCTACCGAACCATGACGGCGCGGGACACCATCTGGGCCTACCTGTCCCAGCGGCAGGAGCTGTGCGCCACGGGCGCCGTGCGGGAAGTCGTGCGGGAGGGCGATGAGTGGTTCGTGCTCGTGGACTGGGACGTGGAGCGGACCGCGCAGCTGTGCCGGACCCCGATCCCGCGGGAGGTTTTCAAGCAGGTGCCCATGTCCGTGAGTCGGGCGGGGGAGGGTGCCGTCGGGGCGCTGCGGGCGGTATCGCGCCGGACAACGTGACGCAATGTCGCTAATACCTCACGAGTAGGTACTTCGGGTCGTTTCCGGGAAGTGTGACACTTTGTGACGACAACCTGGACGTTGCCCCCGGTGAGGAGTTGAGTATACGGAGTCTTTTTCGGTCCCTCATCTCATCGTCCCTTCCTCCGAACGCGCCCTCTTTCCGGTGCGCGGGAAACTGGTACTCACCTATGATCCTTACCGGACTTGTTATCGGCGCGCCGCTGGGCATCGTCATGCAGCGCGGCCGCTTCTGCGTCACCGGCATGCTGCGGGACATCTTCCTGCAGAAGTCGTGGCGGACCTTCGCCGCGCTGCTCGTGGTGATCTCCGTGCACGCTATTGGTCTCACCGCCCTGACCTCCGCCGGCGTCATCTCCCCCGACTACCCTTCCTTCGCGCCCCTCGCGGTGATCGTGGGCGGATTCATGTTCGGCATCGGCATCATCCTGGCCGGCGGGTGCGCCTCCGGCACGTGGTACCGCTCCGGCGAGGGCCTCGTGGGCTCGTGGATCGCGCTGGCCATGTACGCACTGTCCGCGTCCGCCATGAAGACCGGCGTGCTCAAGGGCTTCAACTCCGGCATGAAGCAGTGGGACACCGGGCTCACCACCATCCCCAGTGCCCTGGGCGTCTCCCCGTGGCTGTTCGTGATCGTCCTGGCAGCGGTCACCGGTGTGATGGTGCGCCACTTCCTCAACCGCGAGAAGAACACCGTGAAGCCCGCACGGCTGAACGGCCGTCCCGCATGGAAGAAGCCCCTGCACGTCTACACTGCCGGCGCGCTCGTGGGTCTGCTCGGCGTCATCGCGTGGCCGCTGTCCGCCGCGACCGGCCGCAACGACGGTCTGGGCATCACCACCCCCACCGCCAACCTGCTGAACTTCCTGGTCACCGGAGCGGACGGGAAGCTGGACTGGGGTGTGATGCTCGTGCTCGGCATCCTGGTGGGCTCGTTCATCGCCGCCAAGTCCACGGGTGAGTTCCGCGTGCGCGTGCCGGACGCCACCACCACGGTGCGCTCCATCGCGGGCGGCCTGCTCATGGGTGTGGGCGCGGCCCTGGCCGGTGGCTGCACAGTGGGCAACGGCATGGTCCAGACCAGCCTGTTCACGTTCCAGGGCTGGGTCGCGCTGCTGTTCATCGCCCTGGGCGTGGCCGTGGCCACCAGGATCTGGCTCAAGCCCACCGTTACGCAGCCCGCCACCGGCGAAGACGGCACCTACTCCACTGCTCAGAGCCTGGACCACACGGTGGGCGCCACCGCACCGGACGACAACTCGATCGACGCCGCTCCCACCGCGGGGGCTCCCCGCACCTCGGGTGCGAACGTGTTCTCGGGCTTCGCTGCGGCACCCGCCGCGCTCATGGTCAAGGACCCGGCAGGTGCACCATCGAAGAAGCTCACAGGCCTGGGGGACGGCTACTATGCCCTGGACTCGCTCGGTGCCGTGTGCCCGTTCCCGTTGATCGAGGCCAAGGATGTCATGCAGACCCTTCAGACCGGTGAGCACCTGGTGATCGACTTCGACTGCACCCAGGCCACCGAGGCCATTCCGCAGTGGGCGGCCACGGACGGCCACGAGGTCACCGACTTCGTGGAGAAGGGCGACGCCAGCTGGCAGATCACCCTCAAGAAGGGCTGATCCACTCAGAGCCCCCGCTCACGACACCGCCGCGCCACCTCTGCGTTCCATGGACCCCGCCCGCCGGGGGCCGAGGCAGGGAGGGCGCGGCGGCGTCGTCGTACCACCGGAACAGTGCGGAGCGTGGGCCCACCGGGGGGGGCGAGCACTCCGGAGGTGCCGTGGTGTGCGCGCCGTGACTCAGGCGCGAGAGTCCTTCCGGGCGCGGTGGCGCATGTCCCGCAGGGCCACGGCCAGGGCGACGAGCACCACGAGCACCACAACGCCCAGTCCCGCCGCGATGCCCACGGACCAGCCCTGGCCGGCGATCACTCCGTACGCCACCGCGGTGATCATGGCGATGCCCACGGCGGTGCCCACGCGCTGGCCGGTTTGCATCACGCCACCGGCGCTGCCCGCGTACTCGAGTGGCACCTCCGCGAGCGTGAGTGTCTGGTTGGGGCTCACCACGGCGCCCTGGCCGAAACCCACGAAGCCCAGGGTGAGCACGAGCCACCACTCGCTGATGTGCCAAGAGTCGTGCAGCAGGATCACCGCCATGCTCAGCAGCAGGCCCACAACCACGCTGAGCATGCCGAGCACCACGATCTTGCGGCCCATCCGGTTCACGCGGCTGCCGGCCAGGTTGGAGGCCACCGCGCTCGCGAAGGCATTGAGCAGGCCCACGCAACCGGCGGCCAGCGCGGTGTGGCCGAGCCCCTTCTGCATGTAGAGGGTGACAAGCACCCACACGCTCGTGATGCCCAGGAAATACAGCGAGATCAGCAGGGTGCCGTTGAGGAAACTGCTGACCCTGAAAATGTCCAGGTCCACCATGGGCTGGTGCCCAGAGGCCTTGAAGTGCTTCTCCCACGCGATCCACAGGGCCAGGAACATGGCGGCGACCGCGAGCAGGGCCCACACCCACGGGCTCGTGCCGGGGGAGCCGGCCTCGATGAACGGGAGCAGGGTGGCGAGCAGCGCGATGCCCAGGAGCACCGCACCCGTGGGGTCCATCTCCCGCAGGGCGTGGCGGATGGTGGTGCCCTCGGGCCTGCGCAGCAGCGGGCGGGGGAACCAGAGGAACGCGAGCACGAGCGCGACGACGCCCACGGGGACGTTCACCATGAACAGCCACCGCCAGCCCTCGGCCGCGCCGCCCGTCTGGATCAGCAGACCTCCCAGGACGGGGCCGATGGCCACGGAGACACCCACTGCGCTGCCCAGCATTCCGAACGCCTTCCCGCGCTCTGCGCCCTTGAAGTACTGCTGGATCATGGCCACGCCCTGCGGGTTGAGCAGCCCAGAGCCCACACCCTGCACGAAGCGGGCCACGATCAGCATGGTGGGATCCGGTGCCAGGCCCGCGGCGATCGAGGACAGCGTGAAGATGGCCACCCCGAGCATCCACAGGAACCCACGCCCGAACACGTCCCCGGCGCGGCCGCCCGCCACCAGGACCACACCGAAGGTCAGCGCGTAGCCGGAGAGGATCCACTGCAGCTGGGACTCGGAGGCGCCCAGTCCCTCCTGGATGGAGGGCAGCCCCACGTTGATGATGCTCACGGCCACCAGGGACATGAAGATGGCCACGAGCAGCACGGCCAGGATCCGCCACCGCCGCGGATCCGTGCCGTGGGCGTAGCCCCGGTGGGTCTGCGGATCCGGGCGCGGGCTGAGGATGGGCAGCTCGCCGGTTCCCGTGGCCGGGGAGCGTTCGTGCCAGGTCTCGCCGGGGTCCGGATCACGGTGGGGGTCAGAGGTCATGAACGCATTATGGGCCCGGTCTCAGACGCGCTGGGCGATGTTTCCCTGCGGCGGATCGTGCCGGACGCATGCACCCCGGTGCTGTCCCAGTGCCGTCCCGGGGGCGGTTTTGGTGCGCGGGACAGGGGGCGTCATCCTGGAGGCATGACAGTTGAACTGGTGATCCTGGGCCTGGTGGTCGTGACCGCACTGGCTTTCGACTTCACCAACGGATTCCACGACACCGGCAACGCCATGGCAACATCCATCGCCACCGGTGCGCTCTCACCCAGGACGGCGGTTGCACTGTCCGCGGTGTTGAACCTGGTGGGGGCGTTCCTCTCCGTGGAGGTGGCCACCACGGTGACCAAGGACGTCCTGCTCATCCAGACCTCGGACGGCGGACTGGTTCACGGCCTGGACCCCACTCTCGCGCTGGTGCTGATCTTCTCCGGACTCATCGGCGGCATCCTCTGGAACCTGGCCACCTGGCTGTTCGGTCTGCCCTCCAGCTCGTCGCACGCGCTGTTCGGCGGGCTGATCGGCGCCGGCCTGGCCTCGCTCGGCGTCGCCGGGGTCAACTGGTCCGGTGTGGTCCAGAAAATCCTCGTCCCCGCCGCCCTCGCCCCGTTCATCGCTGGGTGCGTGGCCGCGGTGGGAACGGCGCTCGTCTACCTCATCAGCCGCGCCGCCTCGAACCGCCACAAGGACCGCGGCTTCCGCTGGGGACAGGTGGGAACAGCGTCGATGGTGTCTCTCGCGCACGGCACGGGTGACGCGCAGAAGACCATGGGCGTGATTGCCCTCGCGCTGATCGCCCACGGGAACCTGAGCGTCCAGGGGATCGAGGACAACGGGCTGCCGCCGTGGATCATCGTCACGTGCGCCGTGGCCATCGCGCTCGGCACCTACCTGGGCGGCTGGCGCGTGATCCGCACCCTGGGCAAGGGACTCGTGGAGATCGAACCGCCGCAGGGCATGGCCGCGGAGGCTTCCTCGGCCGCGATCATCCTCACCTCCAGCCACTTCGGCATGGCGCTGTCGACGACGCACGTGGCCACCGGATCCATCCTCGGTTCGGGCGTCGGCAAGCCCGGGGCACGGGTGCGCTGGGGCGTGGCCGGGCGCATGGTGGTGGGCTGGCTGCTCACCCTCCCCGCCGCGGCCGTGGTGGGTGCGGTGTGCTTCATCATCGCCCGGGCCGTGGGCGGGTTGCCGGGAGCCGTGGTGATCTTCCTGCTCTTGGCGGCGGCGTCCGCGGTGATCTTCCTGCGCTCCCGGCACCAGAAGGTGGACCGGCACAACGTCAATGCCGAGTGGGACGAGAACACCCACTCCGTGGCCCCCGGTGACCCGGACCGGGCCGACACCCAGGAGGTGGCTCGCTCATGATCGCCCAGATGGCGAAATCTGCCCTCGCCGTGCTGCTGGCCGGGCTCTGCTTCGGCGCCGGACTGCCCGCGCTGTTCACGGTGGGCATCGCCCTGTGGAGCCGCGCCACCCTGCCGCCGGGCCCGGACGGCACGGCGCGCAGGAACGCCGTGGCGCTCGCGGGCGCCGTGCTGTGCTTTGCCATCGTGCTCGCCGCCGTGGTGATCGGGGTCCTGTGGATCACCCGGAAGAGCTTGGACCACTACCTAGGGATCTCGGTGTTCGGGTGATGACCTTCGATGCGGCGCTGGAGCACCTCCGAGCCGCCTATCCCCAGGGTGTCCCCGAGGACGCGCGCCCCGTTCTGGCGGAGCTGCTCGTGCGCACGGTGGGCTCCCGCCGCGCGGAGCGCCTCCTGGAGGCCCTCGAGCTCCCCAGCCATGACACGCTCGTGGCCGCCTCCGCGTCCGCGGAGCAGCTCGCCGACGTCGCCGCCACCCTCGCGCGCGCCGGCTGGCCCCTCGCCGGGCCGGGGCCGGATGCCCCCGTCCGGCAGCCGGGCTACGTGGCCCGCGCCATGAACTGGCTGCGCGCGGACTACCCCCACGGCGTGCCCGCGCAGGACTACCTCCCGGTCCTGGCGGTGCTGCGCCCGCAGCTCAACGACGAGGACATGGCCGCAATTGCCGAGCAGCTCGCAACGGACGCCCGCACTGAGGGCACCTCCCTCTCCGAGGCGGACGCCCGCGCTGCGATCCACCGGGCCACGGAGGACGAGCCCAAGCCGGAGGAGATGGAGCGCATCCGCGCGATGCTCGCGGCCCACGGGTGGCCGTTCGAGGGGGAGTAGGGGCGGCTCCGCGGGTGGGGGCCGAGCCGGACTGCGGAGGGCGGGTTCTACCCTGCGGCGGTGCCCCGCAACGGGGGCCCGACGCGGCAGGGGAAGTTCTGCCACCGACAGCGCGCCTTTCGGTGGCAGAAGCTCTCCTCGGACGCGGTGGCCTTGGCCCTCCTCCGGGACCGTTCAGATGATCACTTCAGGGCATCGGGCAGGTCCGAGAAGTATCGGTGACCGGACCACTCCGAACGGTCACCAATGACGTACAGCCGGCGCCTGGCGCGACTGGCCGCGACGTTCACCAGATTCACGGTTGACGCCGCCCAGGCCTTGGCCCCCGGGCTTGCGGGATCTCCTCCCAGAACCAGGATGACGACATCCGCCTCTCGGCCCTGAGCCGTGTGGATCGTGCCCGCCTGCAGACCGGGATACTTCTTGCGGTCCACGAGCTGCCGCAGATGGTTCGATACATCACGGAACGGGGATATGGCAATCACTCGTGACGGGTCCACGCCCTTCTCGTCCAGATACTCAAGCGCCTTCTCCAGCCGCTTGACCTGCCCCATCTGCAGGTGTGTTCCGGGGGTGGTCGCGGGCTCATCCGCCCAGTAGCTCCACGCGACTGCCGGCCCCGTCCCCGTGTCCTCGAAGGGGTCGACGGCTGCGTCCTTGACGCGGGGCTTTGGAACCCCGTTCACCATGATCCCGTTGTAGGCAATGCGGTTGCACAGGGAGAACATGGGGTCGTCGCAGCGCCGGTGCACCTTCAGCGGCGCACTGACCCACACGTCCTGCTCGCCCTGCGGAAGAACGGTGCCGTAGGGAGAGATTCGGTCGGCAAGGGTCTGAACGGAGGCGCGGGGCGGTATCCACGTCGCAGAGACGCCGTACGCTGCAGCGATGTCTCGCCGCGATTTCGGGGGAATCGTGACCACCGGCTGCAGCTGCAGGGGATCGCCGACCGCGAGAACGCGCTGTGCGCGCCAGATGGCTCCCACCGCGAACCGGGGACATGCCTGTCCTGCCTCGTCGATGAGGAGCCACCCGAATGCTTCGGGGCCTACGTCACCGAACATTCGTCCCAGCGACGCAAAGGTTGATGACACCAGCGGCACCACCAGGAAGAACAGCTGCCATGCGGCGCGCAGTTTCTCCCGCTCCAGT
Source organism: Kocuria sp. UBA1838 (assembly GCF_002338785.1). Taxonomy (NCBI): domain Bacteria; kingdom Bacillati; phylum Actinomycetota; class Actinomycetes; order Micrococcales; family Micrococcaceae; genus Kocuria; species Kocuria sp. UBA1838. Next base: position 194,710 of record NZ_DDIY01000016.1, on the reverse strand, counting down.
TTCCGCGGGTGGTCTCCCGCCACCACTTCGCAAGCTGCTCTCAGTCCCTGTCTCATGGTGGTGGAAGTGGCGGCCATGAAGTCCTGGTGCAGCTCCAGGGCAGCGAGGAAGAGATCGGAACGCGCCTTGCTGAGATCGTGGTCGAGCCACGGGGCGTGCAACTCCCGGTCCTCGACGGACGCGTGGGCATCCGGGTGGTGCTTGCCGTATCTCGTGCGGTCCTGGGCGCACTGGGCCTCGAGGGAACGCCTGCGCGACGTCTTCATTGCCAGATCCCGTTCAGCTGTCTCCGCCTCCTGCCGGACACTGGCCAGATGGCGCTGGACGCGGTCGATTTCGGCCGCGTGGGACGCGGACCGTTGCCGGGCGGTCTCCAGTGCCATGCTCAGCGGGCTCAGGTGCGTTCGCCACTCACGTGGCGCGGCGCCCAGGGTGAAGATGGTTTCCAGGATGCCTGGCTTCTCGCCCATGTGCTGCTGGTAGGCGGCGGCCGCGGTGTCCAGCTCGTTCTGCAGGTCACCGGCTCTCAGGACCTGCGCGCGATGGATCTCGCGCGCCCGGCCTTCTTCCGCCCGGAGAGTGCGCAGATGTTCTTCCCGGCGGGCGATCTTACGCACCAGTAACTGGACTTCTTCCCGTCGTCCTTCAGCGACCTGGCGTTGCCCCATCAGGTTCTCCACGCGCTCCAGCGCACGCTGGAACACTGCTTGGGCTTCTCCCCAGGTGCGCTTCGGCCGGGTGCCCTCGGCCCAGTGCTTGAGAATGGTGTCGAGACCCCCCCTCTCCACCCGGGGCGAGGTCCTCCCGCCGCTGTGGGACGGAGCGCCGTCGGACCCGGTGGATCGGTCCCGCGACGCTTTTTCGTCGAACCAGAGAGCGCTCTGGAAAGCCATGCGGTTGGACTTCTTGCCCAGTCTGGCTGCCACCAGTCCCCAGCCTGGAGTGTCCGCCTCGTCGGCTGCTGATTTTCCGGCGGCCGCCCGCAGAGTCGCCGTCGCAATGTCCTTGAAGTAGTCGGCAGACTTCTCCCACGGCGAAGAAATCGCATCCGCAGAAGGGATTTCGACCGCCACGTTCTCCACAGCGGCGTTGTTCGCCGATGCCACGACCATCTCGAACCCCGTGAGCTCGGGAATGAGCTGCGGCACCGATCTGCTGTACCCGGACGCCGACGTCCAGCGGTGCATTGATCCGGTGAAGGCACGGGACGGATCGTCGAGAGCTGCGAGTCGGCGGGCTCGTTCCACCACGTTGCCCGCCAGCACATCCCGCAGCATCGTGGTCTTGCCGGTGCCCGGCGGGCCGTTGACGCCCATGACGCCGAGGTTCTGGCGCAGGTCGTTGAGGGCGCGGTTCACCGCGAACTGCTGGCTCAGGGCAAGCGGGTGCTCGGGGTTCGAAGGCCAGCGGCCCAAGGGCAGCTGGTCCACACGGGTCCGGGTATCGACTGCCTCGGGGTGCTGGATGACGTCCACTCGTCCGGCGGACGTCTCCTTCCCGTCCTCGGTCAGGTACTCCAGTAGGGCGGTTCCGCTCCGTCCCGCTCCCGCTGCCTGCCGTACGGTGCCCAGATCCTGCAGGTAGAAGCTGTTGAGGAAGTCCATGTCGCTGACGCTGTCGTGCGGGCGTACGGCGACCACTCGACTTTCGATGACGATCTGGTGGGTGGCGAGATCCTCGCGGCCCTGGACGCCGGCGCCGGCGTGTGCGGCCCGCAGAATGTCGTTCAGATACGCCTCGCCCAGCCGGGGAACCTCGTGCGAGCTCTCCTGCTCCAGACGACGGCCCCCCCAGCTCGTCGAGGGCTTCCACGAAGGATTCCTGCGCCGCCTCAAAACCGGACATCCACGACGGATCCCGCGGGCCCGGGTGGAGGAGGCGGCCCACCGCCCAGAGACAGGACGAGAGCGTGGCGGTGTCCCCGATCAGCTTTCCGTCGTGGCCCACCAGAACCCCCGCGCAGGCGCTCCGACCGCCGGGGCGCTCGTCATAGGCATCCGGATCGTCCGCGAACACCCAGTGCATGACCTCGTAGGTGTTCTCCACCTTGTAAACACCGAGATAGACCGTATGCCGCCACTCCCGCGGGGTATTTCCCATGGGTCGAGGCTCGGGCAGTGAATCCCACGGGAGGGGCGCATCGGATGTCCAGGCCACGACCTGCCGGTCCTCGGGCTGTGTTGACCGGGGCGTCAGTTTGGGGAGCGGCTGCGGACTGAACAGCTCCAGCATCCACCAGTAGTCCAGAATGCGCTGCTGCGCGGGACTCATCTGAGACATCGCCATTTCCCCATCCTGCCTCAGCCGGTGGCCACTTCTGGGGTGCGCCTCGGAAGGAGACGGTCCGAGATCTCAGGTGCTGGGACTCGTTTCCCGCAGGCGCCCCACCCACAGGGACAGGGTGCCCTCCACGGCTGCCTCGGCCAGGGCATCCGGATCCACGTGCTCCGTCTCGTCCACCTTGGAGGAGATGAGGGCAATGGTTTCCTCCGCAGTCGCGGCGGCGCGTCGTTCCGGATCGGCGCAGAACTTCCGCACGCTGGTCCCCAGGGTCTTGAGTGGCTGCTCGTCCCGAAACGGCTGGAAGGACTGCATGAACTCCTCCACCGTTTCCTGCACCAGGGGGTCGTCCGTGGCCATGCCCTCGAGCTCAACGAGGCGGGGCAGGAACTTCACGATTTCCAGGTAGGGGAAGTTCTCGCCCTCGGCAGTTTCTGCGGTTTCCTGTCCCCGCTCCGCGGTCTCGTCCGAACGCAGGGTGATGATCAGCTCTTCGGGGTCCAGCTCCAGGTGGGAAAAAACCCTGCGCATCAGGGAGACCTTTGTCCAGGTGCTCGACGATGCGTTCCAGCCGATGCTGTCGTCCAGGCGGTACACGCCGTTCTCGTCCGGGTCGTAGGCCGCGCCCACGCGGAACCAGTCGGAGGTCCGGGCCCACTGGAGGAACTCGTCCCGGTGCTCAACCAGAAGGATCGTGAATACCCGGGCCGTCAGGTCCCGCCAGTTGGCCACCGTGGCGTGGTGCTCGTTCCACGTGAAGGACACAGCAGCCCTGCCCGTGAAGTTGGTGTCCGTTCCCAGTGCTTCCGTGGGCAGCTGCGGTCGGGCCGGTTCGAAGTCGCTCTCGGGATAGATCCAGTAGGTGAGCGCATCTGCGCAGAGACGGCGGGTCCGTGCCGCCAGCTGGTCCTCGCCCCAGTGTTCGGCGCTGCGCATCTCCAGGTTCAACCGGAACGGGGACTCCATGAATCCGTGCTTCATGGTGCGTTTCGTGGAGTACGAAGAGTTCGAGTAGGAGGAGTTGTACCCGGTCACGGTCAGGTTGCCGAGCCGGTTCAACCACTGCTCGTGGATGCGCTGGGCCTCATCACCCAGTTCGTCGTGCCATGCCTGCGTGAGCGTCTGCGGCATGACGTGCTCAATGGTGAGAGACCCGTCCTCAATGCCGTTGGCGATGTCTCTGGTGTCGTTGGAATCCAGGTTCTCCAAGCACTCGAACAGGTACTTCCGACGCTCGCCCTTGAAGTTGTACAGGTTCTTCACCTCAAGACTGCTGATGAACTCAGCGTCATCGGGGAAGGCTCCGGAGCCGGAGCGCTTCCGCAGCGAGTACCCCAGGACTTCGGCGAAGGAACGGTTTTCGGGGCGGATGCGCTTCACGTCCCTGTAGACCGTGGCAAACACCTTGTTCAGCGCATTCGTCGGAACTTCTGCAATGTAGCGACGGAAAATATACGACTCCACGGTGCGGATGCACTCGGCAAGATCGAGGTCCGTGATCTCGCCGGTCTCCCGCGACTCGAAGAGGGGCATGAGCAGGGGGAGCACGACATCGGTCTTCAAGAGGTTGAGCCGGCGAAGACGCAGGTCGATCTTTGAGCTTCCGGTGGTGGCGGTGCGGATCTGGCGGTAGTAGGTGGAGTACTTCCGGACCCCGTCCAGCAGCTCAGCGCCTCGAAGCCCCGTCTCGGTGATGTACTTCTTGAAGGACTCGTAAACCTGGTCCTGGCGGGGGATGCGCGAGGTGCGAGTCACCAGGTACCAGCGCAGGAATGCCCCGGTGTCATAGCCGACGTTGACCTCAATACGGTTCCAGTAGTCGGTGTAGACGCGTTCCTGCTCGTGGACGTCCAGGCCCATCAGAACCAGGTTCCGCACCTTGTCCGCTTCGCTCAGCGCCAGCCCCGTGGAGTTGAGCGATTCGAAGATGCGCTGTGCATCGTCGTGCTGCTCCAGGTCCAGATGCATGACCTCGAGGCGCTCTACCGCGGCCCACAGGTCGTCCCCATCGATGGGCAGTCGGGGGATCTGATCCTTGAAGAAACGGTAGTTGGCGGTCACCGAGGACGTGTCGATGTGATCCGAGTCAGACCTGAACAGCAAGGCGTAGGCGTCCGCATCATGCTTGACGGGCTTGAGCTTGAACCGGGGTGTGTCCTGCTGCTCGTTGAGCAGCAGGAAGCTGGTGCGAATCCTGTGGGCGAGTCCTGGATCGCGCGACTCGAGGGTGCCCTCGTCCAGGAGGTCCGCAAGGGCCAGCATGAGCAGACTGACCGTGGTGAGTCGTTGCTGACCGTCGATCACCACCCACCGCCATGAACCCTCCGGCTGGCCCACCACGGCCCCGAAGAAATGCTTGGGCCGGCCTTGCTGGATGACGTTGACGAGGTCTTCCAGCAGCTGCTGGCACTGTTTCAGCCCCCAGTCGTAGTTGCGCTGGTACACGGGGATCACCAGCTGCCGCTCCTGCATCCCGTACACCTTGAGAACTTCAGTCACCTGTCCGCGCATGGGGCAAGTTTACGAGTCGCGGGAGCAGGCGCTTGGGGCGCCTCCCAGGGGCCTGAAGCGCCCGACGGTCCCCGGGGCGCGCACAATGGCCCCATGTTTGAGAACTTCGAGACCCACCGCATCCCGGTCCCCGGGGCCACCATCCACGTGAGGACCGGCGGGCGGGGCGAGCCGCTCCTGCTGCTGCACGGCTTCCCGCAGACCCACGCCATGTGGCACCGCCTGGGTCCGGCCCTCGCGCGGGGCCATCGCGTGGTCGTTGCGGACCTGCGCGGCTACGGTGACTCCACGGCGTGCAGTGAGGACTTCAGCTTCCGGGCCATGGCCGCGGACATGGTGGCCATGATGCGTCACCTGGGCCACGAGTCCTTCCACGTGGTAGCCCACGACCGCGGCGCCCGCACCGCCCACCGCATGACCTTGGACTTCCCGGACGCCGTGCGCTCCGTGGCGCTGCTGGACATCCTCCCCACCCCCACCGTGTGGGAGCTCATGGACGACTGGCTGGCCACTCGGTACTACCACTGGCTGTTCCTGGCCCAGCCGGCCCCCATGCCGCAGCGGCTCATCAGCGCCGAGCCCCTCACCTTTCTCCACGCGGCCCTGGAAGGACTGGGTGGCACTCCCGGTTCCCTGGACACGTTCCACCCCGAGGCGCTCGCCGCCTACGAGGCCGCCGCCCAGAACCCGTCGGTGGTGGCCGCGTGGTGCGCGGACTACGCCGCGGCCGCCGGGGTGGACCGGGAGCACGATGACGCCGACCGCGGCACCTCCCGCAACCTCCCCGCCCTGCTGCTCTGGGGCGGCGACGGCGTGGTGGGTGCCCAGACGGATCCGCTGGAGGCGTGGCGGCCGTGGCTGCCGCGGATCACCGGTCGGGCGGTTCCCACCGGGCACTTCATGGTGGAAGAGCGCCCGGACGAGGTGCTGGCGGAGATCCAGGAGCACCTGGTGGCCGCCGCATGGGATTGAGGGGACCACCCATGAAACATGCGAGTGCGCCTCCACCGGCGGGAAACCGCGGTTCCGTGGCGGAAGCGCACTCACCTGTGAGAGTCGTCCCAGCGGCGTCGTCCGCGAGGGCCCGTGTGGGGATCAGCCCGGGTTCATCGCCCGCGGCGCGCCCATGCCCGGATCCACCTGCGTGGGGCCGCTGGCAGAGGGGCGGATGTCCACGTCGAAGATCTCCGTGGGCAGGTACACCGTGGCGCACGAGTTGGGGATGTCCACCACCCCGGAGAAGCGACCTTCGATGGGGGCGGCGCCCAGCAGCAGGTACGCCTGCTCCTTGGACCAGCCGAACTTGGCGAGGTAGTCGATCGCGTGCAGGATCGCGCGCTGGTAGGACAGGTGGGAGTCCAGGTAGCGCTGCTCGCCGTCGAGCGTGACAGACGTGCCGGAGAACGCGAGCCACTCCGAGTACACCGGACCGTTGCGCCCGGGCATGAAGATGGCGTTCTCGCTCACGCCGTAGGTGTCCATGCCGCCCTTGATCACGTCCACGTGGATGTCGATGAACCCGCCCATCTCGATGCCGCCGCAGAACGTGATCTCACCGTCCCCCTGGGAGAAGTGCAGGTCCCCCATGGAGAGGTTCGCCCCGGACACGTACACCGGGTAGAACACGCGCGAGCCCTTGGTGAAGTTCTTGATGTCCTGGTTGCCGCCGTTCTCGCGCGGGGGAGCGGTGCGGGCGGCCTCGCCGGCCACGCGGTCGTAGTCCGCGCCGCTCAGCGAGCCGAGGATCGCCGAGTCTGGTTCCGGCGGCAGGGCGAGAGGGGGAACGCGCTGCGGATCGGTGGCGATCAGATCGCCCTCGCGCTTGTTCCACGTTTTCAGCAGCTCGGAGGACGGCGCGGTGCCCATGAGACCGGGGTGGACCATGCCCGTGAACTTCACGCCGGGGATGTGCCGGGACGTGCACTCGCCGCCCCGGAAGTCCCACACGGCCTTGTAGGCGTCCGGGAACTGGTCCACCAGGAAGCTGCCGCCGTTCTTCTGCGCGAAGATCCCCGTGTAGCCCCAGCCCTGACCGGCCAGCGGCCCCTCCTCCTGCGGGATGGGACCCACGTCCAGGATGTCCACGATCAGCAGGTCACCGGGCTCCGCGCCCTCGATCCGGAACGGCCCGGACAGTGCATGCACCCGGTTCAGGGGTGCGTCCCGGATGTCGTCCGCGGAGTCGTCGTTCTTGATGGCGCCGTCGAACCACTCGCGGCAGTCAATGCGGTAGCTCTCCCCGCGCTTGAGCGTGGCCACGGGCGGGATGTCCGGGTGCCAGCGGTTGTGGCCGGTCAGCTTCTGCTCGGTGAAGGGCTTGGTCGAGTCCAGCGGGAAAATCACTTCTGGCATGGTCCGTGACCTTTCTGGAGAGCCCCGCGGGCGGTTCCCGCGCGGCAGTGTGGGGAAGCTACGGCCGCGGCAGCTTCGCGTGCCGGGGGTCCCGGGTCACGGCCGGGGCCGCGCCGGGGGCGCCGGGCTGGCGGGGCAGGGATCGGACGACGTCTGGCGCGTCAGCCGTGCGGGCAGCGTCGTCAATCACGCGTGCCCGGGCAGAGTTCGCGCGGGACAGGCCCACAGCGGAGAACACGCGGCGGGCATCCGCGCCGCACGCCGGGCAGTCCTGGGAGCGCGGGACCTGCGCCATGGCGTGGTGGGCGTCGAACGGCCCGCAGGCCTCGCACCGGAACTCGTAGACGGGCATGGACGCTCCCTTCACGCGTGTGAGCCACAATACAACTCGCTCTGAAGAGGGGAAAGGGCCGGGCGTTCGGGGTGGGTGGCGCGACGCGCAGGGAGAGGTTCTGCCCCCGACAACGCGATATTCAAGGGCAGAACCTCCCCGCAAACGCGGCGTCCCTCACCCTACGTACTGGCTGTGCGCGGGGAGGCACGCGGGCGACGTCGTGCCCCGCCCCCGCGCGCTCCGGTCAGTTCAGCGGGCCCACCGCGGACTCGACCGTGCGCACCAGGCGCCCCGAAGCCACGTACTCCTCGGCGGCCTCGATCTCCGGCGCCATGAAACGGTCCTCACCGGGTGCGTCCACGCGGCCGTCCAGGTCCGCAATGACCGCCGACGCCGCCGCGCCCGGTTCCAGGGGCGCGCGCAGAGCGATCGCGCGGGCGGAGGAGAGCAGCTCGATGGCGAGCACGCGGCGCAGGTTCAACACGGCCTGACGTAGCTTGCGGGCGGCGTGCCAGCCCATGGACACGTGGTCCTCCTGCATGGCCGAACTGGGGATCGAGTCCACCGAGGCCGGCACCGCGAGGCGCTTCATGTCCGAGACAAGCCCGGCCTGGGTGTACTGGGCGATCATCATCCCGGAGTCCGTGCCCGGGTCCTCCGCGAGGAACGGGGGCAGGCCGTGGGAGCGGGCCGGGTCCGGCATGCGGTCCGTGCGGCGCTCGGACATGGAGGCCAGGTCCGCGATGGGGATGGCCATGAAGTCCAGCACGTACGCCACGGGCGCGCCGTGGAAGTTGCCGTTGGAGCTCACGGTGCCGTCGTCCAGCACCACGGGGATGTCCACGGCCGCGGCGAGCTCCTGCTGCGCGACGTTCAGGGCGTGCGCCACGATGCCGGAGCCTTCCAGCACCGTGAGCATGTTCGCAGCGGCATACTTCTGGCCCGGGTGGGGGGGGGGGCGCAACGGCTCGCGCAGCTCGGGGACGAACACGCCGTCGGGCCCGGTGGTGCGCCCTTCGCCCATGAGCGCGAGCGCGCAGTGGGCGAGGGGCGTGAGGTCATCCGGGAGATCTGTCGGCGCGTGGCCCGCAGCGAGAAGCTTGCGCTGATGGACATGGTCGAACTGCTACCGGCACTCGATGCGGACGGGCGCACCGCGCGCACCGCCGCTCGACTGATCACCACACTCGTCCACGACGCCATGACGGCACGGTGGGGCGCACTCAACGACGAGAACTCGAGAGAAGATCATGCGTAGGACCACCACCGTTCCACCCGTCGGGCGTTCCGATGGTGCGGGCGAGCGAGGCCCGGCCCTGTCCCGTGGGCTGACCATGCGCCACATCCAGTTCATCGCCCTGGGATCGGCGATCGGCACGGGACTGTTCTACGGTTTCGCGACGGCCATCCAGAAGGCCGGACCCGCGGTGATCCTCGCCCACCTCCTGGCGGGCGCGGCCGTGTACATGGTCATGCGAGCACTCGGTGAGATGGCGGTCCGTCACCCCGTGCCGGGTTCCTTCGGGCAGTACGCCGTTCGTTACCTGGGGCCCTTCGCCGGATTCGTGACGGGGTGGACGTTCGTCTTCGAGATGATCGTGGTGGCCATTTCCGCGATCAACGCCGACACCTCCGGTGCGGGCCGCATGCTCTTCGGCCTCGCGGAGAAGGGCCAGGCGCCCTGGGCCTTCACCGGTCTCCCGCAACGGCGTCCCGTGGCTCACCGTGGTGGTCATGGGCATCGCCCTGGGCATCGACGCGGTGCTCAACGCTGTGATCCCCGAGGACGTGTTCCTCATCAGCGCCTCGATCGCTACCTTCGCCACCGTGTGGGTGTGGCTCATGATCGTGCTGCTCGGCTGGTTCCCGGACACCCGCGTGGCGCTGATCGTGGGCGTCGTGTGGCTCGTGCTCCTGGGCGTGGGCTACGCGCTGTTCGTCCGGGGCGGCGGCCGCCACCGCCCGCCGCTGGACGACCACACCGCGCTGATCACCCTGCCCCGCAGCTGATCCCTGCGCTCCAAGAGCCCCGGCCCATCTGCGAGCCGGGGTCCTTCCACGCCCGTACGGCGACGCCGCACCGCCGGGTCCGCGCGCAACCTCGCCTTCCCGGGTACGGACTACCGGGCGGTCGCCGGGGAGGCGGGGGCAGCGGCATCGTGCGCGGGAGGAAGTGCACTGTCCACGCCCGCGGCCACGAGGGCGACGATCTCCCGCATTCGCTCGAGCACCAGGCGCAGCTCGGCGCGGCCCTGGCGGGCGCGGTTGAGCTCCGCGAGCCCGCTGGTCACGATCATCCGTGCGCCCACGTCCAGAGGCGTAGTGCCGGCGTGCGCGGCGGAGCGGCAGCCCGCGAGCATCCGCGCGATGTGGTTCTCGAGCTTCTCCACCAGCACCAGCACCTCGCGGCGGTGGGGGAGGTCCTCGCCGAAGAGAATCTCCCGCGCGATCCACACGGTGGTCTCCGGCCAGTGCACGGCCATGTCGAAGACCGGGGCGAGTGAGTCCATGATGGCGTCCACCACCGCAGCGGGGGAGCGGTGGCCGGGGTCGGGGGTGGCGTCCAGGGTGTCGTTGATGTGGTCCGCCCAGATGTTCTCGGTGACCATCATCAGCAGCTCCGCCTTGGTGGCGGCGTACTGGAACACGGTGCCCGCGGCCACGTCCGCGCGGGAGGCGACCTCGCTCATGGACATCTGCGCGTAGCCCTTCTCGCTCATGAGCGAGCGGGCGGCGGCCAGGATGCGGGCGCGTTTCTGCGCCTTGGCGATCTCGCGGCGCCCGGGGCCGCGCGGGCTCACGCGGGCGGCCACGTGTTCCAGGGGGCGTGCTCTGCGGCGGGGCGTCGGGTTCTGAATTTTCTCCACCAGATAATTGTATTGCACTCAAAATTGAGTATGCTCAATTATGAACGCAGGGAGCGCCAAGGTGACGCCCCCGCGGAAGGAGGAACGACATGCAGTTCACAGCAGGCAACTACGAGGCCTTCATGCGGCCCCGCCCGGCGGAGCACGCACAGGACACCCGCGCGTGGATCGTGGGATCCGGTCTCGCCGGACTCGCGGCGGCAGTGTTCTTGGTCCGGGACGCCGGCGTGCCCGGCGAGAACGTGACTGTGGTGGAGAAGGGCCGGCTGCCCGGCGGTGCCCTGGATGGGCTGGACGTGCCCGAGAAGGGGTTCGTGATCCGCGGCGGGCGTGAGCTCGAGAACCACATGGAGTGCCTGTGGGACATGATGCGCTCCGTGCCGTCCCTGGAGATCGAGGGCGCGTCCGTGCTGGACGAGTTCGCGTGGCTCAACCGGGACGACCCCAACTACTCCCTGCGCCGCGCCACCGTGAAGCAGGGCCAGGACGCGGGCCACAAGGGCAAGTTCGACCTCCCGCAGCGCGCCCAGAAGGACCTCCTGCACATCTTCCTGGCCACGCGTGAGGAGATGGAGGGCAAGCAGATCCAGGAAGTCATGAGCAAGGAGTTCCTGGCTTCCCCGTTCTGGATGTACTGGCGCACCATGTTCGCGTTCGAGGAGTGGCACTCCGCGCTGGAGTTCAAGCTCTACCTTCACCGCTTCGTGCACCACATCGGCGGACTGCCGGACTTCTCCGCGCTGAAGTTCACCAAGTACAACCAGTACGAGTCCTTCGTGCTGCCCCTGATCTCCTACCTCACCGAGCGCGGTGTCACCTTCCAGTACGACACCGATGTCCGCGACATCGACTTCGCCCACCGCAACGGCGAGATCCGTGCCACCGCGATCCACTGGGTGCGCGAGGGCTCCACCGAGACCCAGGAACTGGGTGAGCACGACCTCGTGTTCACCACCATCGGATCCCTCGTGGACAACTCGAACGACGGCGACCACGCCACGGCCGCCACGCTAGACCGCGGCCCCGCCTCGGCCTGGGACCTGTGGAAGCGGATCGCCGCCAAGGACCCGTCGTTCGGGCACCCCGAGGTGTTCTGCTCATCGATCGACGAGACCAAGTGGGAGTCCGCCACCGTCACCACCTTGGACGAGCGGATCCCCGAGTACATCCGCAAGATCGCGCAGCGGGACCCGTTCAGCGGCCGGGTGGTCACGGGCGGGATCGTCACGGCGGAGGACTCCTCATGGCTGCTCAGCTGGACCGTGAACCGCCAGCCGCACTTCAAGAAGCAGCCGAAGGACCAGGTCGTGGTGTGGGTCTACTCGCTGTTCGTGGACACTCCCGGTGACTTCGTGAAGAAGACCATGGCCGAGTGCACGGGCGAGGAGATCACCCAGGAGTGGCTCTACCACATGGGCGTTCCCGTGGAGGAGATCCCAGAGCTCGCGGCCACCGGCGCCAAGACGGTTCCCGTGATGATGCCGTACGTGACCAGCTTCTTCATGCCCCGCCACGCGGGGGACCGCCCCCGGGTGGTGCCCGAGGGTGCCCGCAACTTCGCGTTCATCGGCCAGTTCGCCGAGAGCGGCCGCGACTGCATCTTCACCACCGAGTACTCGGTGCGCACCGGCATGGAGGCCGTGTACCAGCTCATGGGCGTGGAGCGCGGAGTTCCCGAGACGTGGGGCAGCACCTACGACGTGCGCGTGCTGCTCGAGGGCCTCACCCGGCTGCGGGACGGCGAGAAGGTCCGGGTCCCCGGGCCGGAACCGCTGCGCAAGCGGCTGCGTCGTCGTCTGGAGAACGGCGAGGTGGGAGAGCTTCTCGAGGAGTACGGCGTGCTGTGATCCTCAGCGCGGGCTGAGCGACCCTGCACGGGTGCACCCGGAAGCCGTCACAGTACGTGGCACAGATTCTGGGCCAGCATGTGCAGGGTCTTCGTGTCCCTGGGGGACATGTCCAGCTCGTCCAGCAGCTGGCGCTGCATCCCCGCGGCCGGTTCCTGCAGGGCACGCCCGGCGTCCGTGAGAGAGATGACCACCGAGCGTTCGTCCTGCTCGCTGCGGCGGCGGGTCACGAAGCCCGCCGCCTCCAGGCGGCGCAGCAGCGGGGAGAGGGTGCCGCTGTCCAGGGCGAGGGTCTCGCCCAGCTGGCGGACCGAGCGGTGGTCCTGCTCCCATAGCACGAGCATCACCAGGTACTGCGGGTAGGTCAGCCCGATGGCCTTGAGAGGTTCACGGTACGCGCTGGTCACCTTGCGCGAGGCGGTGTACAGCGCGAAGCACAGCTGCGTGTCCAGGCGGAACTCGGGATCCATGCCCACCATGGTACGGGAGGCGCCCACCACGGCGGGGTTGTGGAACAACGAGGACACGTCGCGTATAGCTATGGCCCAGCTCACAGGGTGTCCTCATCCTTCCGCTCTGCCCTTCCCCCAACAGCACGGAGACCCTGGTGCCGGAGCATGACCACGACCGTACGTCCACGCCGGCCGGAGGATCCTCGGTGACCGCAGCCACCGCCGCGCTGGCTGCTCCGGTCTTCTGGTGGCACCGATGATGGCGGTCATGCTCACCGGTCAGCGGATCATGCTGATCATCACCCAGTGGCTGGTGTACCCGCTGACCCTGATCTTGCTGGGCGTGACCCTGCACCCGATTCCCACGTGGAACTTCAGTGCGTTCCGGGGTGTGCCCTCCGCCGGGGACTTCCTGATGTCCGTGTGGATGATCATCCTGGTGCTTACGTTCGCGTTCAACCACTCGCCGGCCATCTCCTAGTTGTCCGTGGCCATGAAGCACGAGTACGGGGACCGTGCGAGCGGGCCTCCGCGGCGGCGTTCATCTTCCTCACGGGTTGGATCGCGGCCGTGGCCACCCCGAGCATCCTGTCGCTGATCGAGTCCCTCGCCGGGCCCGTGATCGCCGTGATCCTGTACCTCATGCCGATGTACGCCATCCGCAGGCTCCCCCGGCTGGAGCCCTACCGCGGGAAGATCTCCAACGTGTTCGTCACGGTGGCCGGCATCGTGGCCGTGAGCGGGATCGTCTACGGGCTGCTGCCCTGAGTCCCCGCCCCGGCAGGCTCCCACGCCCGGGCGGCGACGCCTGACCCGTGGACGACGCCGCTCCACACGGCCCCGCGCCCCGGCGCACGGGTGCCGGGGAACCGGCGGTGCGGCGGCGTCGTCCACGGCGGGACCTGCGGGATCACTCGTTCGACGGAATTACTGGCCCGGGACGCCGCCGGGACCGCCCGCGCCGCCCGGTGCTGCGGCGGCCGTGGGCTCGGTGCTCGTGTCGATGGGGACGTCGATCGTCACCGTGTACCCCTTGGCCACGCTGCCCGAGACCTTCGGCATCTGCATGTCCACCCCGTCCGAGAAGACGTTGTCCGTCTCCAGGGTGACCTGGGACATGTTCGTGGCGGAGTCCGGGTAGCGGGAGTCCTTGTAGACCGTGTTGGCCATCTCCTCCGACAGCGCGATCTGCGAGGTCAGCACCGCGTTGGTGGCGTCCGTGATCGAGCCGATGTCCGGGAAGACCTCGAAGTGGATGTGCGGCCAGCGGCCCGCGTAGCAGCCCGGGACGATCGACGTGAAGGTGACCTTGCCGTCGTCGCCCACCACCTGGACGCCGCGCAGGTACGTCTCGTCCTCCACGCTCTCCGAGTACATGGAGTAGTTGCCGTCCGGGTCGCAGTGCCACACGTACACGGCCGCGCCCGTCATGGGACCGTTGTCCTTGACCATGTCCACGATGTTCATCGTCAGGGTCATGGCTACGCCGTCCACCGCGGCGCCGCCGTCGATGCTCGCGGTGATGTTACTGCGCTCCACCCCGGAGACGTCCAGCGCGTCCGCACCGTTGGAGCCGTCACCGGGGTAGGGCCCAGCGGTCTCCTGCGGCATCTCCTCGTCGTAGGTCTTGGAGGGCGATGGCGTGGCGCTCGCGGTCTCGGACGCCGATGCCGTCGCGGAGGCGGAACTGGACGAGCTCGACGTCGTGGTGCCCGTGCACGCCGCCAGTGCGAAGACGCTCGCGCCGGCCCCGAAGATGCCGAGCGCGCGGCGGCGGTCGATCAGCGTTCCGAGGTCGAAAGCGAGGCCCTGGTCCTCTACGTCCTCGTGGGGACGGTCCAGGACCCGTCCCTCGAACGTGCCGGCTGCGGTTGCGGGGAGGGCCCCGGAGGCGTCGTGACCCCCATCGCGGGGGTGGCCGGTGTCAGGGCCGCCGGTGTCGCGGTGCCCGGGGTGGTGGCGGCCCGCGTGGTCGCGGTCGGTGCTCTGCGACTGCATGGCGCAGGTCTCGGAGGTGGCCGGGTAGGTGCGGATGCCGCGGCGTCGACGGATCGGGTTCATTACATGCTCCTTCGGAAGGCGCTCAGTGGCGCGTCGAAACCCCGACGCTACGGAGCCGGGCTGGATCCACGGTCCGACCGGCCTGTGCTGTGCGTGGGGTGTGCTTGTGCCGGGGCTGTGGATTGACGGGGAGCAGGCTCCGGGCCCCGCGCAGTGCCGGACGGCCGGGGAGGCCGTGCGTGACGTCGTCCGCAATACCGGTGCGGACCGCGTGCCGTGGGACCGGCGCTACGGCGGGCTGTTGCCGTAGGCCCGACGCTCAGGGCGATCGTGGTGCGCAGCAGCCCCCAGGGCCGGCGCGGCCAGTGCCACGATCAGCCACACGGCGCCGCGGGGTGCGAGGGAGTCGGACGTGTTACGCACGGCGCCGATGCCACACAGGCCGGTGCCCGGTCCCTTCTCACCGGTGGATGTGCCAGGCTGACAGGTGTCCCTTGACCGGCCTGGAATCCGGCACGTCCCACGCACGTCCCATCGAGGAGTTCGCATGACCACCGTGGTGCTGTTCCGCGACGACCTGCGGGTCACCGACCACCCCGCCCTGCACGAGGCGGTGTCCCACGGTGAGCCTGTGGTGTGCCTCTACGTGCTGGACGAGGAATCCCCGGGCATCCGGCCCCTCGGGGGTGCAGCGAAGTGGTGGCTGCATCACTCCCTCACGTCGCTGGCGACGGATCTCGCCGCCCTGGGGACGCCCCTGACACTGCGGCGAGGGGCGGCGGGGGAGGTCGTGCGTGACGTCGTCCGCGAAACCGGTGCGGACCGTGTGCTGTGGAACCGGCGCTACGGCGGGCCCGAGCGCGCGGTGGACGCCGGGCTCAAGGACTGGGCCGGGGAGAACGGGGTGGAGGCGCACTCCTACGCCGGGAACCTGATGTTCGAACCGTGGGCCATCACCACGCAGGCCGGTGACCCCTACCGGGTGTTCACCCCGTTCTGGCGCGCGTGCACGAGCGGGCCGCCGCCGCGTGAACCGTATCCGGCGCCGTCGTCCGTGGTGCCCGCCGAGCCCACCCCTGCCTCCGACGCCCTCGAGGACTGGGGGCTCCTACCTACCGCGCCGGACTGGTCGGCAGGGCTGGCCCGCACGTGGACCGTGGGCGAGCGCGCGGCCCACGACCGCCTCGACGACTTCCTCGACGAGCGCCTGCCCACCTACACGCAGGACCGGGACGTCCCGGCAAAACCGGCGACGTCGGGCCTGTCTCCGCATCTGCGCTGGGGGGAGATCAGCCCGCACACCGTGTGGCACAGGGCGCTGTCCGGCGCGGAAAACCCGGGGAAGTTCCTCACCGAACTGGGATGGCGGGAGTACGCCTGGTACAACCTCTACATCCACCCGGACATGGCCACCCGCCCCATCAACCCCAAATTCGAGCGTTTCCCATGGCCTCCGCTGGACGACGACGCGCTCGCCGCGTGGCAGCGCGGGCGCACGGGGATCCCCCTGGTGGACGCGGGCATGCACGAACTATGGGAGACCGGGACCATGCAGAACCGGGTGCGCATGGTGACCGCGTCTCTATTGGCCAAGAACCTGCTGATCGACTGGCGGCTGGGGGAGCAGTGGTTCTGGGACACCCTCGTGGACGCGGACCCCGCCTCGAACCCTCACAACTGGCAGTGGGTGGCCGGTTCCGGGACCGACGCCGCGCCCTACTTCCGGATCTTCAACCCCGAGACCCAGCAGAAGAAGTTCGACCCGGACTTCGTGTACGTGGACCGCTGGAACGGGCGGCAGGAGGGCGTGGAATCCATCGTGGACCTCAAGGCTTCCCGCGCCCACGCCCTGGAGCTGTTCAAGACCCTGTGAACCTCGCACGCTCCACGCCTACGCTGGCCCCATGAAGATCGCCGTGCTGGGTGCCAGCGGGAGTTTTGGGTCCGACGTCGCCGACCTCCTCGAGGCCGACGGCCACATCGTGGTGCGGGCGAGCCGCCGCACGGGGGTGGACGTCGTGGCCGGTCGGGGGTTGTTGCAGGCCTTGGTGGGTGTGGACGTGGTCGTGGACGCTTTGCACATCAATACGTTCGGTGCCCGCAAGTCCGTCCCGTTCTTCACGCGGGCCGCGTCCCAGACCGTTAAGGCGGCGCGCGAGCAGGGCGTGGGCCGGATCGTGTGCCTGTCCATCGCGGGTGCCGTGGATCCGCGGGTCAACGGCGGTTTCGGCTACTACAAGGGCAAGGCCGCGCAGGAAAGCGTGTACCAGCAGGCGGGGATCCCCTCCACCACGGTGCGCTCGACCCAGTGGTTCGATTTCATTCCCGCAACCACCGGCCTGGTCGCCCGCGGCCCGGTGGCCCTGATGCCCACCCTTCTCATGGCGCCCGCGCGGCGCGAGGAGGTCGCACGGTTCGTCACCGAGGTCGCCACCGCCCATCGCGAGGCACGTCACGAGATCCTCGCGGTGCGCGGCCCGGAGGTGGACACCATGGCGAACTTCGCGCGCCGCATCCTCGCGGCCGGCGGTGACCTCGCGGGCCGCACGCCCAGTGTGCTGAAGGAAGCGCCGCTGCTCGGCCGGGCGATCGCCCACGGTGGCCTGATCCCACAGGACGCGTTCGTCACCTCGCAGCGCTTCGACGAGTGGTTGCAGACGGAGTACTGAGAGGCGGCACCGCAGCGGCCCGTCGTGTGACGGATCGATGTCGCGAGGACTGCTACCTCGCCGTCGTCAGCGCATGGTGCGTGGGCCTCTAGTGTGCTGGAGGTCAGTCGCGTTCGATCCCGAAGAAGCGGCGCAGCGCCTGCGTGCCCTCGTAGGTCACCGGCTCCCCGGGCCGCATGTAGGTGTCGGGCGTGAGGATGATGTCTGCGCCTCCGAAAACGGCCCCTGCGGAGACGTGGTAATCGTGGCCATCCGTACTGGTGAAGTCGAGATCAGACGGGAAGCCCTACAGGACCTCATCCATGTTCTTGCGTATCAGCTGCGCCCGCTGGGCGGTTCTATGTCCCGGAGCTGTAGGGCATTTCTTGCGCGTGTTCGCGATGACCTCCGCGAAGACGTCCTCCGTGCTGTGGACCTGGAACATTGCGGGGTTTTAAGGCGCAACAAGAAGAGCCAATCCATCAGGGTCTAGCTGAAGAGGACGTTGGCATCGACGAAAACTCTTTGCGTCATGGTCC
>NZ_DDIY01000016.1:142578-176747 GCF_002338785.1 Kocuria sp. UBA1838 | reverse complement strand
CCGCGTCGAGTGCCCGCAGTTTCTCGAAGGCTTCGCGACGTTCCGTTTCCCGCTGTTCCCGCAATCGGAGGACATCGGAACGACGGAACCGCGTATGTGATCCGACCTTGAAGGATTCAATCAGCTCCTCGCGGGTCCAACGGAGAAGGGTGGGGCGTGAGACCCCCAGGATGTCCGCGGCCACCGTACTTGTCAGCTCGTCGGTCATTTGAGCAATGCTGACCGAACCGTGCTCGGCAATGGCCGTGAGTGCATGGAGGAGTGTCCTCTGGACCTCGTCCGGGAGTTCCACCTCCCCGCCGTTTGCATCGCGCAGAACCAAGGTTGAACCCTGACGCGCGGGGGTCTGCGCCGCGCGCACGGTCTGGGCCGAGATCGTGATCCGCTCAGTCATGGTGGTCATTGGCGTCTCCCTTCGCGCCGTGTTCGTAAGTATTTAGTTATACCGTGACACTCATTCACATATACGTGGCATGGCCTGTGGGTTCTGCGCTCCAGATCCAGCAGCTTGAGCGCCTCCTCGCGCATCTCCATCTTGCGGACCTTGCCCGTGACGGTCATGGGCAACTCCTCCACCACGTGCACATGGCGCGGGATCTTGTGGTGGGAGATCTTCCCCTACGAGAACTGAAGCGCCTTGGGTTACGTTCCGAGGTTAGGGCACCACGGGTGCGGTCGCCTCGATCTCGGTGCAAGCAGCTTCGACCTGGGCCGGGGTCCGGTAGGCCAGGGACTCGTGAAGTCGAGCGGTGTTCCACCAGTGGACCCACTCCAGTATTGCGATCTCCACCGCCGTTGCCGAGTCCCACACGCCCCTGGATTAGATGATCTCCGTCTTGTACAGACTATTGATTGACTCCGCCAGAGCATTGTCATAGGAATCCCCGACTGTGCCGACCGAAGCGGTCACACCCGCGGCGACCAAGGCATCCGTGTAGGCCAAAGATACGTATTGAACCCCTCGGTCCGAATGATGCGTCAGCCCAGAAGACGTCCGACGGGCTCCGCTCGTCAAGAGCGCGTGTTCTAGAGCCAGCAGTGGCAGCCGGTCAGTGTGCAGTGTTGAAGCCACGGCCCAGCCGATGATCTTACGGGTACAGACATCAGTAATGAATGCGACGTAGCAGAATCCCGACATGAGGCGCACGTAGGTGATGTCTGAGACCCACAGCTGGTGCGGGGCGGCAGTGAAGTCACGTTTCACCAGGTCCGGGCGGTGATCCTCACCCTTGGCGGAGTGTTCATGTCCATGAATCGGATCATCTCGTCGTGGGGCGGTCGAGCTCCGCTGCGAAAAAAGCCGAGGCCTTCTTCAGGAATCTCGGAACCAAACCCAGGGCGCTTCAGCGGTCCGTGTGAACCAGGACCGGTCCCGGTGACTACACCCCCCGGATCATGGTCGACTGGGGGGGCAACAATCATGCCGGGACCGGCTGGCTACCTACGCCCTCATCCTCCCGAACTCAGGCGCCACGAAAAAGGTAACGGGGGATTCCGGGTGGCCCTCACCGGCCCGTCCCGCATGAAAAGTGAACGTCTAGATTGTGGACAATCTAAATACCGCGACCTACCATCGATTGCGGTCGTACCACCCGGCGTTCAGGGCCGGGGCTCACCGGCCACGGAAAGGACGAGGAATCATCATGAAGGCTATGTACACCGCGGAAGCGCTTGCCCAGGGCGCGGGCCGCAACGGCAGCGTCGCCACCAAGGACGGGTCGCTGCAGTTCGACCTGGCCGTGCCGAAGGAGATGGGGGGATCCGGGAACGGCGCCAATCCCGAGCAGCTTTTCGCCGCCGGGTACGCGGCCTGCTTCCACTCCGCCTTACAGATGGTCGCCCGCCAGCAGAAGGTCTCGCTCGGTGATTCCGCCGTGGGGGCCCGCGTGCAGATCGGCGACAACGGCGCAGGCGGGTTCACCCTGGCCGTGCAGTTGGAAGTGATCATCCCCGAACTCGAGCACGACGCGGCCCAGGAACTCGCGGACGCCGCGCACCAGGTCTGCCCCTATTCCAACGCCACGCGCGGCAACATCGAGGTCACCGTGACCGTCGTGGAGGATTGACGAGCGCGTCGCACCGCGCCCGATGAGAGCGCACGGCACGTCCCCGGCGTTCTGCGGCCCACTGAGGCCCTGACGGGGCCGTGCCGTGACGCACGGGCGGGGGCCACGAGCCCCACGGCGCCGAGGGGGATGTCACGTCCCCTCGGCGCGACGTCGCCCTCAGACGCTCTCGGGGACGCGCACCTCGGTGCGCAGGGTCGCGGAGCGGCGGTCGGCGAGTTCGCGGCGCACGACCCAGACGACCGCGACGATCCACAGCAGGGCGAGCGCGCCGAGGATCGCGTAGTACGCGGCGTCGCCGGGGAGGCGCGCCTGCACGGCGTCCAGGCGCAACAGGGTACGCGTGTTCGTGAAGATGATGAGTCCGCCGGCGCCGACGGCGAGGATGCGCGGGGCGAGCCAACGCACGAGCCACGCGGCGATCGGCGCGGCCACCACACCGCCGATCAGTAGAGCCAGGACCATGCCGAAGTCGACGCCCTGGCTGCCGAGTGCCATCAGGAACCCGATGGAGGCACCCAGACTGACCACGAACTCGGACGTGTCGATGGATCCGATGACCTTGCGCGGGGCGATCTTGCCGGAGGCCAGCAGGGTGGGGGTGCCCACGGGGCCCCACCCACCGCCGCCGATCGCGTCCATGAAGCCCGCGACCGTGGCCAGGGGGATCAGGAAGAATCCGCGCACCTTGCCCGTGAAGTTCGGGCGCCGCCCGCCGAGCCGCAAGAACCGCCACATCACGTAGCAGCCCAGCAGCAACAGGATCACGGACATCACCGGTGCGGCAGCCTCCCCGGAGAGGGTCAGCAGATGGGCGCCCGCGAACGCGGCGATCCCGCCGGGAACCGCCATGAAGCCCACGACGCGCCAATCGATGTTGCCGAAGCGCCAGTGCGAGAGCCCGGAGGCCAGGGTGGTGCCCACCTCCGCGAGGTGCACTGTCGCGGACACCGAGGCGGGGGTCAGGCCCACGGCCAACAGCAGGGTGGATGAGGTCACGCCGTAGGCCATACCGAGCGAACCGTCCACGAGTTGCGCCCCGAAACCCACCAGGGCGAGCAAGATCAATGTACGCACGGTGCGACTCCTGTGCAGTGGAAGGGGTGAGGTCACTCAGCCTAGGAACCGGGCGGGCGCTCACCCAAGGAATGTTGCGCCGTGCGTCACAACGTGTAGTGCGATGACATCCGCTTGACATCGGCCGGGGGACGTCTTCTCTTGTCAATCGTCAGTACGCTGACGAGGATGGGAGGGTCAGCGATTCCGCCGACCGAGACGTCCAACGAAAGGACAGCACGTGGCAGAGAAAAATCCCGCCAACGCGGGCGAGGAATCCATCAAGATGAGCCCCCAGGAAGAGAGTGCGGCCCTAGGTCAGGAGACCCAGACGGACGCCGAACCCGCCGACGAGGGCGTGGGCGCCATGACGGACAACAAGGGCGACGAGCCCGCCACCGAGAACTGACCTGAACCACTACGCGATCGGCCCGTGGCACATGCCACGGGCCGATCGCGTATTCAGGTCTCCGATGTCCGGCTCAGTCCTCCTCGCCGGGATCCTCGCGGGGGTTGCCGATGTTGTACCGCGGCGGGCGGGTGCGGAAGTTCGCGAGCTTATGCGAACCGTCGCAGAACGGCGCGATCGACGACATGTTGCACCGGCACAGGGCGACGACGCGCCGCGGCGGCTTCTGCGGCTCGGCCCCCGGTTCCGGGGCGATCAGCACGTCACCGCGCACCAAGAGCGGCCCGTCCGGGCACGGGGTGATCACCACGGGATCCTCGGCGTCGTGCGCCACCGAGAGGACGGGGCTCCCGTCGTCCGTGGTGCGTGGATCCTGCTCGCTCACAGGGCCACCCGCTCGGCGACCGGGGCCTCGGAACCCACGGTCTGCAGTCCCGGCATGCTCCCGCGCAGGGAGGTCCGCCCGTCTGACCAGCACTCGAGCATGTGATCACCCATGAGCCCGTCCACGTACAGGCACGCGGCCGCGCCGAACAGGACGTCCTCGAGCAGCTCGGGCTCGTCCTGGGCGAGCGCCCCGGCGAGGTCACGCGCGGCGATCTGTTCGTGAACGGCGTCGGCCTCCACGTGCTCGTCGTAGTACCAGGTGACGTCCGCGTCGTAACCGAGCTTGCGGAACGCTCGGCCGTAGTACTTGTTGGGGATCGAGGACGTCATCTCGAACGCCGCGAGGTGACCCGCGATGGCCCCGCGCAACCGGCGGTGCAGTCCGAACAGGCTCATGAGGTTCATGGACGCGAGCGTGGGGGCGGGCACGAGGTCCAGGTAGTGGTCCAGGGTGTCGTCCAGGCCGAAACCTCGCATGGTCTGCGCGAAGATCGTGGCGTGCACGCGCTCGGGACGGCCCCCGCCGTACTCGTCTGACTGGATCTCCACGAGCGCCGCCTTCGCGCGGCCCCGCAACCGGGCGATGCCCCACGAGTGGGGGTCCGCCTCGCGCAGCGTGTAGATGGAGCGGTGGACCAGGAACTCGCTCAGGATCTCCTCGCTCGGGTGCCGGGCGAGCCACGTGGCCAGGGTGGGCTTGGCGTCCCCGCCGGTCATCGCGAACATCGTGTCCACGAGTTGCGCGGAGTCGCCGGGCAGGGGATCGGGGAGGGGCACGCGACGGCGCAGCTCGGCCTCGAAACCGGCCTCGAGCACTGTGCGCACGCGCAGCAGCTCGGGATCCCACTCGCGGTCCGCGGTCACGAATTCCGCGGGCCCGTAGTGCAACAGGTAGAGCAGGAACAGGGACAGCTGCAGGTCCTCGTCCGCGAGGACGTCCTGCGACGCGTTAACCGCGGTGGCCGTCGCTTCGGACAGCGCCGCGTACCCGCTCGCCGGGGTCTCCTCCGGGCCGGTCAGGATCTCCAGGAGGGCCGTGCTCACGGGTCCGCGAGCGGTCGGGGCCACGGTTCGGGTGGGGACGGTCGTCATGATGGTGTTCTCCGCTCGGGAAGGTGGGTGCTCGGCGCGGGTGGGGTGTCTCTGAAGACGGGGATTGCCCGCGGACCGCGGTGGAGCGGTCCGCGGGCAATCGGCGGAAATAGTACGACTACTTCCTATTCATTAGGCCAACATACCCGTGGTCGGGAAACGTTCCCAGACCCGGTGGCTGCCGAGCAGTTCCACCACGGTGCTCAGCACGTCCTTGGCGGAGTCCGCGCTCACGACGCCGGGCGTCTGGGCGATCTGCAGGGCGTCCAGCACGTCCGTGCCGGGGCCGAACGCGGCGATCGCCTTGGCGTGGCGCCACATCTCGTTGAGCAGCAGGCTCACGCGGGGGTCGATGTCACCCGGGCTGGGTGCACCGGCCTTCGCGTCCAGGCCACCGGCCACGGGGTTCACAGGAGCGCCGGCGGTGGCGACCACCACGGCGTCGAACTCGATGGACCGTGCCGTGAGCAGGGTGCGGTGCGCCACGATGCCCGGGGCCACCTCACCGCCCTGGGGTGCGATGACGAGCGGGACCATGTCCGCGCCGTCGATCTCGGAGACGAGCGTGGCGAGCTGGTCGGCGTCCGTGTCCGGACCCACGAGAATGCCCACCTGGCGGCCTTCGACGGGCCACGTCTCGCCCACCTGGGTGAGGGCCGGGGAGGCCTGGACGTCCTGGGCGGGAGCCTCGGTGGGCTCCTGCTCGGGCAGCCCCAGCGCCTGGGCCACGGTCTTGCCCAGCGCGGGGTCGATCGCGAACAGGTGGCGCAGCTGACGGGTGCGGATGTTCTCGTCCCAGCACTTGCCGAGCTCGAACGCGTAGGCCTGCGCGGTGTGCTCGCGCTCCACCTCGCTCAGCGAGAGCCAGAACAGGCGTGGCTGGCTGAAGTGGTCCTCGAAGGACTGGGGCCGCACGCGCTCCTTGACGGACGCGGGGACCGGGGCCGGGTAGTCGATGAACGCGTGCTCGTCCTCGGGAGTCTCCGCCGGGTTGCCGCCGTCCAGCGAGTTGGGCCGGTAGGGGGCCACACCCGAGTGCACCGCACTCTGGTGGAAACCGTCACGCAGCATGTCGTTGACCGCCGCGTGCGGGCGGTTGATGGGCAGCTGGTTCCAGTTGGGCCCGCCCAGGCGGGTGATCTGGGTGTCCAGGTAGGAGAACAGGCGCCCCTGCAGCAAGGGGTCGTTGGTCACGTCGATGCCCGGGACCAGGTTGTTGGGGTTGAACGCCACCTGCTCCGTCTCCGCGAAGTAGTTGGAGGGGTTGCGGTCCAGGGTCATCAGACCCACGGGCTCCACGGGGACGAGTTCCTCCGGGACGATCTTGGTGGGGTCCAGCAAGTCGATGCCCTGGAACATTTGGTCCTCGGTGTCCTCGAACACCTGGACGCCCAGTTCCCATTGCGGGTACGCGCCGGCCTCGATGGCGTCCGCGAGGTCCCGGCGGTGGAAGTCCGGGTCCGCACCGTTGATCAGCTGGGCCTCTTCCCACGCCACGGAGTGCACGCCCAGGCGCGGCTTCCAGTGGAACTTGACCAGCACGGTGGAGCCGTCCTCGGCCACCAGACGGAACGTGTGGACGCCGAAGCCCTCCATCATGCGGAACGAGCGCGGGATGCCGCGGTCGGACATGTTCCAGATGGTGTGGTGCTGGGCCTCGGTGTGCAGGGACACGAAGTCCCAGAACGTGTCGTGGGCGGACTGGGCCTGGGGGATCTCGCGATCCGGGTGGGGCTTACCGGCGTGGATGACGTCCGGGAACTTAATGGCGTCCTGGATGAAGAACACCGGCATGTTGTTGCCCACGAGGTCCCAGGTGCCCTCGTCCGTGTAGAACTTGACGGCGAAACCGCGGGTGTCACGGGCCAGATCGCCCGAACCGCGGGAGCCCAGCACGGTGGAGAACCGCACGAACACCGAGGTTTCCTTGTCCTTGGCAAACAGGCCCGCGCGGCTGAGCTTGGTGGCCGAGCCGTAGCCGCGGAACGTGCCGTGGGCACCCGCGCCGCGGGCGTGCACCACGCGCTCCGGGATGCGCTCGTGGTCGAAGTGGGAGATCTTCTCCCGGAAGTGGTGGTCCTGCAGCAGCACGGGACCGCGGGCCCCGGCCTTGAGGGACTGGTCGGAGTTCGTTAGGCGCGCGCCGTGCGCGGTGGTGAGGTACTCACCCTGCTGGGCCATCGCGGACATCGGGGCATCGGTGGGCGCACCCGTGGGCGTGACCCGCTCGGGGGCACCCTGATCGGGCTTGGGCGGAAGCGGCTGACGGGGAGCGGTGGGCTCCTCGATGGTCGGTTCACCGGTCCCGGGAACTCCCGGGACCTGGGGGGCGTTGTTATCGCGTGCGGACATGACGATCCTCCTACGAAGCTGACGCACGCCGCGGTCATGGAGTGCGACGTGGTTCTCCCATACTGTCAGCACCCTTGGGGGTGGGCATACACCTGTAGGGAGGCAGTCGCTGTCCTGCGGGGTTGTGAACCCGTCAGGGGCTGCGCCCGCGGGCCGCGCGGCGTCGTCGTGAGACAGTGATCCCATGACGTGGACACCGGTGACATTGCGCGGGCGGTTGGTCCGCCTGGAACCCCTCAGCCGCGAGCACCTGGACGGGCTGATCGAGGCCACCGAGGACGGGCGCATGTGGGAGCGCTGGTACACGAGCGTGGCGGACCCGGACGGCATGGCCGCGGCCGTGGAAAAGTGGCTCACGTGGCAGGACGAGGGATTCATGCTGCCCTTCGTGACCGTGCGGCAGGCCGACGACGTCGTGCTCGGGATGACCACGTTCTACGACCCGCAGTGGGGTGTGCCGCGCGTGAGCGTGGGCCACACGTGGAACCGGGCGTCCACCCACCGGACGGGGACGAATGCGGAGTCCAAGCTGCTGCTCATGACCCACGCGTTCGAGGAGCTCGGGTGCCGGTGCGTGCGTTATGAGACGAGCTGGGCCAATCAGCAGTCCCGGGCAGCGATCGAGCGCCTCGGTGCTCGGCTGGACGGTGTGCTGCGCGCGGACCGGTTGGAGCGCAACGGCGCGCTGCGGGACACCGTGGTGTACTCGGTGCTCGAGCACGAGTGGCCCTCGGTGAAGGCGGGACTCGAGGCGCGGGTCGCGCGACGGGTGAGGAGCAGGTGCGCCGGCACAACGTGGTGCTGCGGGAGACCCGGTCCAAGCGCACGGGCGGCACCTATCGGGACTCCCCGTCCAGCCTGCCCGCCCGCACGGTGATGGGCCAGACGACGTCGCGCGGCCGGGACGGTTCGCCCCACGCCTCGGTGAGGTCGGCGGCGTAATGGCGCAGAACGTCGTCGTGCCCGGACTCCGCGGCGTTGCGCACCGCAGACCACGTGCCCAGGTAGCCCAGGAAGGCATCGAGCGGCCAAGATCGCCGGATGGACAGCGTGGCCACCGGGACCTGCGGGAAGGGGAAGTCGATGTCCCGGTACCCGGTCTCCACGAGGCGGCGCTCGGGCGGCCAGAACGGACCGATCTCGCGCCAGTAGAACCGCTCGAAACGTTCCCGCAGGCCCGGCTCCACCTCCACCACGCCGTAGCTGATGAGTGCGAGGACGGCGCCGGGGGCCGCGATGCGGCGTGCCTGCGTGTAGAAGGCCGGCAGGTCGAACCAGTGTGCGGCCTGGGCCGCGGTCACGAGATCGGTGCGGCCGTCGGCCACGGGCAGGTCCTCCGCCGTCCCGTGCGCGTAGTCGACGCCGCGTGCGGGGGCGGCATGAGCGCGTTGATCCTCACCGGGGTCCACGCCGATCACGTGCGTGAAGTGTTCGGCCAGCAAGCCCGTGAGCTGGCCTGTCCCACAGCCCACGTCCACCGCGGTGCCCCGCCGCGGGGCGATCCGTGCCAGTTCCGCGCCCAGCTCCGCGGGGTAATCGGGGCGGTGCGCGGCGTAGTTCCCTCCGCCCTGCTCGAACCAGTTCCGGGTCATGTGGCGGTCCTCTCATGGGATGGCGGGGTCGGGTGTACCGGTCGTTCCCACAAGGTCACACGGCTGCGCACCTCGTCGTTCTCGTACGGCGCTGTCTCGCCCGTGGGCTCGTACCCCAGAGCCTTCCAGAAGCCGACGGCGCTCGCCGCGTTGGTCTCCACGATCCCCAGGCGCAGGGTGGTCACCTCGGGCCAGCCGCTCACGAGGTTCGTGACGGCATCATGCATCGCCCGCCCCAGGCCCTCTTCCTGGTGGTCCTGCCGCACGAGAAGCAGACCGATGTGAGCGTGATGCTCCTCGGGGAAATTGCGGATGACGTCGGCCATGGCTGCCAGAGCAGGCCCGCGGAACAGCCCGATGTCGTACTTCTGTTCGCGTGCGAGGCCGGGCGGGAGCGCGGAAAGGATCTCGGCGGCGTCGCCGGGGAGGGGCGCGTGTCCACTGATCCGGCGGGTGTAATCGGGGGTCGCCTCGAGCAGCGCTTGTAGCGCCGGCGCGTCCTCCGGTCTCAGTCGACGCAGTTCTGCCGGTTCGTCGACGGCGCTCACCCGAGTTCCGGGGTCCGCGCAGGGGAGATGACCGCAGCGGCGTCGGGCACCCGGACGGTGCTGGTCAGGGCGGTGAGGCTGGGCCGGCGCGGGGTGGAGCTGAAACCGAAGTCCGGGGCCGGGGTCATGTCCGTGAGGCGGCCCAGGTCCTGGTCGTCCCAGGTGGCGCGGGAGTGGGTGATGGTGTGGAGGTCGTAGGCGGCGTACCACTCGGTGCGGTCGTTGCCGGCCGTACCCAGGGTGCGCACGCCGGGCATCACGCGGTGGGCCACCTGATCGGTGAGCCGGGCGAAGGTCAGCGAGGTGCTGATCGGTCGGGGGACCGTCTGCAGCAGGTACCCCAGGGGCGCTCGCGGCCCCACGCTGAAGTGCCATGTAAGCGACCCCGCGGTGACCGTCCACCGGGAGGCGCGGGAGAAGGCCGTGCGCTGCACGTTCACGGGGACGCGGGTGACGGTGTCGAAGGTGTAGGTGTCGGACACGAAATGCGCGACCCAGTCGTTGGGTGCCAGCAGTTCGCGGCGTCCGTCCGGGTGGGCGACCATGACGTCCGCGAACGGGCCCTGCGGCGTGTGGGACCAGCACCCCAGCACCAGCCGCGTGCCGGAGGACGTGCCGACCCCGGCGATGTGGCCGGTGAAGCGGTGACGGATGGATGAGGTCATGGGGCCAGGGTAGGGGAGGGAGGGGTGGTGGGGGAGAAGGTGGCATACGGACCGGGTACGTCCCTGCTGCGTGGCAAACCCGGGGGCGACGTCGCACCCCCGAGCGCTGAGGCCACCGAGGGTCCCGAGGTGCCGACATCGTGCGAACCCTGACGGCGACGGCGTACCGGGACCCGTGTGGACGTCCCACCGACCCGCCGGTACCCGCGGCTCACTTCACCGACCCCGGCTCGTCCCGCGGGACGGCGAGTGTCGCGGCGGCCATGAGTACGGCGGTACCCGCCGCCGCCACGAAGACCCATCCGGAGGCGTGGATCACGGTGGCGGGATCGCCCTCACCGCCACCGGCACGGATGAGGTTGGTGGCGATGGCGCCGTAGATCGCCACCCCCACGGCTGAGCCGGCGGAGCGAGCGAACATGTTGAGACCCGTCACCGACCCGCGCTGGTTCCACTCCACCGAGGACTGGGCCATGATCAGCGACGGCGCCGCGGTGTAACCGAGCCCCAGCCCGATGATAAACGCGCACACAGCCATACCGATCACGCTCGGCCACGGCGACAGCGCGGCGGTCAGGGCCGCTCCCACGGTCGCGATCGCACCGCCCAGAAACATGGTGCGCCGGAAGCCCCACCGCATGTAGATCCGCCCCGCCGTGGATGCAGCCACGGGCCAGCCGATGCTCACGGCGGCCACGGCCGCTCCCGCCGCGATCGGTGTGGCCCCGGCCGTGCGCTCCAAATAGGTGGGAACGTAGCTCGTCATCCCCACCAGCAGCGCGCCGATCCCCAGGGAGACCAGGGTGGTGCTTGCGACCACGCGGCGTCGTACCAGCGCGAGGTCGATGATCGGTTCGCTCGCGCGACGCTCGACGGCCACGAAGATCGCCAGCCCCATGACGCCGACGACGCCGCACACCAGGGTGGGCACCGAAAGCCACTCCCACGCGTTGCCGCTCTCCAGCGCGCCGAGGATGAGGGCGGACAGGGCGATCGCGAGCACCGCGGCACCGGTGAAGTCCACCCGGTGCTCCTCGCGCTCGATCTTCTCGTGATAGCTGCGCAGCAACAGCCACCCCGCCACGAGGGCCACCGGGATGTTGACGAAGAAGACCCACCGCCAACTCAAGAACTGGGACAGCAGCCCACCCAATGTGGGCCCCACGACCGAAGAGACCGCCCACACCCCGGCCACGTACCCCTGCACGGCGGCGCGCTCGGCCACGGTGTAGATGTCCCCCACGATCGTCATGCCCATGGGCGCCACGGCTCCCGCACCCAATCCCTGGATCACCCGGAAGACGATGAGCGACGGCATGCTCCACGCGCATCCCGCGAGCACGGAGGAGACCAGGAACAACCCCACGCCGGTGAGGATCACGGGTTTGCGCCCGTACATGTCCGAGAGCTTGGAGAAGATCGGCACACTCACCGCCTGCGCCAACATGTAGCTCGAGAACAGCCACGGGAACTGGGCGAAGTTACCCAGGGAACCCACGATGCTCGGCACCGCGGTCGCCAGGATCGTGGCGTCCAGGGCCACCAGAGCCGTGGAGAGCATTACGGCCAGCAGGACGGGACCACGCTGCGAGCGCAGCCCCACCGAGGCGCGATTCACGCCGGAGGTGTTCACGCGCCCCGCCGCGCCACGACCATCCGGTCCCACGAGTGGCCGGACCCGGCACCGCGTTCCAGGTGTCGCTCGCGGATCTCGTTCGTCTCGATCTGCCATCCCTGCCCGGTCAGATACGTCACCACGTCCTCGGGCATCACGTAGTCGGCGGGGTCGAAACCGTGAGGTGTCTCATCCAGCTCGTGATGCACGAACACCAGCCGCCCGCCCGGTGTCACGGCGTCCGCGAACGCGCGCACCGCTGCGTCGTCGCCCCGCTTGGGCACCGCGGGGTATTGGGCGGACACCAGGTCGAACGGGCCGAGGGGGCGCTCGCCGAACCCTTCAACGAGCCACGTGATCTCGACCCCCGCGGCTTCTGCCGCGGCCCGAGCGCGGTCGACGGCGACGCGTGAGACGTCCAGCCCCGTCACCGTCCAGCCACGTCGGGCCAGCCACACGGCGTCGGCGCCCTCACCGCAACCCACGTCCAGCGCCGTGCCGGGAGCGAGGTCCGACGTGAGCGCCATCAGGGCGCCGTTGGGCTCCCCGCTCCAGATGTGCGTAGCGCCGTAGCGCTCGTCCCAGCCGGCAGCGGTCTCGGGCGTGCGGTGGGGAGCGTGTTCGTGGGTCATGCGTCCCAGAATTCCACCGCGGCCCGGTACCGCGCCACGTCGTCCGCGCTGGGCGTGACCGGCCCGGCACCGCGCCGCGACCGCGAAGGGCAACTGGTGTCTCCATCTAATTGTGGACAACTAAAATGTGAACAACTATGATTGAGCCCGGTCGCCCGAGCACTGCACCCCGGCCCCCGCCTTGGTCCAGCACACGGCCGGTGACCGCGCGTCCGGATCGAACGTCCCGCTCCCCAGCGGGGCTCCATACTGTTCGCCGACGCCGCAAGCGTGCGATGAGTCCCGGCACTTGGGGGGTCGGGACTCACCGCACGCGACCGTTCGCGGCCCGCCGGGGACGACGACGCTCAGTGCGGTTCCCTGTGGAAGCCCACGCAGGCAGCCCCCAGCACCCCCATGACGATGTCCCCCAGCGTGTCCAGGGGTGGGATGTGGATGTCCGGTGTCGCGAACAGGAACCCCAACAGTTCCATGACCTCCCACACCACGGCGATCACGAAGCCGGCCACCGCGCACCACGTGAACCGCATCGCGGGACGATCGCGCACCCGGCCCCGCACCCGGGGGTGGTGGGTCAGAACGCGATTCCATGCCATCCACACCAGGGCGTACAGCGTCACGAAGTGGATGAGGATGTCCCACCACCAGATCCTGCTGTAGAGCTGTTCGGCCGCGCTCATGGCGGCGGTGAGCATGATGAGCGAGCACACGGCCCGCGCGTACTGGGTGCGGAACCACAGAAACGCGATCACCTGTCCGAGTCCCGCGAGCAGTAGGACGGCCATGTCCACCCGGCGCCCGTCCAATGCGTAGTAACCCGCCCCGATGATCGCCGTGAAGCACATGGCCGATGCGACCACGCCGCCCACGCTGTGCGTCTGCTCGGACGTCATCGGCTGCCCCCACGCCCCAGGGGGCCGGAGAGAACGCGTCGCCGGATACGCACCCACGGTCGTTCACTGCGCCAGTTGAGGAACACGGTGGCCATGGCCATGCGCAGCTGCCGGCGGATCCGAGCGGGGGAGACCAAGGCCCGCCAGGACACGATCGCGACATTGCCCGGGTCCATGATCACGCGCTGATCGCGACGGACGCGGAAGCTGAGGTCGAAATCGTCGTGCACCCGTGGATCCCGGTGCACCTCTTCCCGGACATGCTGCCACCACGCCCGGGTGAAGGCCATGTTGGACCCCCATAAGGCCCAGTGGCCCAGCGCCGTGCCGGCCCCCAGGCGGTAGGCCGTGATGTATGCCGCACCCAGGATGCGTCCGGCCAACTCGTACCGCGGCCCGAACCGCGCGATCCCGGACACCGCCACGGTGGCCTTCCCCTGCGGATCCCGCAGGGCCCGTGACAGCACCGCGGTGTGTCGCTCGACCCAGCCGGGGGAGGGGAGGCTGTCCGCGTCACAGCGCAGGATGAGGTCCCCGCGGGCGGCGTCGTAGCCCGCGGCCGCGGAGACGGCCACTCCGGGGACGGGTTCCCACACCCGGTGTACTTCGGGGTGGCGGTCCAGGACTGTCGAAAGATCATCGGTGGAACCGTTGTCCACCACGACGATCTCGTCCGGGGTGCGGGTCTGCTCACGCAGGGCCCGGAGGCAGCGCTCCAGGTAGGAAGAGTCGTTACGAACGGGGATGACCACGCTGCAGGTCATGCGTTGCTCGGTGTTCTCCCGTTCCACCCGTCCAGTCTGTCATGCCGCGGAGCGTGCCTCCCGCCGCAGCAGATCACGCTTGATCGCCTCGCCCCACGCGAACCCACCCATGGAACCGTCCGAACGCAGCACCCGGTGGCACGGGACGAACAGCGCCACGGGATTGCGGGCGCACACCGACGCCGCCGCCCGAACGGCCCGGGGATTGCCGAGCTCCCGCGCGAACTCGGTGTAGGTCAGGGGGGACCCGGGGTGGATGCGGCGCAGCGCGGCCCACCCGGCCTGCTGGCCCTCGGTGCCGTGCAGGTCCACGGGCACGGTCATGACGGAGTCGAGGTTGCCGTCGTAGAACGCGCGGACCGCCTCCAGTGCGGGCACGTCGCCGGATTGCGCTTCCTCCGGACGGAAGGCCGGGCGGATCCGCGCGAGTAGCTGCTCGGTCGAGCGTGTCCATCCGGAGGCCACGACGGTTCCGTCCTCCCGGGCCACTGCCGTGAAGGAACCATCAGGGGTGTCAATGCTCTCAACGACATATGTCATGACTGCACACTTTCCGAGAAGGATGCGGGAGGGGTCAGCGGACCCCACAGATGGGTGGTGGCGTAACTGCGCCATGGGGCAGCGGCCCCTGCCCAGTCCACGAGTGCGGGTCTGGTGTCCGGGAGCCCGAGCCGTCGGGCACCGGCGCGCATGGCCCCGTCGTCGATCAGGAACACGTCCGGGTCCCCGGTGACCCGCATGCGCACGTGGTCCGCGGTCCATGGCCCCACCCCGGGGAGGGTGAGGAGCGCGGCGCGTTGCTGAGTGGCGTCGTCACCGGGGGACAACTGCAAATCACCCGAGGCGAGCGCGCGGGCAGCACCCAGGACCGCCTGGACCCGCGCGGCCGGCCCGCCCAGGAACTGGACGCCGTGCTCGGCGATGGCCGCTGCGGTCGGGAACATGTACCGGATGCCGGTGGCGAAGGAGGGCGCGGGTTCTCCCATGTCCCGCGCGCGGGCACCCAACACGGTGCGGGCCGCGGCCAGGGAGATCTGCTGACCGATGAGCGTGCGGATCAACGTCTCGTGCGGGTCCGCGGAACCGGCGACCCGCAGCCCCGGGGCGGCCTCGACCAGCGGGCGCAACACCGGGACGCGGGACAGCGCGGCGGCCACTGCCTCCGGATCGGCGTCCAGGTCGAAGAGCCGACGCACCCGGGCGATCAGCACGGGCAGGTCCGCGAGATCCGTGACCCGCGTGCGCAACCGCAACCGCCCCGCGCGCTCGTACACGCGCAGCCAGGCCGGGCCGCCGGGCAGGCTCAGCGCGCGGGTGTAGGAGGTGGGGGTCCCGACCTCCACGCCGTCCACCGCATGGACCGCGAACCACACGAACAGCCCGCGCACGTCCAGGGGCTCGCGATAGCTCAACGCGAGGTCCACCTCGCCCGGCTCACTCGCCGCGCCGTGTCCCGAGGGTCCGGTGCTCATGCTGCGCGCCCGCAATTGCTGCGGGGTCATGTCGTACACCTCGCGGATCACCTCGTTGCACTGTCGGATGCTCGAGAATCCCGCCGCGAACGCGGTCTCCGCGACCGGCAGGTCCGTCTGCGTCAGTAGGGCGCGCGCCGTCTGGGCCCGGTGGGCGCGGGCGAGCGCGAGCGGTCCGGCGCCGAGTTCCTCCGTCAGCACGCGGGTGAGGTGGCGCGTGGAATATCCCACGCGCCGCGCGAGTCCCAGCACGCCCTCGCGGTCCACGACCCCCTCGGTGATGAGCCGCATGGCGCGCCCCACCACGTCCCCGCGCAGATCCCACTCCGGGGACCCCGGCACGGCTTCCGGGACACAGCGTTTGCAGGCGCGGTACCCGGCGGCGTGGGCGGCCGCGCTCGTGCGGTAGAAGCGCACGTTCTCGCGGTGGGGCGTGCGCGCGGGGCAGCTCGGGCGGCAGTAGATCCCGGTGGTGCGCACCGCGGTCACGAACTGCCCGTCGAAGCGCCCGTCCCGGGACTCGACAGCCCGGTAGCGCTCGTCGAACGAGGAGTCTTGAGGGGGCATGCGTCCCACGGTCCCACGCCCGGGCGCCGGGCGCTAGCGGATTTCGGACACGGCGGTGGCCCGAACCGGTTACTTCACGCGCTCCCACTCGGCGACCGGCCCGGGAACCGGGACGAACAACGGGTGGTGGGGAGCGGCATGGGGATCGATGCCGTCCAGTGCGGATCGCGCCCACTCGGGGTCGCGGTCGAGGACCTTGCGCAGCAGGAACTCGAACTCGTAGCGCAGCTGACCGGTGGTCACGGTGAGCGTGATGGGCTGTGTGCTCGCCTCCCGGGCCAGGCGGGTGCGGTCGAAGTTGTAGCCGCGGCGGTCGGCCTCGTCGGCGACGCCGTGCAGGTACGTGGCCACGGACAGGACCGGATCGCTCGTGGCGCGGAAGCGCTGTAGCTGGGGGTGGCGCGTGTAGCCCTTGGTCTGACCGAGCAGGACCTTCTGGGCGAGCAGACCCTCCCGCCAGCACGCCACCAGAGCACGACGGTCCAGCAGGGACGGGTGAACTGACCACAGACGCATGGCCCCATTCAATCGCGCACCGCCCCGATAGCTCCAAGCGGACCCCAAGATTCCTCCCGTAGCATGGCGGACACACCCCTGACGACCACGTGCGGAGAACACCTTCATGTCCCTGCCTGCCATCCTGGCCGCCACATCAGCCGACGAGAGTGCTCAGCTCTCCGGTATCGCGGGGTGGGTGGTGGGCGTCATGGAAGCCATCGGCGCTCCCGGCGCCGGACTGCTCGTGGCCCTGGAGAACCTGTTCCCGCCGCTGCCGTCCGAGGTGATCCTCCCGCTCGCCGGTTTCACGGCCAGCCAGGGCAATTTCAGCCTGGGCGGGGCCATCTTCTGGACCACGCTGGGGTCGGTCGTGGGCGCGATCGCGCTGTACTGGATCGGCGCCGCACTGGGACGACGCCGCCTGCGCGTGATCGTGGACAAGATGCCACTCGTGGATCTGCATGACCTGGATCGCACCGAGGAGTGGTTCGACCGCCACGGCAAGGCCGCCGTGTTCTTCGGGAGGATGATCCCCATCTTCAGATCCCTGATCTCCGTTCCCGCGGGGATCGAGCGGATGTCGTTCGGGCTGTTCGTGGTGCTTAGCGCGGCCGGGTCCCTGATCTGGAACACCATTTTCGTGCTCGCCGGGTACTTCCTGGGGGAGAACTGGCACATCGCGGAACAGTACGCCGGGGTGTTCTCACGCATCGTGGTGATCGCGGTCCTGCTGTTCCTGGTGTGGTGGGTCGTCAAGCGGATCCGGCGCAATCGTCGTTCGGCTCACGAGGGATGAATCACGGGGCACCTCGAGGGGTCGCGAACTGGTATACAGTTGTCCCCTAAGTGCCCGCAATTCTCGATAATTAATGCGCTAACAAGGCTCTGACCAGTACGATCGCACGTGTGGCCCGACCCCGAAAATTTGACGAGATCACTCGCAAAGCACTGATTAAGAGCACCGCCGAACAGATCCTGGCCGGCGGTGTCGAGTCCGTTTCCCTCCGGCCACTGGCCGCCAAGCACGGCTGCTCCACCACCGCGATCTACACCATGTTTGGCAGCAGGGACGCC
Organism: Kocuria sp. UBA1838; assembly: GCF_002338785.1. Classification (NCBI taxonomy): domain Bacteria; kingdom Bacillati; phylum Actinomycetota; class Actinomycetes; order Micrococcales; family Micrococcaceae; genus Kocuria; species Kocuria sp. UBA1838. The sequence continues at coordinate 159,065 of NZ_DDIY01000016.1, read as the reverse complement.
CTGATCGATGCCGTGCGGGAGGAAGCGATCGTGAGCTACCTCAGCGCGCACGAGATGGCCGTGCGCACCGGCGAACCCGTGGCGGACATGCGCGCACTCGCCCGCTCCTGCAGACGCTGGGCCCTGGAGTTCCCGGCGCTGTACAACGTGATCCTGGGCAAGGCGGGGGACTGCATCGGCGCCCGCAGGGACGGTTCCACCGGGGGATCCAGCTGCGCGGAATTCGCGAACACGGCCATGCAACCCATGTACCGACTGGTCCGCGGGGCCATCGACAAGGGGATCTTCCATGACCTCCCCGTGGAGGTCATCGGTGCCACACTCTGGGTGGGCGTCCATGGATGGATCGCCATCGAGATGAGCTGTCCGGTCCTCCCCGACACGGACGCCGACGCCGCGTTCGACCGTCACGTGCTCGCCCTCCTGAGAGCCTGGTGCGCGCGCACGCCCCTGGGTGAGTGATCCCGGACCCTCACCGTTCCGGGGCCGGTGGGATACTGGCCGCATGAGCACCCTCGAACCCTTCTCGTTCCGTATCGCCGACCGTCTGCGCGGGGTGGATTCCTCCCCCGTGCGCGACCTGTTGGAGGTGGTGTCCAAGGAGGGTGTGATCTCGTTCGCCGGTGGTGTCCCGGATCCCGCGTACTTCGAGGTCGATGACATCAAGGCCGCCTACGAGTGGGTATTCGCGAACCACCCTGCACGCGCGCTGCAGTACGCCTCGAGCGAGGGTGAGCTGGAACTTCGCGAGCAAGCGGCGCGTCGGGTCAGCAGGCACCTGCCCACCACTGCGGACCAGGTCCAGGTGACCACGGGCTCCCAGGAGGGGTTGTTCGTGGTGGCCCAGGCGCTCGTCAACCCGGGGGACGTGATCCTCGTGGAACGGCCCACCTACCTGGCGGCTGTGCAGGCCTTCGATCTCAACGGTGCGCACATGGTGGGCGTCCCCACGGACGAGCACGGCGTGGTGCCGGAGGAGCTCGAGCGGCTCATCGCCGAGCACAGCCCCACCTTCGTCTACCTGATCCCGTCCTTCCAGAACCCGTCCGGGATCTGCATGCCCGTGGAACGACGCCGCGCCGTCGCGGACGTCCTGCTGCGCACCGGCACCGCGCTCGTGGAGGACGACCCGTACGGCGAGTTGTGTTACACGGGCGAGCCCATGGCCCCCATCGCATCCCTTCCGGGGATGTCCGCGCAGACGATCCTGCTGAACTCGGTGTCCAAGATCATCGCCCCGGGGGTGCGGATCGGGTGGATGCGCTCCGAGGGGCCCATCCAGTTCACGCTCACTGTGGCCAAGCAGGCGATCGGGCTGCAGTCGCCCGTGCCGGACCAGTTGGCCGTGGCGCGGTATCTTGCAACCGCCGACGTCGAGGCGCACCTCGAGCGCGTACGTCCCGTCTACGCCGAGCGGGCGCGGGCCATGTACGCGGAACTCGAGGCCGTCCTCCCGCGGGACGCTCACATCACCCGCCCGGACGGAGGCATGTTCCTGTGGGTTCGACTGGGGCACGGGATCGACACCACCCGATTGCTACCGTTCGCGGTAGAGGAAGGCGTGGCCTTCGTCCCGGGTGCCTCCTTCTATGCGCACGACCCGGACGAGTCCACCATGCGGTTGTCCTTCGTGACCCATGCCCCGGACGTAATCCACGAGGGCGTGCAGCGGCTGGCCCGCGCGCTGGCCCGCTACGGGGAGCTGTAGACCTCGACCCCATGGAACACCGCGGCGGATCCGCACGGGCGCCGTCGCGCCGACCCTCCCCTTGACCCGACCCTCCTGTTCCCGCGACCGAAAGGATGCCTCATGGGTGTCAAACCCCTTCCCGTGCCCCCGCTGGAGGAGACGCTGCAGCGGATGCTGAGCGCCGTCGACCCCCTCGTGGACGGCGCGGCGCTCGAGCGGACCCGGCGTGATGCGGAAGCGTTCCGGACCGGGGAGGGCCCGCGGTTACAAGCGGCACTCGAGGAGTTCGCCCGTGCGGAGGACGCCGAGGGGCGCAGTTGGTTGTCCCGGGAGTGGCTGGACGGATATCTGAGCGTGCGCACACCCCTGCCGCTGACCACCAACGTGGGATTCCAGATCACGGGGGACTTCGGCGCCCCGGGGCTGGGCCGGGCGGCCGAACTCGTCTACCGGGCGGCGTGGGTGCATCTACGGCAGGTGCGCGGGGAGACCCCGCAGGAGGTGGATCCCCGCGGTAACGACGTGAGTATGTCCCAATGGGAATGTCTCACGGGCGGGGTGCGGCATCCTCGCGCGGAACGGGACGAGATCCGCAGACCGGAGCGAGCGGCGTCGTCGGGGTCGGCCGAGGCAGCGGAGGAGATCGGCGTGATCCACCGCGGCCGGCTGTACGCGCTGACGATCAGTACCCAGGACCGGCAACCGCTGCCGCTGCGCACGGTGGCCGCGGGGCTGCGCGCGGTCGTGGAGCGGGACGAACCGCGGGAGACCGAGCTGCCGTTCGGGGCGCTGTCCTACCTGGGCAGTGAGACGGCCGCGCCCCTGTTGGAGAAATTGACTTCGAACGAGCACAACGCGGAGATCTACGACCGGATCAGCCGCATGGTGTTCCTGGTCAATGTCGTGGGGGCACGGGCCGAGGTCGTGGAGCACCTGGAGCGCTGCGCGTTCGAAGTGGGGCAAGCCTGGGCCTACAAACCGATCACGTACGAGGTGTGCCTCGAGGATCCGTGGCTGGCCATGCACGTGGAACACAGCACCGTGGACGGGGCTACGATCCTGGCCGTCGCGGGAGCCATGCAGGACGTGACGATCCCGGACGAGGCCGCGCTGCCGGACGCCCCGCAACCCGCCGCGATTACGTGGGAGCTCGAGCCGCAGTTGCGTGACGAACTCGTGGCGCGGGTCGCCCAATACCGCACGGAGGCCGCGCTGCTGGGCGTGCACCGGGTGTTCGTGCCGCGGCTGCACCGCGCCGAACTCCCGTTCAGGATCAGCGACGACGCCGCTCAGCAATTCATCATGTTGCTCGCCCAGCTCGCGACGTACGGGACGGCGCGCGGTGTATATGAAGCGGTGGACATGCGTGAGTTCCAGGCGGGGCGCACCGAGTGCCTCCGCCCCGTGACCCCGCAGGCCACCGCATTCGCCCGCGCCCTCCTCGCTGGTGAGGCGACCGAGGAGCTGTTCACGGAGGCCCTGGACGCACATCGTGGCTGGGTCAAGGCCTGTAAGAACGCCCGCGGTGTGGATCGCCACCTGTTGGGACTCGCCATGATGGCCCGGAAGACGGGGGAGCTGTCCGAGTTCTTCGACTCCCCGGGGATCGCGGCCATGCGCCACGACTTCCTGTCCACCACGTCCATCGGCGGTCCGGACCCGATCGTGCGCTACGCGTTCGCGCCCACCACACCCGAGGGCTTCGGTGTCACGTACACGACCCATACGGACGGCTACGAGTTCTGCGTGAACTACCGCCGGGACTCGAGTGAGGACCTGGAGGCCTTCGCGCACCATCTGACCGTGAGCGCGGAAACGTTCTGGGGATTCGTGAAGGGGCTGGCGGGGTGACGACGCCCGCGGAGCCGCCCACCGTTCGCACCACGTGCGCCATCGTCGGCGGCGGTCCGGCCGGCCTGGTGCTGGGTCTCCTACTGGCGCGTGCGGGTGTGGCGGTCACGGTGTTGGAGAAGCACGCGGACTTCCTCCGCGACTTCCGCGGGGACACCGTGCATCCCACCACCCTGGCCCTGCTCGACGATCTCGGTCTCTTCGATCGTTTCGAGGCCATTCCGCATTCCAGGGTCACCCACGTGGACCTCCCGGACCCCGAGGGCCGCCCGGTGCGCATGGTGGACTTCACCCGGTTGCCGGTGCGCCACCCCTACATCGCCATGGTCCCACAGTGGGATCTTCTGGACCTGCTCGCGGACGCGGCCGCCGCCGAACCCACGTTCTCGCTGCGCACGGAGCACGAGGTCACCGGGGTGACGTGGGAGAAGGGGCGGGTGAGCGGCGTCGTCGTCGAATCGCCGGAAGGTACCGGACAGGTGGCGGCTGATCTCACGATCGCGTGCGACGGCCGCTGGTCCGTGATCCGCCGCGCCGTAGGGTTTCCGGCGCGGGAGCGCGCCGTGGGCTTCGACGTCTGGTGGTACCGTCTGCCCACCGATCGCCGCGTGGGGGAGTCGCTGCTGCCGCGCTCGAACCGGGGGCGAGTGGCCATCGGCATCCCGCGCGACGGCTACATCCAGGTCGCGCAGCTGGGCCCCAAGGGTGCCGACGACGCCGTGCGCGCCCGCGGTCTCGACGCCTTCCGGGCCGACGCCGCGCAGCTCTTCCCGGAGGCGGTCACCGGGGTGACCGGGATCGGGTCTATGGCGGACGTGAAGCACCTCGACGTGCGCCTGGACCGGCTGCGCCGCTGGCACGCCCCGGGGGTCCTGTGCATCGGGGACGCCGCACACGCGATGTCGCCGGTGGGCGGCGTCGGGATCAATCTGGCGGTGCAGGACGCGGTGGCTGCGGCCAGCATTCTGGCTCCGCTGCTGCGTTCTGGCGGTGCATCCGGGCGGGCGGAGGCGCGTGCGTTGGCGCGGATCCAGCGACGCCGCATGGTGCCCACGGTGGTCATCCAGGGGATGCAGCGAATCCTGCACGCGGCACTGATCATGCCGGCGATCCGGGGCAGGGACCTGCGGCCGCCGTCGTGGGTCGTGAAGGTCGTGCGGCAGTTGCCGTGGCTCAGTGCGCTCCCGGCGTTGGCGGTGGGCGTAGGACCGCGGCCGGAGCGGGCGCCGCGCTGGGCGCGACGCCCTTCCTGATCACCCACCCACGGCCGGGGCTTCCGGGACCTGCTCATCGGCACGGAACGAATGGATCCAGTCCAGGTCCCGGTCGAAGGCGTCCGGCGAGGCCAGGCGAGTGTTGCGTTCCCGGGCGCGAGCGCCGTCGGGCAGGTGGAGCATTTCACCCACGGTGACGGACGCGTCCACGATCTTGCGGGTACGGAAACGACGACGCCGCTCGTACTCGGCACGCGCATGGTCCCAGTCGGTCGTGCTGGAGAGTAGGTCGGAGAGGACGATCGCGTCCTCGATGGACTGGTTCGCACCCTGGCCGTGGTGGGGGACGGCGGCGTCGACCTCCCGCAGGACAGCGGTCTGTTCGTAGATCCGGACGTCCAACCCCTTGCGCTGCAGATCGATGGCAAGGGTCAGACCGCCGATTCCCGCGCCGATGATGGCGATGCGCTGGGACATGTGAGCTCCTCCCGGGGTAACTGATCTTGAAACTACCCGGGGAAGGGGGTGCGCTGGTCCGGGACGGGTGAGGTTACGGAGGGGGGTAGGGGAATGCCCTCTGCGTTCCTCGATCATCGGTGCTGGGGGCGCGAGGACGAAATCGTATATGTATTCCCGATTCATCCTCTTCGCCCGCGTGTATCCGGGAAAATTTAAGGAAATCGCCGCTTCACCTGGGTAATACAGTACGCGCCGGTGTTCCGGCGGGCCCGGCCAGGAGAATCAAGCTCTCGGACTCGCCTCCGATTATTCCCGAATATAAATAGAGCACACTGTTGCCCGCGAGAGGTGGCGAAGTCATAATGGGGGGCTCGTTAGGCCAGTTAAGAGCGTATTTCCAAGGGTGCGAAATCAATGCGCCACCTTATCGAATATCCATGCTGTTATTCCCGGCCCGCCACGGCATATATTCCTCACCGGCCGGTCGTCGGAGACACACAATTAAGGTAGGGTGCTTATTAAGCCGTCAAATGATGGTGCTTCCTTTCCCAGCCAGGAGTGCAAAATGATGCGTAAGACCGCTGCTACCGCTGCCCTGTCCCTCGCAATCCTCACCGGTGTGTCGGCCCCCGCCATCGCCGCCGAGGAGAGCCCGGCTCCCGCCACGAGCCAGCAGACCAACGACGACAACGGCAACGCCGGCCTGTGGGGTCTGGTCGGTCTCTTGGGTCTGGCTGGTTTGCTGAAGAAAAACAAGACCGTCCACAACGATCGCCACGTCGACCACACCACGGATCGTCGCCGCGACACCGGGACCAGCACCGTGCGCGACACCGGGACCACCAACGTGGACGGCACCACCCACCCGGGTCGCTGAGACCTCGTTCCGTAGGTTCTAGATCCAGAACCTGATGGCTGGGGCCCACTCATTCGTGAGTGGGCCCCAGTCCTGTATCCGTAACATCAACTGCAGTGGAACGCGCGCTGTCATGTCGTGGTGTTCACGACCGCGCCCTGAACGCCGCCAACACCCCGCCCACCGTGAACACCACGGTCGCGGCGAGCACCAACAGCAGGGGCGCCGTCCACGCCCCGGTCGCGGTGTTCAAACCTCCGGCCAGGGGTGGCCCGATCGTGGCCGCGAGGTAGCCGATACCCTGCACCCGCGCGGACATCCGCGCCGCCTCGGCGGAGGAGCGGGCCACGCGGGCGACGATCGAGAAGATCGCCGTGAAACCGCCGCCCTGGGCCGCCCCGCCGATGAGCGACCACGCGATGAACCATCCCGGCGCGAGCATCAGGCCGATGGGTAGGGTGATCCACAGCGCTCCGATCAGTGCCACCGGAACCCACGCGGGCGCCCGTGCGGCCAGGAGGGGCACGCCGAACGCCCCGATGACGGCGGCCACTTGGAACAGCGACGCCGAGGCCCCGGAACTCGCCAAGCTCAACCCCCGCGTGTCCGCGAGCAACGCGGGTAGCCACGCCGCCACCGAGTAGTAGGCCATGGCCTGCCCGCAGAACGCCAGCGCGAGCAACCAGCCGATGCGCCGCACACGCCCCGTCGCGTGAGCGGTGTCGGGTTCCGCTGGCGGCAGCATCTCCGCGGGGGCCTCTGAAGTTTCGGGGGCCGACGGCGCGTGGGGGTTGGGGGCCGCGCCGCAGCCGGGGGCGTCGGGGGACGACGGCGTGTGGGCGGCTGAGGCGGCGTCGTCGCCGGGGCTGCCGGAGCGGCGTCGTGAAAGCAGGAGCCAGTAGCCGATGCCGGCGAGCGCCAGGACGCCCCAGGCCGTGAGGGCCCAGCGCCACCCCAGGGCGGCGGCGAGCGGCGCGGTGCCGAGCGCGGTGATCATGGACCCCACGTTGAGGGCCGCGGAGTAGGCGGCGGTGACCACGGAGACCTGGCGCCAGGGGACGTCGCGGCGGATGATGACCGGGATCACGATGTTGCCGATCGTGATCGACGCCCCGATGACCACGGTGCCCACCAACAGCAGGGGCGTGGAGCCGAGGGAACGGATGATGGTGCCCACTAGGACACCGATGAGGCAGAGCAGGACGGCGGCCTCGGGGCCCGCGCGTCGGATGACCGCGGAGGCCGCCGGGGTGACCACGGCGAAGAGGAACACCGGGAGTCCCGTGAGCAGCCCCGCCGCGACCGAAGACAGGCCGATGTCCGCCTGGATGTTCGTGATCACGGGCGTGGGCGCGATGATGGGCCCGCGCAAGCTCAGCGCCACGAGGATGATCCCGGCCACCACCCACGGCAGCCGTGCTCGGATGAAGTGATGCGTGCTCGTGGGGACTCCTCGGTCGATGTGCGTCCCCAGCATCAATATCAGATGGCGCGGCGGCGCGGGGAACGGAACCGTTCCCCGCGCCGCACGAGGTTGCCTGGGGGGCTCACCCCCTCCGTGAACCCCTCACCCCTCCCGCTGCGCGAGAATGTCGTCGAGCGTCTCGCGCACGGCTTGGCGTGCTGCCACGCGGGAGCTGGCGGCGCGTTGCTGCTCGTGGTTGTCCGCGTCCTCGACGCGCTGCATCTCCTCCTGCTCCCGTTCCTTGGCCTTGTCGCGTGCGGATTCCAGGGCATCCCAGATGCTGTTTTCACTCATGCGTTCATTCGACCACTTGCCACGGGACGCGACAACCGTCTCGCGGCAGCGAATTTCGGGCGGACCCCTTCCAGTCTTGAACCCGCCGAAAAGCTCCGGTGTAGGACCCTGGTCACATAAATAATCGCGGCCACTGTTCCGGGTGCTCGTATGAGCGGGTCCCGGGGCAACGGCACCACTTCCCTGATCCAGAGGTTGTCACGTCCAGCACGACCGAAGGTCCCACGGACCATACCGCGGAGCATCCCGCGGCCCGAGAACACGACCCCCGCAAGGCCTGCAAAGCGCTGATCGGCGCCTACGTGGGCACGTCCCTCGACTGGTACGACTTCTTCCTGTTCGGCCCCACCGCGTCCATCGTCTTCGCGCCCTTGTTCTTCGGCGGCGAGGACCCCGCGCTGGCCGTCCTGCGGTTCGTGCAGGGCATGGCGGTCCGCGGCGAATGGGGCGGCGCCACCCTGCTGGCCGTGGAGAACGCCCCTGAGCACAAGCGCGGTTTCTCCAGCGCGGTGGTGCAGCTGGGTTCGCCCACTGGCACCATCCTGTCCTCCATGATCGTGGCCGCCGTGGTGGCCCTCGCGGACAAGACCTCCCCGTCCATCGTGGAGGCCGTCGGCTACGCGATCGCCGCGCTCGTGGCTTTCCCCATTTTCTGGCTCGTGGACACCCGGGACACCGCCCTGATCACCGTGGCCATGATCCTGGGACTCGGCTTCGCCTCCATCCCGTACGCCCCCGTGTGCACCGTCCTGACCCAGTTGTTCCCGGTCAAGGTCCGCTATTCGGCCATCGCGCGCGCCCGCACCCCGGAGGGTGCACCCGTCGTGGATGCGGGTGGGCGTTACCTCATGCCGGGGCTCATCGAGTCCCACGGGCATCCCGGGATATATGTCTGCCTGGCCATGAAGGCGGACTGCAGGCCGTCCGTGACACCGCGAGCGAGCGACGTCGTCAAAGCGATCCGCGAGGCCGCACAGGAAGCCGAGGCGGGGGAGTGGGTGAGTGGGTGGCGATCCACGGGATCGGGGACCGCGCCGTGAGGCAAGTCTTGGACCTCATCGCGGCGTCCTCGACCGCGTTCGTGTAGGAGCTCGGAAATTCGCACATCAATAATTTGGGCCAGGAGCGCGTGAACCACGACGGTCGCATCGTGCACCGGGGGCGGGTGTAGCGCCGTTCCGGTCTGTCATGCGGTGACGGCGCGGCGTTCCAGTGCCGACGCCGCATCCGCGCGTCATTCGCGAGCCCGCACCAAAGTCTGAGGCACGCCGAGGCTACCTCACGGGGTCGAACGTGGCCTCGGCGTGCCCGAGAACTTCCAGCGGTGGGCGTTACAGTGTCCGGCCCGTCACTTCACCGTACCTTTGGGCTGCGGCGGGGTGGTGCCCTGCCCCGTGAAGTAGGCGATCACGCGCCCGTCGGCCTCCAGGACGACGTCGCAGATCTGATTCCTGCCGAAGCTCACCCGGCGCGTGGCGATCGCGGTGATCACCTGGCCGCTGTGCGCGGGAGCCGTGAACGTGATCTCGGCGTTGCGCGTGAGGATGGGGGAGCCGGCGGTCGCGCAGCAGTACGCGAGCGTGGTGTCCGCCAGGGTGAACAGGTATCCGCCGTGGCAGACACCGTGGCCGTTGGCCATGAAGTCGGACACGGTCATGGACATGGTCACTCGGCCCTGTTCGATCTCACCGAGGTCCATGCCCAGGTGCAGGGGTGCGGGATCGTTGCGCAGGATCTCGTGCAGGAGTTCACGGATGGCGGTCATGTCGGTGGGGTCTGCGTACACGGTCACCCTTCGGTGCGGGGCCTGGCCGGGCCTGGAGGACCACTCCCGGGTGCGGGGTGGGGCGATACGAGAACACTCTAGAGTGCGGCCACCACTGGGCGGGCGCGTCCGATTTCTGACAGGCTGGCAACGGCTCCCGCGTCCCGTCGGTGCCGTCCAATGACCAGGAAGGGGTGGCACGTGAGCCGTGTCCACGAAGTCAAGGTCCAACGGCCCTTCCGCGCCGTCGAATCGGCCATCGGGAGCCAGGACCTGCCGGAGGTGGCACGCTTGCTCGCGGAGCTCACGGTGGGGGAGGTCGTGGACCTGTTGGAGCGGCTGGGAGTGCGCCAGCGCGCCGTCGCCTACCGGATGCTGGCCAAGGACCGCGCGGTGCCCGTGTTCGAACGTCTCGACGCGCCGCTGCAGCGCGAACTCGTGACGGGTCTGCGGGACGAGGAGGTCGCGGGCGTCGTCGAGTCCCTGGACACCGACGACCGCGTGAGTCTGCTGGACGAACTGCCTGCGGCCCTGGCCACCCGGCTGTTGAAGGGATTACCGCTCTCCGAGCGCGAGCTCACCGCGGCGGTGCTCGGCTACCCGGAGAACTCGATCGGGCGGCGGATGAACCCCTCGTACGTCACGACCCACCCCGACCTGACGTGCGCCGAGAGTCTGGAACGGGTGCGCGGGGAACTGGAACGCACCCGCAATGTGTACACGGTCATGGTCACGGATCCGCAGCGGCGGCTCCTGGGCGTGACTAGCCTGCAGCGACTCATGGCAGCCCCTCCGGACACCCTCGTCTCACAGGTCATGGAGGAGGCGGACCGGGTGTCCGCGACGGAACCCCGGGAGCGGGCGGCGCGCCAGTGCGCGGCCCTGCGGGTGCTCAGCCTGCCCGTCGTGGACGACGAGGACCGCCTGGTGGGCGTGCTCACCGTGGACGACGCCCTGGACATTCTCGAGGACGCCGAGTCCGAGGACCAGGCGCGGCTCAGCGGTTCCGAGCCGTTGCGCAGGCCGTACCTGTCCACCCCCGTGTTCCGGCTCGTGCGCTCGCGCGTGGTGTGGTTGTTGGTGCTCGCGGTCAGCGCCGTGCTCACCGTACGGGTGTTGGAGACGTTCGAGTCCACCCTGGAACAGCTCGTGGTGCTGTCCGTGTTCATCCCGCTGCTCACGGGCACCGGCGGCAACACGGGTAACCAGGCGGCGACATCCCTGACCCGCGCGCTCGCCCTGGGGGACGTGCACACCCGGGACGTCGTCAAGGTCATGCTGCGCGAGATGCGCGTGGGACTGTGTCTGGGGCTGTTGTTGGGGGGACTGGGATTCGTGATCGTGGGGTTGATCTACGGGTGGGACATCGGCGCGGTGATCGGGCTGACACTGCTGGCCCTGTGTACGTTGGCCGCCACCGTGGGGGGATGTACGCCATTGATCGCACGCACCATCGGGGCGGACCCGGCCGTGTTCTCCAACCCGTTCATCTCCACGTTCGTGGATGCCGCCGGGCTCGTGGTCTACTTCCTGATCGCCCGGGCGATGCTGGGGCTGGCCTAGAGCGGGAGCACCCCCAGGCCGGAGCCATTCACCCCGGTGCCCGGAGCGCCCTGCAACGCCGCAGTGGTCAAGCCCTCCGAGTACACCCCGCTGTCCGTGCTGGGCCTGATCCACGTGCTCAACCAGGTGCTCCCGGCGGACGTCCTGCACGTGGTGCCCGGCGGCGGCGAGGTGGGCAAGGCGCTGTCCGAACACGACGGCGTGGAGAAGATCATGTTCACCGGCTCCACCAAGACCGGCCAGGCGATCATGCGCTCGGCCGCGGACGGGCTCGCACGACTGACCCTCGAGCTCGGGGGCAACGATGCCGGTGTGGTGCTGCCGGACGTGGACCTGCAGGCCATTGCCGGGGACCTGTTCTGGGGTGCGTTCATCAACACGGGCCAGACGTGTGCCGCGCTCACGCGCCTCTACGTCCACGAGGACGTCTACGACTCCGTGTGCGAGGCGCTCGTCGGCGTGGCGCAGCAGATGCCCATGGGCAATGGCCGTGAGGAACAGAACGTCCTGGGTCCGCTGCAGAACAAGCTGCAGTACGGCAACCCGTTGGTGGGCCAGGAGCAGAAGGGCTGCGGCAACTCCTCCGGCGACCCTTCTGAAAGCCTTCCTCGGGAATGGTGTGCGGGGGAAGGATGTTGTGGGTACTGACCAAGTACCAACAGCTTTCGACGAAGGGAAACATATGCCCACCCTGTTCGACCCGATCACCGTAGGAAAGTTCGAGCTCGCCAATCGTGTGGCCATGGCGCCGCTGACCCGGATGCGTTCCGACGCGGACGGTGTGCCCAAGGACATGAACGTCGAGTACTACTCGCAGCGGGCGTCCGCGGGCCTCGTGGTCACGGAGGGGACGTTCCCGGCCGTGACGAGCCGCGGGTTCTGGGGTCAGGCCGGCATCGAGACCGCCGAGCAGGCCCAGGGCTGGTCCCGGGTGGCGGACGCCGTACACGAGAAGGGCGGCGTGATCTTCCTGCAGATCATGAACGCCGGGCGGGTCTCCCACCCCGAACTCACCGGCGGCCCCCTGCCCGAGGCCCCCAGTGCGATCGGTGTGGACCAGGCGGTGCACGTGCCCAGCGGCAAGCAGCCCATGCCCACGCCCCGTGCCCTGGAGACCGACGAGCTGCCCCGCATCAAGCAGGAGTTCGTCGCCGCCGCCCGCCGCGCGGTGGACGCCGGGATCGACGGCGTGGAGATCCACGGCGCCAACGGCTACATCCTCCACGAGTTCCTCGCCCCGTCCTCCAACCACCGCACCGACGAGTACGGCGGCTCCCCGCAGAACCGGGCACGGTTCGTGATCGAGGTGGTGCGCGCCGTCGCCGAGGAGATCGGCGGGCAGCGCGTGGGGCTGCGGATCTCGCCCGAGCACAACGTCCAGGGCGCGATCGAGGACGACCACGACGACGTCGTGGCCACCTATGACGCGTTGCTCACCGGTCTGCGCGGACTCGACCTCGCGTACCTGTCCGTGCTGCACAAGGACGTGGACGGGGAGTTCGTGCGGGACCTGCGCCGTGACTTCGAGGGTGTGTTCTACCTCAACAGCGGCTTCAGCGTGGTCACCGAACTCGAGGAGGCGGAGCACATCATGAGCGCCGATCTCGCGGACGGCGTGGTGGTGGGCCGTGAGCTCATTGCCAACCCGGACCTGGTGGAGCGCTGGCGTGACGGGCTGGAGCTGAACACCCCGGATCCCACGACCTTTTACGTGGGCGGACCCAAGGGGTACGTGGACTACCCGTTCGCGAAGGTGGCGGCCCGGTAGGCACGGGTTCCTTCAGGAGGGTGGCAGCCGTCTGGACGGACGGCTGCCACCCTCCTGCGTTTCTTGGGTCGTGACTGGCGCCTCAGCCCGGGGACCCTCGGACGAGCGGCTGACCCCCTGCTTTAGCTGAGCAAATGTCGATTCGCGGGGGGTGATGCTGCTTTTGCTCCACTTCGCATTCCTCGACTACGTCAACCGCACAAAATAGCTGGCCCTTGATCGGCCCCAACAACCGCTCGGGCTCGACGAATTGCCCTGTCATCAGCCTCGGCGCCACGTCGCGGCGGTGACCGAAGTGATTGGCGTCAGGCCCGTCCGTTCGAGGATGGGCCGGGAATACTCCGTGCAGTCGACGTGGACGAAGCGCTTGCCTCGGACCTGGGCCGACTTGGCGCGCTGGGCCACGAGGGTGCAGTAGAGACCGCGGCCCGATGGCCCCCGGGTAGCATCGAGGTGTCGTCAGGGGATTATCCGCGCGTGTGGTCGGGTGCGCGGCGTCGGTCGTACCCAGGAGAATCCGTGAGCACTCGCCCACCCGCCGTCCCTGAACCCGCCCGGGACTCACTGTCCCTCGCGGCTGCGGGCGGATGGCCCTTCCTCATCACCGCGCTAGTTGGCAGGCTCCCCGCCGCCACGGTGCAATTGGGTCTGTTGCTGTACGTGAGCGGGGCCGGTCTGGGCCTGGGGTTCGCGGGGATCACCGTGGCCGCCGCGGGACTCGGTTCCGCCGTGGGCGCGCCCGTGATCGGGCGGTTGGTGGATCGATTCGGACCCCTGCCCGTGGTGCTCGCGGCCACCGTGGTGCAACTGCTCGGGATGGGATCGTTGCTCGCAGTGGTCCTTCACGACGCGCCCCGGTCACTGATCCTGGTGTGCGCCGCGGTGGTCGGCGCCGCGAACCCCCAGGTGGGAGCCATCGCGAGGGCCCGCTGGTCCGCCCTGGCCAGGCGCCGGGACACCCCCGGCCTGGTGGGCAAGGCCTTGGGGTACGAGACCGCGTGCGACGAGATCAGCTTCATCCTGGGGCCCGTGATCGCCGGGATCCTGGTGGGTGTACTCGGCCCGAATCCGGCGCTCTTGGTGCTCATGACGTGGGTCGTGGTGGGTCAGGGGTGTTTCATCGCCTACCTGGTGAGCCGCCGCGGCATGAGGGTGGACGCGCAGACGCCCACCCTCACCGACGGCACCGCCCCACGGATCCGCCTGAAGGCCGTCCTCCCGCCCATGCTCGCGTGCCTGTGCGTGGGTACGGTCTTCGGCTCCACGCAGACCGCACTCACCGCGATCAACGCGGCCCGAGGGACCGATGCCTACACGGGCATCATCTACGGCTTCATGGGGCTGGGCAGCGCCGTGGCGAGCGTGCTGGTGTCCCGGCTCCCGGAGCGCGTGCCGCTCGCATGGCGCGTGGCCGGCGGAGCACTTCTCGTGGTGCTGGTGTCCGTCCTACTGCTGCCGGTCCCCGGCTCGGTGGGTCTGGCGCTGCTGTTCACGGTGATCGGCCTGGGCGTCGGCTCCATCCTGGTCAGCGCCTACACGCGCGGTGAGCGCGTGGCCCCGTCCCACCGGATCGCGAGCGTCATGACCATGCTCACGACCTGCCTGGTCCTGGGGGTCTCCTTCGGCTCGGCACTGGGCGGGGTCCTGTCGGTCGTGCCGCGGCACGGGTTCCTGCTCACCCTCGGGGCCGGGGTGGCCGCCCTGCTGGTCTCGGTCGCCATCCACGCGACCCGCCCGCCCGGACGCCGCCGGGACGTCTGAGGACGGGGCCGCGCGGCGTCGTCGTCCCCGTGCTCGGACGACGACGCTGCGCAGCCTCCGCGACCCACCGCACCTGACGGCGGGCAGACGGAAGGCGCGACCGGGGAGCTCCCGACCGCGCCTTCAACGGAATGGTAGTGCGATGACCAGAGCTCGGAATCAGCGGCCCGCGGCGTTGCGCTTGCCCAGTGCCACGACCTCGAGTGCCTCCGTGCGGCTGGTGTGCAGGTCGTCGATGTTGCGCAGCGAACGGGACTTGGTCTCCTTGGCCGTGAGCGCGGCGATCACCGAGATCAGACCGGCGGCGCAGACCACGAGCGCCACGTTGAGCCAGGCGTCGCCCTCGGCGCCGGCCACGGCGGTGGCCAGGAAGGGGGTCACGCCGCCGGAGATCGCGAAGCCGATCTGCGTGCCCAGCGCGAGCCCGGAGACGCGCACCCGGGTGGGGAACATCTCGGCGTAGAAGGACGGCCAGATGCCGTTGGCCATGGAGTAGAACACGCCGGAGAGCACCGCACCCAGGAGGAAGATCAGGACCCAGTTACCGGAAGACACCGCGCCCAGATAGGGGAACATGAGCAGCGAGGAACCGATCACACCCATTACGAAGATGGGCTTGCGGCCCACCCGGTCCGCGAGCAACGCCCACGCGGGGATGGTGAACAGGGCCACGAAGTTGGCGAGCACGGACACCCACAGCATGGTGGAGCGTTCCAGGCCCACGACCGAGGTCGCGAAGGACAGGGACCACACCAGGAACACTACGTTGACGGTGTTGATCAGCGCGGCGGCGGCGATCCGGATCACGGCGGCCTTGTGGTACTTGAGCATCAGGGCCAGCGGGGTCGCGGGCTTCTCGCCGGGGGTCTCGGCCTGGGCGTCCTCGAAGGCGGGCGGCTCCTCCAGGTGACGGCGGATCAGGTAGGCGACCAGGACCACCACGGCGGAGATCCAGAACGGGACGCGCCAGCCCCAGCTGAACAGCTGCTCCTCACTCAGCAGCAGGGTGAACGGAATGAACACGGCGGTGGCCAGCAGGGTGCCGAACTGCGTCCCCTGCAGGGTCCACGAGGTGGTGAATGCACGGTGGCGGTCGTCGGCGTGCTCCAGGGACACCGAGATGGCACTGGCCTGCTCACCAGAGGCGGACAGGCCCTGGATCACGCGGCACAGCACGAGCAGGGCGGGTGCCAACAGGCCCACCTGGTCGTACGTGGGCAGGCACCCGACCAGGAACGTGGCGCCGCCCATCATGAACAGGGTCAGCATCAGGACGAACTTGCGTCCCATCCGGTCACCGAGCGGGCCCATGATGAGCGCCCCCAGCGGCCGCACCACGTAGGCCACGCCCACGGTGCCCATGGCCAACAGGATGGCCACACCCGGGGACGCGTCCTTGGGGAAGAACAAGTGGTTGAGCACGAGCGCCGCCGCGGTGCCGTACACCGCGAAGTCGTAGTACTCGAGCGCGGAGCCGATCCAGCTGGCCAGCGCCGCCTTCTTGGGGGTCTTGACGTTCTCGGGGCGTGAGTCGGTCAGTTGTCCCGACGACGCCGACGCCGCCGGGGCCGGCGGGTGGATCGGCTGGTCCGGTCCTGGGGTCGTGCTCATGAGCGGGTCCTTCCGTGGGGCGTCATCGCGTTGGCAATTGCCAAATAATGAAAATCACTTCCGAATACTTGAAACCAAGAATGGTGTGGGTCACACTGTTCGTCAAGTGGTCGAGAAGAATGTCCGTCAGCGAATCAGGAGTTGAGCGTGAGCCCCAGCGCATCGCAGTCGCGCGTCGCGGCGTCGGCGG
>NZ_DDIY01000016.1:136916-142362 GCF_002338785.1 Kocuria sp. UBA1838 | reverse complement strand
GGGGCCGGTAGCCGGTCCCGGGCCGCTGACCGTTCGGGAACCGTGCGCAAGGGGCTCGCGCTGCTCGAGATGCTGGCCGAGTACCCCCACGGGGCGACCGCCGGGCAACTCGTGGCGGACTCCGGCTACGCGTTCAGCACGTGTTACCGCTTGCTGAGCACCCTCGTGGACGCCGGGTACGCGGAGTACGAGCCCGCGACCAAGCAGTACCGGTTGGGTCTGCTGCTCTTCGCGATGGGACAGAAGGCGGCCACGGCCAGGGGTTACGCCGGCACCGCACTGCCCGTCATGCGGGAGGTCGTGGAGGCGACCGGTGAGAGCTGTCTGCTGGCCGTGCTGGACGGGGACCGTTTCCTCACCGTGCACACCGTGGACGGCCCGCACCACCGCATCACCACGGACCCGGGGGACCGGGGGGAGCTGCACACCTCCGCGCTCGGCCGGGTGCTGCTGGCTTTCACCGCACCGGACGTCCGCGAGGACCTCGTGGCGTCCCTCGACCTCAGCGCGCGCACGGAGCGCTCGCTCACCGACCGCGAGCGCTTGCGCGCGATCCTCACGCAGGTCCGGGAGCAGGGGTGGGCCCTGCAGGACCAGGAGCACGACGACGGTATGGCCGCCCTGGCCGTGCCCGTCATGTCCCCAGGTGCTCCCCTCCAGGCGGCGCTCGCGCTCGCCGCGCCCGTACACCGGTGCGATCCCACTGAGCTCATCCAGAACGTCCCCCTGTTGCGGGAGGCCGCGGACCGACTCGCGGTGGTGCTCCCGCAGCGCAGCTGATGTTCGGGTCCGGGCTCCCCGGGCCCTGAATTCGCACCTCTTGACCACGGCACACACTCCCCGGAAGGAGTCCCATGTCCACTCGCAACGAGTCCTACCTGGTGGGTTTGATCGGCGACGGCATCACCCAGAGCCTCACCCCGCCCATGCACGAGGCCGAAGCGGACCGGCACGGTCTGCGCTACCTCTACCGCCCCGTGGACCTGGGGGTGATCGGACGCCCCGGCACGAGTGTGGGGGACCTCTTGCGGGCCGGGCGTGATCTGGGGTTCAACGCCTTCAACATCACGCACCCGTGCAAGCAGCTCGTACTCGAGCACCTGGACGAGATCGATCCGCGCGCCGAGGCCATCCAGGCCGTGAACACGGTGCTCATCCGGGAAGGAAAGTTCATCGGGTACAACACGGACTGCTCGGGGTTCACCACCGGATTCGGGCACGGTCTGCCCGGCGTGACCGTGGGGTCCGTGGTGCAGTTCGGTTCCGGCGGGGCGGGGTCCGCGGTGGCCGAGGCCCTGCTGTCCCTGGGTGCGCAGCGGCTGTGTCTCGTGGACGTGGACGTGGCCCGCGCCGCCGAGCGAGCGAACGAACTCGCCGCCCGCTATCCGGACGCGGTGGTGGAAGCCGTCACGGCCGAACAGGCCACGGAGCACATCGCGGCGGCCGACGGCGTGGTCAACGCGACCCCGGTGGGGATGCACCATCACCCCGGGACGCCTTTCGACGTGGGTCTGTTGCGACCGGAGCACTGGGTCGCGGACGTGATCTACCTTCCGCTCGAGACGCCCCTGGTACGGGCGGCGCGGGCTCTCGGGTGCTCGGTGCTGGACGGTGGACACATGGCCGTGGGGCAAGCGGTAGATGCATTTGCATTGATCACGGGGGTCGCCCCGGACAGTGCCCGCATGCGCCGGCACTTCCTGGAGCTCACCGGCCAGGGCGACGACGCCGTTACCGTCCCCGCGTCCGCTGCCGAGGGTGAGCGTAGCCACGAGAAACAGGAGGGTGCCCTGTGAGGACCAGTATCGCCACGGTGTGCCTGTCCGGAACCCTCGAGGAGAAGATGCGGGCGGCGGCCTCCGCCGGGTTCGACGGGATCGAGGTCTTCGAGCCGGACCTGGTGGTCTCGCCGTCGTCGCCCGAACAACTCCGAGAGCTCGCAGCGGAGCTGGGGCTCTCCCTGGACATGTACCAGCCGTTCCGCGACGGCGTGGAGGTGGCCCCGGAGGCGTTCCCGGATTCCCTGCGCCGACTGCGCGCCAAGTGCGAACTCATGAACCGGCTGGGCACCACGGTGCTGCTCGTGTGCTCGAACGTGGCTACCGGTGTTCTGGACGACGACCAGGCGATCGCCGAGCAGCTGCGGGCCGCGGGCGACGTCGCCGACGAATACGGGATCGACCTGGCCTACGAGGCTCTCGCGTGGGGCGCGCACGTCAACGACTGGCGCCACGCACACCGGATCGTGGGACTCGCGGACCACCCCCGGGTCGGGACGTGCCTGGACAGCTTCCACATCTTCTCCCGCGGGGACACCGTGGCCGGGGTGGAAAAGTGCGACCCGGACAAGATCTTCTTCGTGCAGCTCGCGGACGCGCCCCTGCTCCAACAGGACGTGCTCTCGTGGTCGCGCCACCACCGGGTCTTCCCGGGTGAGGGGGACTTCGACCTGGTGGACCTGCTGGGCCGCCTGCACGAGTGCGGGTACGCCGGGCCCGTGTCCCTGGAGATCTTCAACGACTCGTTCCGGCAGGCGGACGTCTATCGCACGGCCGTGGACGGGTTGCGGTCCCTGCGCTGGCTCGAGGACCAGACCGCGGACGCCGTGCGCGACGCCGGCGGGGAACCCGAGCGCGAGCCTCTCGTGCTCACTGATCTGCCCGCTCCGCAGACCCCCGACGACTGGGACTTCGTGGAGCTGCGCACCCGGGAGCTCGGGCGCGTGACCCGGTTGCTGCATCAGCTGGGGTTCTCCCTGGCCGGGCACCACCGCTCCAAGGACTCGGTCCAGGCGTGGACGCAGGGGCCGGTGCGGATCGTGGTCTCGGAGGACCCGGGGGCCACCGTGCAGCCCACGCGGCTCGCGGCCCTCGGCTTCCAGGTCGCGGATCCCGACCTCGCCGCGTACCGCGCGGAACGCCTGCTCGCCCGGGCCGTGGATCGCGCCCAGCAGCCGGACGAGACCGTGCTGCACGGCGTGCTCGCGCCGGACGGGACGGAGTTATTCTTCGGCCCGCACGGCAACCATGGGGTGCCCCCGTGGCTCGGGGAGTTCGGCGCGGACCAGGACGACGCGGCGTCGGGCGCCCTGATCACGGGCGTGGACCACGTGAACCTGGCCCAGCCGTGGCAGCACTACGACGAGGCGGTGCTGTTCCTGACGTCCCTGCTGAACCTGCATCCCACGTCCTCGCAAGAGGTCGCGGGGCCGTCCGGACTCGTGCGCTCGCAGGTCATGCGCTCGGAGGGCAACACCGTGCGGATCCCCCTCAACGTGGCGCCCATGGCCGCGGAGCAGGGCGCCTTCACGGGCGCGGCCTACCCGGAGCACGTGGCGCTCGCGTGCTCGGACGTCGTCGCGGTGGCACGCCGGGCACGACGCCGCGGGCTCGCCTTCCTGCCCGTGCCGCGCAACTACTACGAGGACCTCGTGGCCCGCTTCGATCTGGATCCCGAGTTCGTGGCCGAGCTCGAATCCCACGGGCTGCTCTACGACCGGGACGAGCACGGGGAGTTCCTGCACTTCTACACGGCCACGCTGGGCGAGGTGTTCGTGGAGGTCGTGGAACGCCGCGGCGGCTACGAGGGCTTCGGCGCCCCCAATGCTCCCGTCCGGTTGGCCGCGCAGTACCGGGAGTTCGGGGGCTGAGCCCGGTCGGTGGCCTGTGAGAGCATGCCGCGCCATGATGGGGCCATGGATACGCCGGAGATCGAACCCACCACGGAACCGCCGAGGCAGCACGGGTCAAGGGGTGCGTCGGATCCCGTGCTGTCCCGGCTGGCCCGGGAGGAACCCCTGACATGGTGGAATCCCGCGGTGGACAGCGCCCGGGGGCTGGCGGCTTCCGGGGTGGACCCGGCCTTGGTCGACGACGCCGCGGCGCGCCTCGAGCGGTTCCGGCCCTGGATCGCGGCGACCTTCCCCGAGACCGCGCCCGCGCGGGGGCTCATCGAGTCGCCATTGGACGAGGCCGGCGAGTGGCAGCGCGTGAGCGGTATCCGGACGGGGCGGGTCCTGCTCAAACGTGACGACATCCTCCCCGTGAGCGGTTCCATCAAGGCCCGTGGCGGGGTGCACGAGGTCCTGCAGTACGCCGAGACGCTCGCGGTGCGCCACGGCCTGCTGCCGGAACCACCGCGGCCCGGACCGGACTACACCGTGTTCGGGGCCGAGCCCTTCCGCCGGCTCATGCGAAAGCACCGCGTGGTCGTGGGTTCCACGGGAAACCTGGGGCTGTCCATCGGGATCATCGCCGCGGCGCTCGAGCTGCGGGCCACGGTGCACATGTCCGTACACGCGCAACAGTGGAAGAAGGATCTGCTGCGCTCGCGGGGAGTGGAGGTCGTGGAACACAGCACCGACTACACGGAAGCCGTCGCGGCGGGGCGTGTGGCCGCCGAGGCGGACGAGTCGGTGCACTTCGTGGACGACGAGCACTCGCTGAGCCTGTTTGCGGGGTACGCCGTGGCGGGGGCGCGGGTGGCCCGGCAATTACATGACCTGGGTGTCGCTGTGGACGCTGAGCATCCCCTGTACGTGTACCTCCCATGTGGTATCGGGGGAGCCCCGGGCGGCGTGGCCTACGGATTGAAACGGGAATTCGGGGATGCAGTGCATTGTGTGTTCGTGGAACCCACCCGCGCACCCTGCATGCTCCTGGGTGTGTACACGGGTCGTCATGACGGGATCTCGGTGGCGGAACTGGGATTGGACACCCGCACGGTGGCGGACGGGCTCGCGGTGGGGCGGGCCTCGGGATTCGTGGGTCGAGCCGTGGAAGGGTTGCTCGCCGGTTACGTCACGTGCACGGATGAAGCGATGTTGTCCCAGGTCAGGAGCCTGCATGGCGCGGAGGGCATGGTGGTGGAGCCCTCGGCCGCCGCGGCCCTGGACGCCCTGCGGCGCGTCGCCCACGAGGGAGCGGGGGAGAACCCAATGAAGATCCCCGACGGGGCCACCTATCTGGCCTGGCTCACCGGTGGTGGCATGCTCCCGGATCACGTGCGGGCGGGATACCTCGCAGGACGCTCCGACAACCGACGTTCCAGGGACCGACGCCCCCACCATCGATCCCTCAAGGACTGACGTACGCAGACTTGGCGGGGAGGTGATGAGAGCCTCCTCCCCAGAAGATGCACACAGTGCAATTACTGCCGTACGATGGAGCACGTGTTGACCACGTTGCTGTCCGGATGCGCCGACGACCGTCCGAGTGAGCCCCGATCGGGGGAGCCCAAGGACAAGCGCGAAGCCATCCGGCTGCGCAATCGGCGGGCCATCATCGCGGCCGCGGGTGAACTGGCCACCGAGCTGGGCACCGACCGCGTGACCGTCAACGAGTTGGCCGCGCGGGCGGGGGTCTCCCGCCGGACCATCTTCAACCACTTCCCCTCGGCCCAGGACGCGGTGTTCGAGTACCTCTCGGAACTCGTGGCAGGGCTGATC
>NZ_DDIY01000016.1:135182-136657 GCF_002338785.1 Kocuria sp. UBA1838 | reverse complement strand
CGTCGGACGTTTCCCTGGGGGACGTCTACCGGCAGTTGATCGGATCGCTGCGCACCCACACCCTGATCGAGGAACTCCAACCGGTGTTCTCCGTGGACCTGCAGGACACCCCCGCGGCGTCGCTGTGGGGATTCAGGGTGACCCGCACCGCCGTGGACCGCTTGAACGAGGTGCTGCGCGAACGGCTGCCGCAGCACTCGTCCTTCGAGACGCACTTGGTGGCCACCACGCTCATCAACTCGTTCGCTGAGTGCCTCGACGAATGGGTTGCGCGCACCGGGGGCGAGCTGGACGAGCGGGGCCGCCGGATCTGGGACGAACTGTTGACCACCGCACTCGGCGTCCTGGGGCGGGGCTTCGATTCCTGATGCCGCGTACCGATCCGAAACCCTGACCAGCACCACCGGCGAGCCCCCGACGCCGGGGCCCGAGACCGCAGACCGGCGCCGCGGCGTCGTCGACAACCGCACAGCACCCATGGACCGATCAGCCGCCGCCCCGCGCGACGCACCCACCAGAGAACTTCCGATTCAGTAGGAGAATCCCGTGGCACGACTTCTGTACAGGCTGGGCAAGAGCGCAGCCTCCCACGCGTGGGCGGTGATCTTGGTATGGCTCGCGGTGCTTGCGTTGGCCGTGGGCGGGGTCGCCATGTCGGGTGTGAACCTGAGCAACGCCATCACGATCCCGGGCACCGAGACCCAGAACCTCGCGGACCGGCTCAAGGACGAACTCCCGGAGGCGAACCAGGGTACCGGGCGCGTCGTGTTCTTCACGGAGGACGGCTCCGAGTTCACGCAGGCCCAGAAGGACGGCATCGCCGAGGCCCTGAAGGCCACCGAGGACGTGGACCAGGTGGCCTCCACGAGCAACCCGTTCCAGACACAGCAGCAGCTGGACGACGGTCGGCAGCAGTTGCGGGACGGCCGCCAGCAGCTCGAGCAGGGCGAGCAAACACTCGCACAGCTGCGCCAGAACCTGCCGCCGGGCGTGAGCGAACAGCGCATCCTGCAGCAACGCGGGATCGACCCGCAGCAGATCGCCCAGCAGAAGGCCCAGCTCGAAGAGGGTGAACGGGCCACGGAACGCATGGGTGACTACCGCGTGGTCTCCCGGGACGGCAACTCCGCGATCAGCGTGGTGAGCTTCTCGGTGGACCAGACCTCCGTGGAATCGGACACCAAGAGCGCAGTGATGGACGCCATCAAGGACCACCCCGTGGACGGCGTGGACGCCGAGTTCTCCCAGGAGCTCGCGCAGGACATCTCTTCCCTGGTGGGTCCGGCGGAGATCGTGGGCGTGATCATCGCGGCCCTGGTGCTGCTGATCATGCTGCGCGCCGTGGTCCCCGCGGCGCTGCCCGTGCTGACCGCGCTGTTGGGCGTGGCCATCGCCACGAGTGCCACCCTCGCGTTCTCCGGCGTGATCGACATGATGTCCGTGACGCCCATGCTCGGCGTCATGCTGGGCCTGGC
>NZ_DDIY01000016.1:124092-134972 GCF_002338785.1 Kocuria sp. UBA1838 | reverse complement strand
GAATCCATCGGGATGGCCGTGGGCACCTCCGGAACCGCCGTGTTCTTCGCGGCGCTGACCGTGATCGTGGCCCTAGTGGCTCTGAACGTCACGGCGATCCCGTTCCTGGGACTCATGGGCACCGTGGCCGGTGTGGCCGTGGCGATCGCCCTGCTGTTGACCCTCACACTCACCCCTGCTCTGCTCTCCCTCGCCGGGCGGCGTGTGCTGCCCAGGAAGGTGCGGGACGCCGCGCCCCGCGAGGAGAACATCGACGAGCACGACGTCGCCCTGCACCTGCGCCACCCCTGGATCACCACCCTGGCGTGCGCGGCCGTGCTCATCGTGCTCGCGCTGCCGGCCCAGACCATGCGCCTGGGCCTGCCGGACGCGTCCACCGAACCCCAGGACAGCACCCAGTACCAGGCCTACCAGCGCATCGCGGACGACTTCGGTGCGGGTGAGAACGGACCCCTCGCCGTGGTCGTGGACCTCCCCGGGGGTCTCAACGATGCCGAGGCCACCGACAAGATGAACACGGTGGCGGACCGCTTGGCGCAGCAGGACGACGTGGCCAACGTGCTCCCCGGTGTGACCACGGACGACAACACCACCGGCGTGATCCAGGTGATCCCCTCCTCGGGACCCGCGGACGCCGAGACCGAGAAACTCGTCAACAACATCCGGGACCTCAACGGCGACCTCCAGGCCAATGAGGACGTCCACGTGGGCGTGGCCGGCACCACCGCGGCGAACATCGACGTCTCCCATTTGCTGGGCGAGAAACTGCCCCTCTACCTGGGCGTCGTGCTGATCATCTCGCTGTTGTTGCTGCTCATGGTCTTCCGCTCCATCCTGGTCCCGGTGATCGCCACGCTGGGCTTCCTGCTCTCCGTGCTCGCGGCCTTCGGTGCCGTGGTGGCCGTGTACCAGTGGGGTTGGGGTGGCGCCGTGTTCGGCGTGCACGATCCCGGGCCCATCCTCAGCTTCCTGCCCACGCTGATGATCGGCATCCTGTTCGGCCTGGCCATGGACTACCAGTTGTTCCTGGTCTCCGGGATGCGCGAGGCCTACGCCCACGGGCACCCCGCGCGCCAGGCCGTGGTCTACGGCTTCAAGGCGGGCCGCTCCGTGGTCACCGCCGCGGCGATCATCATGATCTCCGTGTTCGCGGGCTTCATCTTCGCGGACATGGCCATGACCCGGCCCATCGGCTTCGCACTCGCGATCGGCGTTCTCCTGGACGCGTTCGTGGTGCGCATGCTCCTGATCCCCGCGGTCATGCGTTTGCTGGGCGAGAAGGCCTGGTGGCTCCCGCGCTGGCTGGACAAGATCCTCCCGCACGTGGACGTCGAAGGTGAGTCCCTCGCCGCGCAGGGTGCCGGGCAGTCCGGCACGGTCTCCGCGGGCGACGCCGCCGGGTCCGCCCCCGTCACCGGTCGCCATCGCGCGGTGTCCGGGAAGCGCCGGGGAAAGTCCGGTCACGGGCAGCACGCCGCGACCGCCGCCGTGGCCACCGCGGGTGCGGCCGGTGCGGCCGGTGTTTCCGGTCGGACGACGTCGCACGGTCACCGTGCCGGGGCCGGCGAGCGGACCCACGGTCATGTCGGGAACCACCGCACCGCGGCCGATCACCGTGCCACCTACCACCGGGGATCCGAGCGTCGCTCGGCCGGGCAGCACCATGCCACCGGGGCCCCTCTCGGTGTCGTGGCCGATGACGCCCAGCGCCGCGGTGAGCCCGCGGGCGCTGCCGAGAATGGGGGCTCCCGCGAAGACACCGCAACGCCCGGGACCGCGGGGACCCAGCGGCGTCGCGGTCGGCACGCGGCGGCTTCCACGAGCACGTGCATCGCCGAGGACCGGGCCGCCAAGCCGGCCGCGGACGTGATCGTGCGCGCCGCGGACCCGGTGCTGCGCGCCACGAACCAGGCGTTGCGGGTGCTCCCGGATGTGCTGGATTCCGAGGAGAAGCTGCTCGAGTCCCTGGCCGTGCGCGGCGAGGAAGCGGCACCGCACAAGGCGATGCACAAGCGCGCGAGCTTCGAGAAGGTCATGGTGGCCGGGTACCCGGTCATCGTCGCGCGGCCCAAGGCGGCCATCACCCGGGCGGACGCCCCGGTGGTCGTGCACTGGCACGGCGGCGCGTACGTGAACCCCATGACCACGGTGCACTGGCGCTGGATCGACGCCCTGATGCAGCGCACCGGGGTCACCGTGGTGGTGCCGGGCTACGGGCTCGCCCCCGATCACACGGTGGACGAGGCGCTCGAACTCGCCGACGGCGTGTGGGACCTGGCCCGTTCGTTCGGCCCGCGCGTCTTCCTGTCGGGCGACTCCGCCGGCGGTGGTCTGGCGTTGGCCCAGGCCATGCGACTGCGGGACGCGGACGATCTCGGCGTGGCGGGTCTGATCCTCATGGCCCCGTGGGTGGACACCACGGTGACGAACCCCCAGATCGAGGCGTACCGGGACGCGGACCACATGCTCGGTACCGACGGCGCTCGGGCCGCCGCTCGTTGGTGGGCCGGCACACGGGACGTCACCGACCCCATGGTGAGCCCCGCGTTCGGCGACGTGCGCGGACTGCCCCGCACGTTCGTGCTGCAGGGTGACCGGGACATGCTCTACCCGGACACCATGGAGTTCGTGGCCGAGCTGGTGCGAGCAAACGTGGACACCACCGCGGTGGTCTGTGAGGGCGGACCGCACGTGTACGCGCTCATGGTCTGGACGTCGCGCGCGTCCGAGGACCTCGACCACGTGGTGCGGTGGATGAACCGCTGACCCCGTCGTGAACATGAGTGTGCCCCGCAGGGTGACCTGCGGGGCACAGTCATGTCATGGGGCGGTGAGCCCCCGATTGAGCAGGCCTGTTCCCACCGGGTGGATTCGCCGGTCAGTGCCGGTGAAGGGTCGGTCCTGATCGGCCCTGTTAGGTTCTGGTTAGTCCTGCGACCCCTCGGAGTCCGTCTGCACGTTCTGCGAGCGGTCCTCGTCCGAGCCCTTGTCGTGCTCCAGGACCACGTTGTCGTGGTGTTCCTGGCCGGTGGCCACCTGGATCTTGCGCGGCTGGGACTTGGGGGACACGGGGATGGTCACGGTCAGCACGCCGTTGTCGTACGCGGCGGTGATGTTCTCCGTGTCGATGCCCTGGCCCAGGTTGAGCTGGCGGACGAACGAGTGGCTGCGGCGCTCGCGCACGATCCACTTGGTGTCCTTCTCCGCGGAGGGCAGACGACGCTGCGCACGGATGGTCAGCAGCTGACCGTCCACGTCCACGTCCACGCTCGTGGGATCGATGCCCGGCAGGTCCGCGGCAAGGTAGTAGTTGGCGCCCTGACGGTAGAGGTCCATGGGCATCTGCTCCAGGCCGTTGCGGCCGGAGAGGACCTGGTTGGCGAAGTTCTGGACCTCGGAGAACGGGTCGAATGTAGCCATGACGATTACTCCTTCACTCTGCGGCACCCACGTGCTGTGCCCCGCGAACCGGTCGATTACCCGCGTGGAGCCATCACGTTTCTTGAGTCTCTGTGACTCAACAACGTCTAATGTAGCAGGCTGTCGGCGGAAGTGCTAGTCATTGACGCACGAAAGCTGAGTGGCACTGACTCAAGCAGCGGGCGGGCCTGTCGCAGCGGCGTCGGCGGCGCGTAGGATCGAGCCACCAGTGACACCCGAACGCTCTGAGGAGGCCCCCGTGCCCAAGGCGAAGAAGAACGGCCACGCGCGTCAGGACGAGATCCCGTCCACGCTGCAACGCTCGGACGAGAAGGCACAGGACACGTTCGCGCAGACCTACGACTCGGCGCAGGAGGAATACCACGACGACGCCCGGGCGGCGCGCACCGCGTGGTCGGCCGTCAAGCACACCTACGAGAAGGTCGGGGACCACTGGGAGCCCAAGGAGCACAACGGGCCCTCGGACGACAGCGCCGAGAAGGGCGGCCTGAACTCGGAGGACACCGCCGGCGGGGTGGACGCTAACGCCAGCAAGGAGCACCTGTACGAACTCGCCCAGGAACTGGACATCACGGGACGCTCGGACATGACCAAGGACGAATTGGTCGAGGCGATCGACAAGGCCAATCAGAAGAAGACGCGCGAGGCCCGCGACTGAGGTTCACCGCTCGGCGGGTTCATACCCTGCGGGTTTATGACTGCTGGCCTGCGATCGGTGGGGCTACAACTGGCGGGCCAGGAAGACCGAGGCCGTGGTGGCGTCGTGGAAGGAATCCACGGGCTCGTAGCCGCGTTTGCGGAACATCGCGATCCCCTCGGTCATCTCCTCGTTGAGGGAGACCACGGCCGTGGTGGCGCCGAAAGCGCGCACCTTGTTCTCGAGTGCCCGCACCAGGGTGCGCGCGTGGCCCTGTCCGCGGTGTTCCGGGGTGACCCAGATCCGGCGCAGTTCCACGCGGTCGTCGTCGAGTTTGCGCACCGCGCCGCACGCGATGACCGAGCCCGTGACCAAATCCGTCATGAGGAAGAAATCCCCGTGCGGCGGAGTGACGTCCTCCGGGCCGGTGACCTCGGTGAGTTCGGGATCGAAACCGCCGTCGATCCGGTTGTTCAACTCGCTGAAGTACGCGCTCAGGGCGCGCAGCGTGTGCTCACTGGCGGCCTGACCTTCCACGATACGAACCGGTGCGGTGACGTTCATCCCACCATGGTGACACCTTGGTGTGCTGTTCACCAGCGCCCGTGTCATGTAGCTTTCGTTCGTGACCGAGACCCGCCCCGGCCCCAAGCCGCGTATCTCCATCCTGGTTCCCACTCCGCTGCTGATCACGGAAATCACGGAACCCGCTGCGCATCGCAACCGTAGTTCCCACGAGTCGGACGTGCACATGCACCCCGGCGGGCAGGGGCTGTGGGTGGCCCGGATGGCCGGGTCGCTGGGGGCGGACGTGTCCGTGAGCGGGCCGTTCGGCGGAGAACTGGGCTCGCTGATCCGCACCATGCTGGACGGGCTGGGCATGCAGGTCAATGCTGTGCGCTACGGGTACGGCAACGGCGGATACGTCTACGACCTGCGCGGTGAGGACCGGGAGACCGTGGCCCACATGCCGCCCCCGGAGCTCTCCCGCCATGAACTGGACGATCTCTACGGCACGGCGTTCGTGGACGCGCTCGCCTCGGACGTCCTCACGGTCACCGGGGCCGAACCCGGGGACGTGGTGCCGGCGTCGTTCTTCGGCCGCCTTATCCGGGACACGCGGGATGCCGGGACCACCGTGGTCGCGGACCTCAGCGGCAAGCCCGCACTGGCGGCCGTGGCGGCTAACGTGGACGTGCTCAAGATCAGCCACGAAGAGGTGCTCGATCTCGAGCTCGTCGCGGAGGACACCGCGGAGGCCCTGGTGAGCGCCGGACACATGCTGCTCGAACGCGGTGCGGGCGCCGTGGTGATCTCACGCGCCAAGGACCCCGCGCTGCTCGTGGAGAAGGATTCCGTGCGGGAGGTCTCCGCGCCGTCCATCACACCGCTGGACCACCGAGGGGCGGGGGACTCGATGACCGCGGGGATCTCGGTGGGTCTGGCGCGCGGTCTCGATCTCGTGGAGGCCGTGGCCCTCGGTGCATCAGCGGGAGCGCTGAACGTGGCGCGCCGCGGCCTGGGGACCGGCAACCGCACGACCATCGAGAAGTTCGCCCGCGAGATCACGGTGCGCACGCTGTCCTGACGTCCCGGGTGCTTGACCTGTGGCTCTCCGATTCGGTGCCACGACCCGGCTCCGGCTCGACGCGCCGAGCAGTTCGGTCTGACGCCCAGTGCACCCTGACCGGATGTGGTCGCGGGCAGTTCGGCCCGTGTGAAGTGTGACCGGGTTGGTCCTCCTGGGTGGCCTGGCCCGAGTACCGGGCTCTGGTCCGCGTGACGGGCGCGTGTCACCATGGTGCACATGCACATCCTGGTCACCAATGACGACGGCATCTCGTCCCCGGGGCTCGCGGTTCTGGTGCGCGCTGCACTGGATCGGGGGCACACGGTGAAGGTGGCCGCACCCGCCGAGGAGTACTCGGGTGCGAGTTCCTCCCTGTCCGGGGAGGAGATCGACGGCCGGATCGCGCTCGTCGCAGCCGCGCCGCCCGGGATGCCGCGCGACGTGGACTGCGTGGGCGTGAAGGCCGCACCCGCATTGATCGCGTTCCTGGCGTCCTATGGTGCGTTCGGCCAGCGGCCCGATCTCGTGCTCTCGGGGGTCAACCTGGGCGCGAACACGGGCAAGGCCACATTGCATTCCGGCACCGTGGGGGCGGTCCTGACGGCCGCGTCCCACGGGATCCCCGGCATCGCGGTGTCCATCACGTCCGGCGCGCCGCAGCACTGGGACACCGCGCACCTGGTCACCCGGTTCGCGCTCGAGCGATGGGAGACCCGCCCGTTCGACGAGTGGATCCTCAACATCAACGTCCCCGACGTCGCCCCCGAACGCCTCCGCGGCCTCAAACCCGCGCGGTTGGCGGGCTTCGGCGCGGTGCAGGCGCAGATCGGCCGCGGGGACGAGAAGCACATCGCCGTCACCTACAGCGCCGAGACCGGCCCGGAGGAACCCGACAGCGACCACTACCTCCTCACCCACGGCTGGGCCACGGCCACCCTGCTGCGCGCCCCGGTGGACGACCCCCACCAGACCCTGCGCACCTTCGCCCCGGACGCTCTGGGCATCACCCCCCGCGATCCCTCCGCCGACGACGCCGCACCCGCCCCCCCTGGACGAGGTCACCGTGGACGCCGCCACGGTCATGCGCCGCACGTGACCCGGAGCCCCTGCTGTCGCGGCGTGGAACATCGTGAAACGGCGATACCCCGCTGACCCGCCCCGGGAATGCCCGCCCATGTGACCCTCGCAAACCCTTGGGCACGCGGAAGCCAGTCCCAAAATTCTGGGCATGCGGAAGCCAGTATTCCGGCGGTTAAGTGACTTTGGAGTGCCTGAAAATCCGCGGTGGGCCTCTACGTGCCTCAAACTTTGCCGGTGGCCTCCGCGTGCCTCACGACTCGCAGCCAGAGACACATGCCCCGCTGGACGCGGCACGCAGAGCCGGGAGAGCGTGCAACCGGGCCAGGGGAGCGAGGTCCGTGACGTCCTCCGCACCCGCGAGGGGCTGCCACCGCAGTTCCACGATCTCCGCTGCAGGCACGGGGGTGTCGGTGAGCGGCACGGTGCTCACGAACACGTGACTGTGCAGCCCGTGACCGGGTTCGTTCGCGGCATCCGAGTGCCATTCCCCCACGGGGCGCAACTGCTCCGGGGCCAGCGAGATCCCCAGTTCCTCCCGGACCTCGCGGATCCCGGTCTCCAGCGGTGTCTCGTCCCCCTCTGGCTTGCCCCCGGGGAACATGAACATCCCGGTCGAACGCTTGCGCACGGTCAGGACCGCCCCGTCCGAGGCGCGCCGCAGCACCACACCGGTCACCTTGATCACGGGACGTGAGGGGGTCCTGTCGGCGCTGATGAGGGGACTGGCATCATGGGAATCCGGCACGCCCCCACTATAAGGAGCCACGATGACGAACCCCCTGCACGATCTGTCCGTACCCGTGGTGCAGGCGCCCATGGCGGGTGGCCCCTCGACCTCCGCGCTCGCCGTGGCCGTAGCGGAAGCGGGCGGACTGGGGATGCTGGCCGCGGGTTACAAATCCGCGAGTGCCATGGCGGAGGAGATCCGTGAGGTCGCCGCACGCACGGACCACTTCGGGGTCAACCTCTTCGTCCCCGAACGGGACCCCTCCGATCCGGAGCAGCTTGAGGCATACGCGCGAGCCCTCGCCCCCGTGGCCGCCGACCTGGACGTCCCTGCCCCGCAGCCGGGCCCGTTCACGGATGACGACTACCCGGCCAAGCTGGATCACCTCGTGGCCAACCCCGTGCCCCTCGTCTCGCTCACGTTCGGACTGCCGGGAGCGGCCGACGTTGCGCGGTTGCGTGAGGCGGGCAGCGTCGTCGTCCTCAATGCCACGGACGCGCGGGAAGTCGAGGCCGCGGCGGAACTCGCACCGGACGCGATCGTGGTGCAGGGACGCGAAGCGGGCGGACACCGGGCCACACACGGCCAGGCCACGACCCCGGAGGACATCAGCACCGCGGAACTGCTCGACCAGGCGCGTGAGTTGAGCGAGATCCCGTTGATCGCCGCGGGCGGGATCGCGAGTCGCGAGGACGCCGCGGGCCTGCTCGGCCGCGGAGCCGTAGCGGTGCAAGTGGGCACCCTGTTCCTCACCGCGCGGGAAGCGGGGACCAAACCCGCCCACCGGGAGGCCCTGCTGAACGGCGGGGGCAGGGACACCGTGGTCACCCGGGCGTTCTCGGGCCGCTGGGCCCGCGCCCTGCGTAATGGGTTCACCGACCGACTCGGATCTGCGCAGGTGAGTGGCTACCCGCAGGTGCATTACATGACGGCGCCGCTGCGGGCCGCGTCCGCGGGCGACGCCGAGGGGCTGAACCTGTGGGCGGGCACCGGTTTCGGCGCGTGCCGGGACACGAGCGCGGCGGAGATCGTGGAACTCTTCCGGGGGTTGTGACCCACTGCCGCGGGACGGTGCCCGAGGGCTAGCGTGGGAAGGACAGCACACCCGCCCACCCCGGATCGACCGCGCTCGGTACGCCCAGGACGCGTGAGCATCCGGGTGGCGCACCGCCCACCCACGGAGAGCCCATGCCCACTCGGAAGATCGTGGCCGCCCCGGCCAAGTCCGCGATGTTCCTGGTCCTGACCATCGAGGAGGGATCGGAGGCGGAGGTCGCGGACATCCTCACGGGAGTCTCGGACCTCACCAAGGCGGTCTCGTTCCGCGTCCCCACGAGTGACCTGTTGTGCGCGGTCGGTATCGGCTCCGATGCGTGGGACCGGCTCTACGATGCGCCCCGCCCCAAGGACCTGCACCCGTTCCCGGAGATCGTGGGTCTCGTGCACACGGCGGTGTCCACCCCGGGGGACCTGCTGATCCACTTGCGCGCGGCCTCCCAGGACATGTGCTTCGAGCTGGCCAAGCACCTCATGAAGCGCCTGGGCCCGTACGTGGACGTGGTGGACGAGGTGCAGGGCTTCACGTTCTTCCAGGAACGCGATCTGCTGGGTTTCGTGGACGGCACCGCGAACCCGAAGGACGAGGACGCGTTCACGGTCGCGGTCGTGGGCGACCAGGACCCGACCTACCGCGGCGGCAGCTATGTGCACGTGCAGAAGTACCTCCACGACATGGGCGCGTGGGAGGCACTGTCCGTCACGGAGCAGGAGCTGGTGATCGGGCGAACCAAGCTCGAGGACATCGAGCTCTCGGACGAGGACAAGCCCGCCAACTCGCACGTGGCCCTCAACGACCTCGACGACGTGAACGGCCGGGCCCGCGAGATCATGCGTGACAACATGCCGTTCGGTCGCATGGGCACCGAGGAGTTCGGCACGTACTTCATCAGCTACGCCGCGGATCCGGGCGTCACGGAGACCATGCTCGAGAACATGTTCCTGGGCGATCCCCCCGGGCACGTATGACCGCATCCTGGACTTCTCCACCGCGGTCACGGGTCCCTGTTCTTCGCGCCGCCGCGCTCGTTCCTGGAGGACCCGACCACGGTGCCCCCGCGCGACGGCGCCCCGGTGACCGCACCGCAGGACGTTCGCGAGTCCCCGGACGCCGTGCCCCGCGCCAAGACCGAACTGCGCCTGGGCCTGGACGCCGCGATCGGCTACTCGTCCCACACCGCGGAGACCGTGGACCTCTACTTCCGGGAGACCCTCACGTTCCGGGTCAACACGTCCGAGGCGAGCGTGGTCATCACTCGCTGGGCCCGGCCCGGGCTTCGTCACGGCTCACCGGGAGTGCCCCCCCCGGGGGCCGGGTCAGTTCCTGCGCAGGAACTTCCCGAAGAACTCGGTGAGTTCGTCGGTCGCGTCGAGCGGCAGGACTGCGGCCACGTAGTGGTCCGGGCGGACCACCACGACGGCGCCGTCGCGGCTGATCATGCGCACGTCGAAGACGTCCTCGCCGGGGATCGCGGCGTAGACGCGCTCCCAGTAGTTCAGCTCGAACGGGCCCACCTGCGGCTTGAACGCGCGCGGCACCTTGGTGATGTCGACGTCCGTGTAGGGCTGCTGGTAGGTGACGTCCACGTCGAAGAGGGTGGCATCGCCGTCGTCATCACGGCGCAGCGCCACGAGCGGGGATGAAGGATCGTTCTGCCACCACTCGGCGAACGTGGTGGTGGGGGAATCCGCCCCGGCCACGGAGCTGTCCGCGAAGACGTGGATGCGCCAGCGCCCGTCCGCGGTGGCCTCGTGACCCTGGTGCACGACCATGGAATCGCACACGCGCTGGACGCGGGCGGACTTGAAGCGCTTACCCACCGGGTAGCCCTCGGCGAAGTCCTGGTGGTCGGTACCCGCCGTGATCAGGGACGGCTGGTACTCGGTCATGAACCCGGCCGGGAACTCCGCGGTCTTCACGTAGAAGTCCTCGAGGTACGTGGGGTCCGGCAACTTGTCCTGCGGGGTGGCCATGAGGGTGGACCACTCACGGTCGAAGTCGATCAGGTTTTTGGCGATCACCTGACGTTCCTCGGAGTAGGTGTCCAGCAGGGACTCGTCTGCGCGCCCGGAGAGCACGGCCCCGAGCTTCCAGCCCAGGTTCCAGCCGTCCTGCATGGACACGTTCATGCCCTGGCCGGCCTTGGCGGAGTGGGTGTGACACGCGTCCCCGGCGATGAACACGCGGGGCGCGCGGGTGCCGCGGTCCTCGGTGTCGACGTCGTCGAAGTGGTCCGTGAGGCGGTGGCCCACCTCGTACACGGAGGACCAGGCCACGGACTTCACGTCCACGCTGTAGGGGTTGAGGATCTTGTTCGC
The DNA here is from genome assembly GCF_002338785.1 of Kocuria sp. UBA1838. Classification (NCBI taxonomy): domain Bacteria; kingdom Bacillati; phylum Actinomycetota; class Actinomycetes; order Micrococcales; family Micrococcaceae; genus Kocuria; species Kocuria sp. UBA1838. Next base: position 124,142 of record NZ_DDIY01000016.1, on the reverse strand, counting down.
GCGGCGGATGATCTCCTCCACCGGGGTCTTGCGGATCTCGTGGTTGTCGT
>NZ_DDIY01000016.1:94362-123891 GCF_002338785.1 Kocuria sp. UBA1838 | reverse complement strand
TCCGGGAAATCGGTGTTGGCGAGCACGTCCATGACGCCCCACGCGTGGTGGGCGCCCTGGCCGCTGAGCGTGCGACCGATCGCCTTGCGCACGCGGGAGGACGCGCCGTCGCACCCGAAGACGTACTTGGCGCGCACCGTGCGCTCCTCGCCCTCGCGCTCACCGGCGGCGTAGCGCACGGTCACGGCCACGGGGTACTCCTGGCCCTGGTCGATCTCCAGGTTCACGAACTCGATGCCGTAGTTGGGCGTGATCCGGGCCGGGCCGCGTTCGGCCGAGCGCAGGAAGTAGTCCAGCACGCGGGCCTGGTTCACGATCAGGTGCGGGAACTCGGACACGCCGTGGGGGTCATCCGCGGGGCGGCCGGTGCGCACGATGTTCTGGGGGTTGGTGGGATCCGGGTTCCAGAAGCACATCTCGCGCAGGTGGTACGCCTCCTGCGTGATCTCCTCCGCGAAACCGAAGGCCTGGAAGGTCTCCACGCTGCGGGCCTGAATACCGTCCGCCTGGCCGATCTCCAACCGGTCCGGACGGCGCTCGATCATGCGCGTGTTGACGTCCGGGTACTGGGACAGCTGTGCCGCCGCGATCACACCCGCCGGTCCCGTGCCCACGATCAGCACGTCCATGGTGTCGGTCAGGTCCTCGGGACGGTCCACGCCGCAGCCGCGGGGCTCCTCGATCCGGGGATCCTCGGAGACGTATCCGTTCTGGTGAAATAACATGCCTTCTCCTGGCTTGTGCGGTGATCTCGCAGGGTGTTCCCGCAGGGTCCGGGATCCGGGTCCGAGTCGCGGACGTGCCGCGGGGCGGCGTCCGTGCTGTGCGGTTCCACCGGTGAGATCCGTACGGCGGGTGCGGGCCACGTTGCCCGCCCCGGGGTGGTTCGGTGGCGTCGAAAGAGTGTGTCACGGATCATATACGATCTGTGTTCTGGGTAACAATTCCAGCCCCATGGTCCTTCCGGGTGCACGGGAATACGGAAACGAGGGGCCGCGCGAGGGGCGCCCCGAGGGGGCGGAAGAGGAAGCTCAGGCCCACTGTGGCGAAGGCCATAAGAGTGGCCGCCTGGGGGTCTATGGGCTCGAAGAATAAGTGGTTGAACACGAGTCCCGCGGCGGAGGCCAAGAGGAAGAAGTCGTACCACTCGATACTGGTACCGATGATGGTTCCGGCCACGATCTTGCGCTGCTCACGACGCCGCGTGGCACTTCTGGCCGTTGTTTCGTGGGCGATGGGATCGCGGGTCGCCATGTGTGACTCCTTCGTCCGGCGAGTCTGGTTCTCTGGGGTGGGTGCGCCGCCAGGGTGTCCCAGGGGGAGATGATGTGATCCACGCCACTTGCTCAGAATATATAGATAATATACGATTTCAAATAACATTCTGACGAGGAGGCGGTGGCCGTGACCGAGAACCCCCAGAACGCTCAGCAGGCTTCATCCGGAGCCCCTGAACAGCCGGTTCCCGTGCATCCGGGAAAGATCATCGCGGTGCACGTGGCCTACGAGTCCCGTGCGGCGCAGCGCGGCCGCAAGCCCGTCGTCCCGTCCTACTTCCTCAAGCCCGCGAGCTCGCTGGGTGGTTCGGGCGCCGCGGTGGAACGCCCCGCCGGCACCGAGCTGCTCGCGTTCGAGGGCGAGATCGCTCTGGTGATCGGGACGCCCGCGAAGAACGTCTCCCTCGAGGACGCGTGGTCCCACGTGGCCTCCGTGACCGCCGCCAACGACTGGGGTCTCTACGACCTGCGCGCCGCGGACAAGGGCTCGAACCTGCGCAACAAGGGCCGTGACGGCTACACGTCGCTGGGCCCCTCCCTGATCGACGCCCGCGAGATCTCCCCGGAGCAGTTGCGCGTGCGCACGTGGCGCAACGGTGAGCTGGTCCAGGAGGACACCACTGCGGCGGAAAACATGATCTTCCCGCTCGCCCAGTTCGTGGCGGACCTCTCCCAGCACCTGACCCTCGAGGAGGGGGACGTGATCCTCACGGGCACCCCCGCCGGTTCATCGGTCGCGCAGCCCGGGGACGTCGTGGAGATCGAGGTGGACGCGCCGGAGGTGGGGGGAGCGCCGTCGTCGGGCCGCCTGATCAGCCACGTGACCGAGAGTGACGAGAGCTTCGACGAGGGGCTGGGCGCCATGCCCGCCGTGGACGACAAGCAGCGCGAGGAGGCGTGGGGTTCCCGCGAGGCCGCGGGTCTGCCGGACTCCGACGCCGCGGCACTGCCCGAGGCGTTGCGCGCCAAGCTCGAGAAAGCGCCCACGGCCGGGCTGTCCGCGGAGCTGCGCAAGCGCGGACTCAACAACGTGGTGATCGAAGGCGTGTACCCGCAGACGCCCGGCACCACGATGGTCGGCACGGCCAGGACCCTGCGCTTCGTGCCCAACCGCGAGGATCTCTTCACGTCCCACGGCGGCGGGTACAACGTGCAGAAGCAGGTCTTCGACGCCGTCGGCCCGGGTGAGGTGATCGTGATCGAGGCCCGCGGGGCGGCAGGTTCCGGCACGCTCGGTGACATCCTCGCGCTGCGCGCCCAGTTCAACGGCGCGGCGGGAGTCGTCAGCGACGGCGGTGTACGCGACTACGCGGCCGTCGCCGAGATCGGGTTGCCCGTCTTCGCGCAGACCGCGCACCCCGCGGTGCTGGGCCGCCGGCACGTCCCGTGGGACCAGGACGTCGCCGTGGCGTGCGGCAACGCGACCGTGCTGCCCGGTGACGTGATCGTGGGTGACGACGACGGCGTCATCGTGATCCCGCGCGAGCTCGCCGAGGACGTCGTGGACGCCGCCCTGGCCAAGGAGCACGAGGACGCCTGGGTGGCCGAGCGCGTCGCCGAGGGCAACCCCGTCAAGGGGCTCTTCCCGCCCACGGGGCAGTGGAAGGAAGAATTCCAGCAGTGGTTGGCGGAACACCCCGCCTCCGACGACTGACCGACACCCCTAGCGAAGCGAGGAATCCGTGACCACGACCACCGGGGCCCCCAGCAAGGCCCAGCGTGCCTACGACTGGATCAAGAGCCAGATCATGACCCAGGCGTTCTCGCCCGGCTACCGCCTGGTGCTCGCGAGCATCGCGGAGACCCTGGAGATGTCCGTGGTGCCCGTGCGCGAGGCCATCCGGCGGCTCGAGGCGGAGGGCCTCGTGACCTTCGAGCGCAACGTGGGTGCGCGTGTGTCCATGGTCAACGGTGAGCAGTACCGCTACAGCATGGAGACCCTCGGTCTGTTGGAGGGTGCGGCCACCGCGCTGTCCGCGGAACACATGACCGCGGCGGACCTCGCGCACGCCCGCCAGCTCAACGTCTCCCTGGAGGCGTCCCTGAAGAACTTCGACCCGCAGGCGTTCACCGAGACCAACCACGAGTTCCACCGGGTGCTCGCGTGCCGGTGCCCCAACGAACGTCTCAACGACCTCGTGATGGTCGAGTGGGAACGGCTCAACCACCTGCGCACCTCCACGTTCTCGTTCATCCCCGAACGTGCGCGCGCCTCGGTCAACGAGCACTACCACATCCTGCACCTCATCGAGACCCGCGCCCCGGCCGACGCCGTGGAGCGCGCCGTGCGCCAGCACCGTTCTGCGACCCTTCGCAGCTACCTCAGCAGCCGCGCCGACACCCACGAGGAGCCGCAGTGCCGGAGCTCGTGAACCACCGACCCACCCGTACCGATCGGGCCGCCGGCCGGGCGCACCCGGTCCATCAAGAACACGCAATCAGAAGCAACCCGTCAGAAGTCACCGACTGGAGGAGTCATCCCATGGCAGCTCTGCAGGAGACCACGCCCGAGAACCTTCCCGATTCCATCCGCCACTACATCAACGGCGAATGGGTGGATTCCGTGGACGGGGACACGTTCGAGGTGCTCAACCCCGTGACCAACAAGCCCTATATCAAGGCCGCCTCCGGTAAGAAGGCGGACATCGAGGCCGCCGTGGCCGCAGCTAAGAAGGCGTTCGACGAGGGGCCCTGGCCCAAGATGTTGCCCCGTGAGCGCTCGCGGGTGCTGCACAAGATCGCGGACATCGTGGAGTCCCGCGGTGGCCAGCTCGCCGCCATGGAGTCCTACGATTCCGGTCTGCCCATCACCCAGGCCCTGGGTCAGGCGCGCCGCGCCGCGGAGAACTTCCGCTTCTTCGCGGACCTGATCGTCGCCCAGATCGACGACGCCTACAAGGTCCCCGGCCGCCAGGTGAACTACGTCAACCGCAAGCCGATCGGTGTGGCCGGGTTGATCACCCCGTGGAACACCCCGTTCATGCTCGAGTCCTGGAAGCTGGGTCCGGCCCTGGCCACGGGCAACACCGTGGTGCTCAAGCCGGCCGAGTTCACGCCCCTGTCCGCGTCCCTGTGGCCCGGCATCTTCGAGGAGGCCGGTGTCCCGGCCGGTGTGTTCAACCTGGTCAACGGCTTCGGCGAGGAAGGCTACGCCGGCGACTCGTTGGTCAAGCACCCGGACGTCCCGCTGATCTCGTTCACGGGCGAGTCCCGCACCGGGCAGATCATCTTCGGCAACGCCGCGCCCTTCCTCAAGGGTCTGTCCATGGAGCTGGGCGGCAAGTCCCCGGCCGTGGTGTTCGATGACGCCGATCTGGAGGGCGCGATCAACGCCACGATCTTCGGCGTGTTCTCCCTCAACGGCGAGCGCTGCACCGCGGGTTCGCGCATCCTGGCCCAGCGCGGGATCTACGACGAGTTCGTGGAACGCTACGCGGCCCAGGCCAAGCGCGTGAAGGTGGGTCTGCCCTCGGACCCGTCCACCGAGGTGGGCGCGCTCGTGCACCCCGAGCACTACGAGAAGGTCATGTCCTACGTGGAGATCGGCAAGCAGGAAGCCCGTCTGGTGGCCGGTGGCGGCCGCCCCGAGGGCTTCGAGACCGGCAACTACGTGGCCCCCACGGTGTTCGTGGACGTCAAGCCGGACGCCCGGATCTTCCAGGAGGAGATCTTCGGCCCGGTCGTGGCGATCACGCCGTTCGACACCGAGGAAGAAGCCCTGGAGCTGGCCAACAACACCAGGTACGGCCTGGCCGCCTACATCTGGACGAGCGACCTCAAGCGTGCCCACAACTTCGCGCAGAACGTGGAGGCGGGCATGGTGTGGCTCAACTCCAACAACGTGCGTGACCTGCGTACCCCGTTCGGCGGCGTGAAGGCGTCCGGGCTGGGCCACGAGGGTGGCTACCGCTCGATTGATTTCTACACGGACCAGCAGGCCGTGCACATCAACCTGGGCGAGGTGCACAACCCCGTGTTCGGCAAGCAGGAAGACGCCGCCGAAGAAATGGACGCCTGAGCGTCCCCCTCCTCTACCACCCGGTGCCACCCACGAGAAGGACACACCATGACGAATCCCGCTGATCGGACAATGACGTCCTCGGGCTTCTACGTTTCGCAGGAAGCTCCGATTACCACCGACAACCCCATCACGACCCCGTCCGTGCCCGCGCCGGACATCCTGCGCTGCGCGTACATGGAACTCGTGGTCACGGACCTCGTGAAGTCTCGCGAGTTCTACGTGGACGTGCTGGGGCTCACGGTCACGGAGGAGGACGAGAACACCATCTACCTGCGTTCGCTCGAGGAGTTCATCCACCACAACCTGGTGCTGCGCCAGGGCCCCGTGGCCGCCGTGGCCGCGTTCTCCTACCGTGTGCGCACCCCCGAGGACCTGGGCAAGGCCGTGGCCTTCTACGAGGAGCTCGGCTGCCGCGTGGAACGCCGCGCGGAGGGCTTCACCAAGGGCATCGGCGAGTCGGTGCGCGTGGAGGACCCCCTGGGCTTCCCGTACGAGTTCTTCCACGACGTGGAGCACGTGGAGCGCCTGGCCTGGCGCTACGACCTCTACATCCCGGGTGCCCTGGTGCGCCTGGACCACTTCAACCAGGTCACCCCGGACGTTCCCCGCGCTACCAAGTTCATGCAGGACCTGGGCTTCCGCGTGACCGAGGACATCCAGGACGAGGAGGGCACGGTCTACGCCGCGTGGATGCGCCGTAAACCCACCGTGCACGACACCGCCATGACCGGTGGCGACGGTCCCCGGATGCACCACGTGGCCTTCTCCACCCACGAGAAGCACAACATCCTGGCGATCTGCGACAAGCTCGGTGCGCTGCGCCGCTCGGACATGATCGAGCGCGGCCCCGGCCGCCACGGCGTGTCCAACGCCTTCTACCTGTACTTGCGCGACCCGGACGGTCACCGCGTGGAGATCTACACGCAGGACTACTACACGGGTGACCCGGACAACCCCGTGGTCACGTGGGATGTCCACGACAACCAGCGTCGCGACTGGTGGGGCACCCCCGTGGTCCCGTCCTGGTACACGGACGCCTCCCTCGTGCTGGACCTGGACGGCAACCCGCAGGAGGTCGTGGCCCGCACCGAGGAGTCCGAGCTCGCGGCGACCATCGGCGCGGACGGCTTCTCCTACACCCGCCCCTCCGAGGGCGAGGAGTCCATGCCCGAGTGGAAGAAGGGCGAGTACAAGCTGGGTCACCAGCTCTGATCGTTCGGCTTCCACGACCAACGCGAGGGAGACACCATGCTGGAGAAGGAACGCATCACTCAGATCGCGGACGATCTGGCCGCGGCCGAGCGCGAGCGCACCATGATTCCGCGGCTCACGCAGCAGTACCCGGAGATGACCGTGGAGGACTCCTACGCGGTGCAGAACGAGTGGCGCCGCCGCAGTGAGGCCGCCGGACGTCGGCTGGTGGGGCGCAAGATCGGGCTGACCTCCAAGGTCATGCAGGAGGCCACGGGCATCACCGAACCGGACTACGGGGCGATCTTCGCGGACCAGGTGTACGAGAACGGCTCCGTGATCCGCCACGACCAGTACTCCAACGTGCGCATCGAGGTGGAACTCGCGTTCGTGCTCCGGGACGAGCTGACCGGGCCGAACGTGACCATCTTCGACGTCCTCCGCGCGACCGAGTACGTGGTCCCGGCGCTGGAGATCCTGAGCTCGCGCATCGAGATGGAGGGTCGCACGATCGTGGACACCATCTCGGACAACGCGGCCCTGGGTGGGATGGTCTACGGCGGTAACCCCGTGGCTCCGGACTCCGTGGACCTGCGCTGGGTCTCCGCGCTGCTGTACCGCAACGAGAGCCTCGAGGACACCGGCGTGGCCGCGGCCGTACTCAACCACCCCGCGAACGGTGTGGCGTGGCTGGCCAACAAGCTCGCCGCGCACGACGACACCCTGCCCGCCGGGAGCATCGTGCTGGCCGGTTCCTTCACCAAGCCCATGTGGGTCCACCCCGGGGACACCGTGCACGCCGATTACAGAGATCTGGGGGCCATCACATGTCGGTTCGAGTGAACGATCTGATCCACGCGTTCCGCGCGGAGGACGCTCCCAACCTGCCCGGTGTGCTGCCGAGCCTCAAGGACCTCTTCCCGCTCGCCTCTGACGATCAGCCGGTGATCGGGATGTTCCACTCCTCCGGGGATCCCGCCGCCGCGGAGATCCTGGCCGGGGCCGGTTTCGACTACCTGCTGATCGACGGCGAGCACTCGCCGCTGTCGCTCGAGACCATCCAGTCCGTGCTGCGCGCGATCGCCGCCTACCCCACGCTCGGGGTCGTGCGGGTCCCCGAGAACAGCGAGGTGCTCATCAAGCAGTACCTGGACCTCGGCGCCCAGTCGCTCGTGGTGCCCATGGTCGACTCGGTCGAAGAGGCGCAGGCCGCCGCTCGGGCGGTGGCCTATCCGCCCGGGGGTGTGCGCGGCGTCGGCTCCGCCCTGGCCCGCTCCGGCCGGTGGAACCGGATCCCCGGGTACCTGACCCGGGCACGCGAGACCATCACGCTGATCGTTCAGGCGGAGTCCGCCGCTGCCGTGGAGAACGCCGCCGCGATCGCCGCCGTGGACGGCGTGGACGGTGTGTTCATCGGCCCGTCGGACCTCGCCGCGTCCATGGGGCTGCTCGGTCAGCAGACCCACCCGGACGTCGTGGCCGCCGTGAAGCACGTGATCCCGGAGGTGAAGGCCGCCGGCAAGTTCGTGGGCGTCAACGCGTTCGCCCAGGACCAGGCGCGGGACTACCTCGCTTCGGGCGCGGACTTCGTGAACGTGGGCGCCGACGTCGCTCTGCTCGCCGCCGGCAGCAAGGCCCTGCTGGAGGCGTTCCGGAAGTAGCCGCCGAGGGCCAGCGTCGCGCCGCAGCTCTCGGGCCCGGCGGGCCATCCGCGCACTTCGAGGCACTCCGAAGCCACCGGCGATTTCTGGGGCAGCTAAAGCCGGGCACGATTTCCTAGGCACTCCAAAACCACTCGCTCGCCGGATACTGGCTCCAGGGTGCCCAGAATTTCGATACTGGCTTCCGCATACCCCAGAATGCACGCGGCACTGCCTGGAATCTTGTGGCTCAGTGCGTCGCGTGTCAGTCCATGGAAATGCTGTGCAGCATCGCCTGGATGGCGGGGACGTCCGGGTGAGTGGCGACCGTGGTGTTCAGGATGTCGACCAGTTCCTCATCGGTGACGAACCTCCCGGTCGTGTTGACCGGGCCGGTGGAGAACTCGACCCACAACTCGCGACCCGTCTCGCCTCCCGCCAGGCTCACCAGGCCGGAGGAGTTGACCTGTGAGAGGCCGAAGAGCACGGAGTCCTCGTCCGGACCCTTGGCGCTGCGGAGGTACGCGGAGTACGTGCTCACCTGCGCCCCGATGTCCTCGGACAACTGTGTGGTCTCACCGGGCACCGTGTAGCGGGGGGACGTGAACCAGTCCTCGCGCAGCGGTCGTACGTCCGTGGTGGCGATCCGACCCATCGCCTGACCCGTGGGGCTCGTGAGCTCCAAGTACCCCTGATCCGTCTTCGCGGTCCACGAGGCGGGGTACTTCATGCTGAAGGCCCCGTCCGGCGCGGTGTAGGTCTCGGACAGGGCGATCGTGTCACCTGTCTGGTCGCCCGGTGCGGGCTCGGTCGGTTCAGTGGTGGCGCCGGGCGCCCCGACCGGTTCGGAACTCGCATCCGACGCCGAGGGCGTGGATGGTGCGGTCGTTCCGGAGTCCCCGGGCTGTGTCGCCGACGGCGCGGCGGACCCGGCCGGCGACGTCGCCGTCCCGCCCGATTGCGGCGGTGCGGTGCTGTGCGTGGTGGTGTCGGAGCTCGTGGGGGTGGCCGCGCCGTTCGACGCGGTGCACCCCGTCAGAGCGAGGGCGGACGTGATACCGAGGGTGACGGCCCAGCTGCGGGCTGTGTTGTGTGTCATGGCACCAGCGTGGATCCGAGCCATGTTGTTTGCAATAGTGAACAACAGAGTGTGATGCACCTGTGATGTAGGACACCTAAGTGTTTGCCCATGTCGCAGGGGTGTTCTCGAGTGATCGGGTCGGCGCGCCCACTCAGATCACCCGCCGAAAAACACCAGTGCGGTCATCCCGGCAACCCACCGGAATGACCGCACCGGCCACTCTCCCCGCGCTCTTTGCCCCGCCCCGACGAACGGCCGGCGGGTCGTCTCTAGTCGACGGCCCGGATGGACTTGAGGATCGCGTCCACCGTGCCGGCCTCGTCCGTCTCGTTGATCTGATTGACCAGCTTGACCCCTTGGCTCTGGGACAGCGGTCGGTTCCCCTTGTTCACGGGGGCGTAGTAGAACTCCGCCCACAGTTCGTCCCGCTTGTCCCCGCCCGGGAGGGACACGATGCCCTGGCTGTCGGACTCCGTGAGCCCCCACAGGACCGAATCGCTGCGCTCGCTGTGCGGCGGGGCCGGGACGTAGGTGGAGTACGTGAACACCTGGGTGCCCACCTGCTTGCTCAACCCGGTTTCCTCCCCGATCAGGGGGTGGGTGGGGCGGGTGAACCAATCGCCCTTGGGGGGTCGGACCTTGGTGGATGCCACCTTGCCCTGGACCTTCCCGTCCGGGCTGGTCAACTTCAGGTACCCGTTGTCCTTCTGGACCTTCCAGGACTTGGGGTACTTCACCGTGAACAGTTTCGCCGGATCCGTGTAGGTCTCCGTGAGCTCGTAGACGTCCGCGCTGTGGTCGGCATCCGGAGTGGCACTCGTCCCGAACTGCGCCTCACCGGACGGCGAGTCACCGGTCTGGGGCTGTGTGCCGCTCGCGTCGGTGCTCGTCTGCTCCCCACCCTGCGGCGTGCTCCCCTGGGTGGCCCCGGCGGCGTCGTTGCCCGGGCCGGAATCGTTGCTGGACCCGCATCCGGTCACTGCGAACGCCCCGACCAGGGCAAGGGTGGTCATCCATGTTCGAGGTGATGTCGTCTTCGCCATAGCAAACAGGTTGACAACTTGTCCGGGTCGCTGCAATGCCACATCCGCGTTGTAATCAACCCGTGATTTTTCATTTTCATAGAACGCAGTTCCGTCCCCGCGTAATCCCACGATGACCTGGGAGAACGCGGTTCACGGCGACGTCGAACTCTTAAGGGGACAACACTGTCCCTTTTGGGGGACAAGGAGCGAAGTGTCCGTGAACATTGCGGCGTCAGCGTGTGGGGGAGCCGGGTCCGAGCGGGATGCCCAGGCCCCACCAGGCCAGGAAGAACAGGAACCACACCACGATCATGGCCAGGGACAGGGGTAGCACCATGGACATGAGAGTGCCGATCCCGGCCTTGGGGTACCAGCGCTGGATGAAGCCCAGGGTCATGGCGAAGAACGGGTTCAGCGGCGAGAGCACGTTGGACGGGGAATCCCCGATGCGGAACAGCATCTGCGTGGTCTCCGGGGGGATGGACAAGTACATGAACATGGGCACCAGCACGGGCGCGGTGAGGGTCCACTGCGCGGAGCCGGACGTGATGAACAGGTTGATCACGGAGATCAGCACCACCATGCCCGCGAAGAGCACCACGGGCGGGACCCCGGCGGAGCCGAGCACCCCGGCGGTCTTGATGGCCAGTACGGTGCCCATGTTGGACCAGTCGAACCACGCGATGAACTGGGCGGCCGCGAAGAACAGCACGATTAGGGGTGCCACCTGGGTGATCGCGGAGGCCATCATGGGCGGCACGTCCGAGGCCTTGTCGATGGTCCCGGCCACGGTCCCGTAAGCGATACCGCACACAAAGAACAGCAGCCCGATGGGCACCGCGACACTGCTGATCAGCACCGAGGTCAGGGGGGTGCCGTCCTCCCCGGGGAACGGTGTGCCGGGGATGAACAACAGGGTGAAGTAGATGCCCAGGCCCGCGACGAGCGTTCCCACGGCGGCCCACAGGGCGGTGGTCTCCCGCCGGGACGTGACCGTCAGGGTCTGGGCCGTGAAGGTCTCGGCGTGCTCGCCGTCGCCGGCCTCGGCCGCCCGTGCGGCCTCCGCCTCGGAGCGTTCCGCCGCGTGGTACTTCTTGGTCATCCGGGTCAGGACGGTCTCCGAGACCAGGGTGATCACGAGCGCCAGCACCACGGCGGAGGCCGCGGAGAAGAAGTAGTTGGCGATGGGGGAGACCGTGTACTCGGGATCCACGAGCTGCGCCGCGGACTGGGTGATCCCGCCCACCAGCGGATCGGTCAGGTTGACCACCAGCGAGGCGTTGAAGCCGGCCGAGGACGAGACGAACGCGATCACCGCGCCCAGCACGGCGGAGCGGCCGGCCGCCTTGAACGCCGCCGCGCCCAGGGGGATCAGCACCACCACGATCGCGTCCGAGGCCACGGAACCGGTGACACCCGTGAGCGCGAGCACGAACGTGAGCCATCCCGCCGAGACGCGGGAGACCACGAGTTTCACCGCGGTGTTGATGAGCCCGCTGCGTTCGGCGACGGCCACGCCCAGCAAAACCGTGATCACCACGCCCAGGGGCGGGAAGGAGGCGAAGTTCTCCACGGCGTCGCCCACCATGGCCTGCAGCCCCTCGGACGTCAGCAGGTTGTGAACGGTCTCCACGTCCCCGGTCGCGGGGTTCTGCGCGGTGACACCGGCCGTCGCGAGTACGGCGGACAGCACCGCCACGAGACCGGCGAGAATCACGAAGAGCCAGAACGGGTGCGGCAACTTGTTGCCCACCCACTCGACGCCGTTCAGGAACCGCAGCAGTGCGCCGTCGCGCCCGGACGTTCCCGAGGGCGGTCGGCCGCCGGGCGCGGGGTCCCGCCCCGGGCCGAGGGCGGGCGAGCTGCCGGCCGCGGCATGCACGGTGAACGAAGGGTCGGTCATGGCCCGGTTCTTTCGTGGTCGGGGACGCGGCACCTGCGGTGCCCGGAAAGCCCGAGACTATCAAGGCCACGCAAACACGAGCGCCCGGTCGAACGGGTGTCCGACCGGGCGCGCTTGGGGGACCGCCGTCAGTTGTTCGGCAGGTCCTTGGGTGTGAGGTAGCGCTCGCCGTCCTCGGTGGTCTCGAGGTCGTAGTCGCGTTCCTGCTCCTGGACACGGTCCTCGACCATGTGCGAGTGCCGCACGGGTTCGATGTCCGGCATCTCCTCGGAGCGCTGGTACTGGGCGTTGCCCTCGTCGTCGACCTCGCCGTCCACGTCCGGGCGGTCGGCGGGGTTCGCGGAGATGTTCGGGTTGGGATCCCCGGGCCTGGGCTGGAACTTCCGCGTTCCGGCCAGCGCCTCCGAATCGACATCGCGGGCGCTCTGCTCGTCCACGGTGCCCTCGCCCACGTTGGGGAAGCCGGTCTCCTTCAACGCCTTGGGCGGCTTGCCGTGGTCCGCGGCGTGGTCATCACGCACGACGTCGCGGTCGTCACGGACGGTGCGCTCCTCGACGACGCCGCCGCGATCGGTCGCGTTCACCGCGCCGTCGACGGTGCCCGGATCGGTGGCGCCCGCCGGGGGGACGCTGGTGCGACGGACCGCGCCGGGTTGGTCGGGGTCCCCTTCCGCGGAACTCTCATCCGGTTGGGTGTCGCGGCCGGCGCGGGAGTCGTCGTGGCCCTGCACGGTGGTGGGCTGGTCGGGATCGTCGATCTGACCGGCGGACGCGATGGGATCCGGGTTCTCGGGTTGCTGAGTCATGACGTGCCTCCTGTACTGTCCGTGGCGCTAACCACTGTGGTGCTTCCCATCTTGGCACCGAGGTGGGGAAACCGTAAGTACCGTGATGGATGGTTCAGCCCTGAGGGGACGTCTCCACGGGGCGGTCCGTGTGGGAGTACTGGGACCAGCTCCCGGGGAACAGCCGTCCCGTGCCGAGTCCCGCGTGCTCGGCTACGAGGAGGTTGTGGCACGCCGTCACACCGGAGCCGCAATAGGAGATCATGTGGTGCGCGTCCGTGACCCCCGCGCGCTCGAATCGCTCCCGCAACTGCTCCACCGGTTGCAGGGTCTGTCGCTCGGTCAGGTGCTCACGGCACGGGACGTTCACGGCGCCCGGGATGTGGCCGGAGCGCGGATCCACGGGATCGGGGTGTTGCCCGCGAACCGTGTGCGGTCGCGCGCGTCCACGACCAGCGGGCCGTGGACCGCCTCGTCGATGCTCGCGAGCGCGTCGCGCGGCCACGGCACCGGGGTGAAACGTGCCTCGGGGAGGACCGTGCGGCGTCGTTCCAGCTCGCCGGAGCCTGCGGCAGACAGGCCGCCGTCGAGCAGCGCGGCGCGGTGGCCCGTGGTGCGCAGCATCCAGATGAGGCGCGCGGCCATGACGTTGCCGGCGTCGTCGTACGCGACCACCGTGGTGTCGTCGCCGATGCCCGCCCGGGACATCGCCGCGGCGAAATCCTCGGGGGTGGGCAGCGGGTGCCGACCCTTCTCCGGGGAGGCCGGGGCCGCGAGCGCGGTGGCCACGTCCACGAACACCGCGCCGGGCAGGTGTCCCTGCAGGTAGGCGGCCTCCGCGCTGCGTCCGTCCAGGTACATGCGGGCGTCCGCGAGCACCACGTCCTCGCGGTGCTCGGCGAGCCAATCGGGTGATACGAACGGGTCCATGACCGTCTCCCCCACTTCCTGCGACGACGTCCTCCGACGACGACGCCGCGTGCTGTCTCCCAGCCTAAGCCCGGTACGTGCGTCGCTTCACGAGGAACGCGGGATGACCGATAAGCGCCGGTTATGGCAGGAGGTGGTCATCAGCTCTGTTCCTGCTCGAGCGCGGGATCCGGACCCACGGCGTCCCCGGGTCGCGCCCACGTGGCGGGGTCCAACAGGACGTCCTTGACGCGCAGGGCGGCGGGGGACAGCGGTTGCTGCGTGCGCCAGCCGACGACGGCGGTTTGTTGCGCCACGCTCTCCCGCACCTTCCGGATCACGCATTTGGCGCCCATGATCTCCCGCACCTGCTCGGGCACGAGCGCCACCCCGCGCCCGGCCGCCACGAGCGGGACACATGTTTGCAGCGTGGACACCTCCGTGACGGCCGCCGGGCGGGTCGTGGGGCGTTCGCGCCACACGTTGGCCAGTAACTCCGGCAGCCCGGACAGTCCCGGGTAGCGGGCGGGCACGAGCCACGTCTCGGACGCCAGGTCCGCCAAGGAGACATAAGGCGGCAGGGTGTCCATTCTGCGCGGCAACAGCACCACGAGCGGCATGGTCAGCAGGGGTTCCAGGGAGAGATCCGCGCCGTGGATCCGCCGCAGGGCGGAGACGTCCGAGGTCAGGACGATCCCCAGATCGATCACGCCCTCGTGCAACGTGCGCAGTGTGATGTCCGGGGAGGGGTCCCGCAGGTCGATGTCGATGTCCGGGGCCGCGCTCTCCAGGATGTTCAGCGCGTGCGGCAGGTGCCACCACTCGAACGCGGGTGCCACGGACAGCGTGACCTGACCTCGCCGACCCTGGGCGATCGACCGCATGCGCGCTGTGGTGGACGCGAGGTCGTGCAGGATGCGCCGGGCGTCCGTGGCGAGTTGTTTGCCGGCCTCGGTGGGCCGGGTGCCGCGTGCGCCGCGGTGCAGCAGCGGCACGCCGCATTCCTTCTCGAGTTGCTTCACGGTGTTGCTCAGAGCCGGTTGCGTGATCCGCAGGGCCGCGGACGCGGCAGTGAAGCCCTGGTGGTCCACGACCGCGAGGAAGTACGTGAGCTGGCGCGTATCCATAATGTGTCCTTATGTCTGCCTAGAAAAAATTGTATTGGATCTATGGATATGGTGTGCACCACACTGCAAGAACATCAGGATCGTCCAGTCAAGGCAGGTTTCCCATGTCCATCCAGCGTTCCGACTCAGCGCCCCGGCCGATGGTCTTCGAGCACACGACCCTGGGACAACGTGTCCTGTTCGGCTCGGGCAAGGCCGCCGAACACCTCGTGGCCGAACTCGACCGCCTCGGCGCCACGCGCCCCATGATCATCGCGGGGGAGCACGAAGCGGAGCTGGTCCGGCAGGTCGCCGAGCGTGCGCAGCCCGCCCTGACGTGGAACGACGTCGTCCAGCACGTCCCCGTGGAACTCGCCGAGCGCGCGCGGGACGCCGCACGCGAGGCGGACGTGGACGCGCTCGTCACCGTGGGCGGCGGCTCCACCACGGGGCTGGGCAAGGCCATCGCACTGACGTCCGGGCTGCCCCTCCTGGCCGTGCCCACGACCTACGCGGGCTCCGAGGCCACGAGCATGTGGGGTATGACGGAGGACCGCACCAAGTCCACCGGCCTGGACCCCAAGGTGCTGCCCGAGGCTGTGATCTACGACGCCGAACTCTCGCGATCCCTGCCCGTGGGCCTGTCGGTCGCGTCCGGGCTCAACGGACTCGCGCACTGCGTGGACTCGCTGTGGGCGCCCAAGGCCGATCCCATCAACCAAGCGCATGCGCTCGAGGGTGCGCGGGCACTCGCGATCGCCCTGCGGGGGATCGTCAAGGACCCCGAGGACATGCACGCCCGTGAGCAGGCGCTCTACGGCTGCTACCTCTCCGCGCTGTCGTTCGCGTCCGCGGGCTCGGGGATCCACCACAAGATCGCGCACGTGCTCGGGGGGACGTTCAACCTGCCCCACGCCGAGACCCACGCGACCGTGCTGCCGTACGTCCTGGCGTTCAACGCCCCGGCCGTCCCGGAACTCGCCGGCCGTCTCGCCGCCGCGCTCGGGTACGAGGGCACCGTGGCCGGTGGGGAGGCCCGGGCCGCCAACGACGCACTGGCCGCACTGCGGAAGGACCTGGACGCACCCCGGGCGCTGTCCGACGTCGGCTTCACCGAGGAGGACGTTACCGAGGCCGTGGAGCGCTCGCTCCAGGCCATCCCGGAGTCCAACCCGGTCACGCCCACGACCGAGAACCTCACCGTGCTGTTGCGCGCGGCCCTGCAGGGGGAGAACCCCTCGGTGGTCACGGCCGCGACCGGTGACGCGTCCGACAGCACCGAGAGTGAGGAGCAGTGCCAGCGCGAAGCGCAACTCACCGAACAGGTCCTGGCGTCTTTCGACGAGTCCCCCGACCCGCGCCTCGCGGAGGTGCTGCGCAGCGTCGTGACCCACGCCCACGCCGTCGTGCGCGAGACCCGGCTGACCGAGGACGAGTGGAACGCCGCGATCAAGTTCCTCACGGACGCGGGGAACATCACCACGGACACCCGTCAGGAATTCGTGCTGCTCTCGGACGTGCTGGGCATCTCCATGCAGACCATCGCCGTGAACAACCAGGCCTACGAGGATGCCACGGAAGCCACCGTGTTCGGCCCGTTCTTCGCCCAGGACGCCCCGCGTATCGACCAGGGCGAAGACATCGCCGGGGGTGCCCCGGGCCAGCCGTGCTGGGTCGAGGGAACCGTCAAGGACACGGACGGCAACCCCGTGGCGGGTGCGAGCATCGAGGTGTGGGAGGCGGACGACGAGGGTCTGTACGACGTCCAGCACACCGACGGCCGGGTCTACGGCCGCGCATGGCTCGAATCCGACAACGATGGAACGTTCCGCTTCTGGGGCCTCACACCCACCCCGTACCCCATCCCGCACGACGGGCCCGTGGGCAAGATGCTGCAGAGCACCGGGCGCTCGCCGTACCGCGCCGCGCACCTGCACTTCATGGTCTCGGCCCCGGGGCGGCGCACGCTCGTGACCCACATCTTCGTGGAGGGGGATCCGCAACTCGAGGTCGGTGACTCGGTGTTCGGCGTCAAGGACTCCCTGATCAAGACGTTCGAGACCCATGACGCGAACGAGCCCACCCCGGACGGTCGCCGCCTGGACGAGAGCTGGGCCAGCACCCGCTTCGACGTGGTGCTCGCCCCCGAGGACGTCTGAGCCCACCCCTTTCCCCTCCACCGCGAGCGCCGTGCCGTCACGGCGCCGCCGGATCGTCCTCCGCCGTGGTCGCGGACGGCACCGAGCTGCCCGTGGACGAGCGGGACGCCGAGCTGTACTACCGTCCGACGACGCGCCCCGGCTCGCGGCTGCCCCACGCGTGGCTCGGGCTCGCCGACCCGCGGGAACCCAGCGTGTCCACGCACGACATCTGCGGGCACGGCCGGTTCACGGTGCTCACCGGGATCAACGGCGCCAAGTGGGCGGACGCCGCCGAACGGGTGGCCGAGGAGCTCGGCATCCCGCTCACGGCCCACGTGATCGGGCCGGAGCAGGAATACGAGGACCTTTACGGTGACTGGGCCGGACTGCGCGAGGTCGCGGAAGACGGCATGATGCTCGTGCGCCCCGACAACCACGTGGCCTACCGTTCGCACGGGATGGTCGAGGATCCCGCGGCCATGCTGACCGAGACGCTGCGCGCGGTGTTGGGCAGCGGGGAGGGTGCGCTTCAGGGCGGCCGGAGCTCCGTGAGTGCTCGCGACGCTTCCGAGCAGGACTCCAGGGGCGCTTCCGAGCAGGGAACGCGGGACGCTTCTCAGCAGGGGGCCCGGGCATGAACGTCGCACCGCGGCCACTGAGTCGGGAGGACGCCTCCCGTTACGCCACGCGCGTGACCCTGCTGGGGACCTCCGGTGGGCCGCCGTGCGCGGGACGGCTCCGACCGGGTGGGCATCTCCACGCTGCTCACCGTGAACGGTTCGCAGTACCTCATCGACTGCGGTGAGGAGTGGGGCCCGTCCTACCGCCGCTGCGGGGAGTCCACTCCCGGGTACCGTGGAGCATGACCAAAAAACTGATGACCGCCCGCCGCAGGGCCCACCGCGCCGCGCTGTTCACCGGATTGGCACTCACGGGGATGGGGACCCTGCACCTCGTGAAACCGGAACCGTTCGACCACCTGATCCCCGAACAGCTGCCCGGCACCGCCCGGCAGTGGTCCATCGGCTCAGGATTCGCGGAACTCGGGACCGCCGCGCTGCTGCTCATCCCCGCCACACGCAAGGCCGGCGGGGTGGCCGCGGCCGCCCTGTTCGTGGGCGTGTGGCCCGGCAACTTCAAGATGGCGTGGGACTGGCGCCACGCGTCCGCCGCGAAGCAGGCGATCTCCCTCGGCCGCCTCCCGCTGCAGATCCCCATGATCATGAGCGCGGTCAAGATCGCCAAGAACGCATAGCTCCCGGGGCCGCCCCGCACCCGCGGGCGGCCGGGTGGTTCCGCGTGAGACGCGCCGTCGACGTCCGCACGGAGACGGCCCCTGCGCCCCGGCAGCACTTCCGGACCCCTGCGCCGCCCGGCTACCGTGACTGATATGCGTATCGCACTCGGCCAGTTGCTTAGCACCCACGACTCGCAACACAACCTCGAGCGCGTCCGCGAGCTCGCGCGCCGCGCGGGGGAGGACCGCGCGGATCTCCTCGTGCTGCCCGAGGCCACGATGTTTGCGTTCGGTCGCAGCCTCAAGGACGTCGCCGAACCTCTCGATGGCCCATGGGCCACGGCGGTCTCCAAGCTCGCGCGTGACCACTCGGTCGCGATCGTCGCCGGCATGTTCACCCCCGGTGACGGTGATCGCGTGCGCAACACCGCGGTGATCGCCCTCCCGGACGGCACCGTGCGCGGCTACGCCAAGATCCACTTGTACGACGCCTTCGGCTTCCTGGAGTCGGACACCGTGGACCCCGGCGACGAACCGGTCACCTTCTCCGCGGGCGGCCTCACGGTGGGGGTCGCCACGTGCTACGACATCCGCTTCCCGCGTCTGTTCACGCGTTTGGCGCACGACGGCGCCGTGGTCACCGTTCTCGGCGCGTCCTGGGGGGACGGGCCGGGCAAGGTCGCGCAGTGGGAACTGCTGGCACGCGCGCGAGCCCTGGACACGACGTCGTACGTGGTGGCCGTGGGACAGGCGAACCCCGAGTCGGTGGGGGAGGAGAACCCGGACAAGGCGCCGCGCGGTGTGGGGCACAGCCTGGTGGCCGCGCCGGACGGTTCCGTGGTGGCGCGGCTGGGAGACGCCCCGGACTACACGGTCGTGGACCTGGACCCGGAGCTCGTGGAGCGGACGCGCAAGGCCATCCCGGTGCTGCGCAACGCGCGCGAACTCTGAGACCCGGGAAGCTGTGCGCGGTGGGTGAACGAGCGCTGACAGGGCTCGCGGCCCGTGCCTACAGTGGGCAGTAGCACGTCATAAGCCCCTGACTTGTGGGCGTGGACCGTCATACTCGAGCAGTCCGGAGGTCAGAATCATGGCTGATGCCACTCAGAACAACCACCCCGTCCGCTTCGCCGTCGTGGGCGTGGGACAGATCTCCCAGCAGGCATTCATCCCCGGGCTCTCCCGGATCGAGGACGCGGAGCTCGCGGCCCTGGTGACCTCGAGCCCGGAGAAGGCGGAGGTGCTGGGTCAGGAATTCGGTGTGGCCACCTACTCCTACGAGGAGTACCCCGCGCTGCTGGAGTCCGGTGACATCGACGCCGTGTACGTGGCCACTCCCGTCTTCCGCCACCGCGAGTTCGCGGAACCCGCGCTGAAGGCCGGGATCCACACCCTGCTCGAGAAGCCCATGGCCACCTCCGTGGAGGACTGCCAGGCCATCACCGATGCCGCGAAGCAGGGCGGGGCCACCCTCATGGTCGCCTACCGCCTGCACCAGGAACCCGCGACCGTGGAGATGATCGAGAAGGTCCGTGACCAGCAGGTCATCGGTGACCCGCGGTTCTTCACCGCGACCTTCTGCCAGGACATCACGGAGGAGAACCACCGCGGTCACTCGGGCTTCTGGGGTGGGCCCATCCCCGACATGGGCACCTACCCGCAGAACATGGTCCGCAACCTCTTCCACGACGAACCCGTGGAGGTCTACGCCAAGGGAGTCCGCACCTCGGGCCGCGAGTTCAACTTCGACGACACCGTGGCCGTGACCCTCACCTTCCCGGGTGAACGGGTGGCGCAGTTCACCATCAGCTACGCCTCCGAGTCCGCCGAGCAGTTCACCGTGGCCGGGACCAAGGGCGAGATCAGCGCGCAGCCGTGCTTCGGTTTCGGTCCGGGCGTGGGCATCGAGTACACGCTCACCCAGGAGGGCTCCTCCGAGAGCTTCGCCCACGACCCCGTGGAACAGTTCGGTGGCCAGACCCAGTACTTCGTGGACTGCCTGCGCCGGGGCGAGGCCCCGGAACCGGACGGCGAGGAGGGCATGCTGGACGTGCGAGTGAACGAGGCCGTCCTCGAATCGCTCGAGACCGGCCGCCCCGTCACGCTCGAGCCCTATCAGCGGGAACGGACGGTGACCTCCGATCAGGTCCGTCGCGTCACCCCCGCGGACGAACCGGAGGACGACGAGCTCGTGGACCAGGTTCCCCAGAACGGCTGATCTCCCGCATCTCGGGCCCCTCGACGAACGGACAGCACTGCCATGACACACCAGTACATCCATGAGACACGGTTGTCCCAACCCCGGGAGCGGGTCTTCGCGTGGCACGAGCGCCCCGGAGCCCTGCCCCGCCTGACCCCGCCGTTCGGTGGGGGCCCCGACCAGGTGCGCCAAGCGCCGTCGGACGGGATCGAACCGGGCTCGGAAGCCAAGCTGGGGATCTCCGTGCCCGGGACGTTCGGCATGGTGCACCTGCCCTGGACAGCCGAACACGGTGAGTGGGATCCGCCGCGGTACTTCACGGATCGCATGGTCAGCGGGCCGTTGGGGGAGTGGGAGCACCGGCACGTCTTCGAGGAGACGGAGAACGGCGGGACCCTGGTCCGGGACCAGGTCACGGTGCGCCCACTGCCGGAGTGGGCGGGCAAGCTCAACGACCTGGGTGAGCGCGTGATGACGCCGCAGCTCGAGCGGATCTTCTCCTACCGGGAACGCCAACTGCGTGCCGACCTGGACTTCCACGACCAGCACGACGGGCCCCGGCTCACCATCGCGGTGGCCGGTTCCTCCGGGCTCGTGGGCACCCAGGTGTGCGCGCTACTCGAAACGGGCGGGCACAGGGTGCTCCGCCTCAAGCGCGGCGGCGCCACCGGTGAGGGTGTCATCGGCTGGGACCCGGACGAAGGGGTGCTGAACCCGCACGATCTGGAGAGGGTCGACGTCGTCGTCCACCTGGGCGGCGAAAGTATCGCTACCCGTTTCACGCCCGCGAAGAAGCACGAGATCATGCGCTCGCGCGTGGACAGCACTAACCTGCTCGTGCGCGCGCTGGGCCAGGTGTCGGCCGAGAAGCGCCCGCGCGCGCTGGTGGTCGCCTCCGCGATCGGTTACTACGGCACCGGGCGGGGGGACGAGATCCTCACGGAGGACTCCGCGTCCGGGGACGGTTTCCTCGCGGAGGTGTGCCGGGAGTGGGAACGTGCCGCGCACGGGGCCGCCGTGTACGGCATGCGCGTGGTCAACGTCCGCACCGGTCTGGTGCTCTCACCCACGGGTGGCCTGCTGAAACCGCAACTGCCCCTCATGGGGGCCGGTCTGTCCGGGCCCATGGGCGGCGGGAAGCAGTGGCAGAGCTGGATCGGCCTGGACGACATGGCCGGCGCCGTGGCCCACCTTGCGCTGAGCGACGACGCCGAGGGCCCGTTCAACGTGGCCGCCCCCGAACCCGTGCGGCAGAAGGAGTTCGCCAAGACCGTGGCCGGTGTGTTGCACCGCCCCGCGGTGGTCCCCACACCCCTGGCCGGTCCCAAGGCCGTTCTGGGGGCGCAGGCCACCGAGGAACTCGTGGCGGCGAGCCACCGGGTGGACGTCGGCAAGCTCCTGGCCAGCGGGTACCGGTTCCGTAACGAGGACCTGCGCAGCTGCGCCGAGCACATCCTGGGGCGTACCCGCTGAGGCTGAGCCCGCCGCTCAGGTGTGAACGCGGAACACCGCCGGGGCAGAGCTCCACCGGTCGGGCGGTGTCCCTCTCCTCCCCGGGAGCGGATTCGGTATCCTTTTCTCGTGACATCTCAACACAACCGGCCCGCAGCGTACTTCGGTGCGCTCCCCTCGGCCGATGACAAGGAGTCGGACAGTCCCGGGCAGCGCCGCTGCTCCCCTGACATCCGCTCGTTCGGTTCCCCGTTCCCTTCCCGCGCCGATGCGGTGTGCATTGAGGTGAGCTGGTGCTGACGGCCTGGCTGCTCCTCCTCGTCTTTCTCCTGCTGGTCCTCGCCAACGCCCTGTTCGTGGCGGTCGAGTTCTCGTTCCTCACAGTGGACCGCCAAGCGGTCCAACGCGCGGAGGCCGAAGGCGACAAGCGCGCCAAGACCATCGAGCAGAGCCTCAAGAAGACCTCCACCAACCTTTCCGGTGCCCAATTGGGCATCACCGTCACGAGCCTCCTGGCGGGCTTCCTCACCGGTCCCAGTCTGGGCACCCTGCTCACCGAGGGCCTCGGGTGGACCGGCGTGCCCGACGCCGCTGCGGTGGGTATCGCGACCACCGCCGCGTTCATCGTCGCGACCTTCACGCAGATGGTGTTCGGTGAACTCGTCCCCAAGAACTGGGCCATCGCCGACCCCCTGCGGGTCACCCACGTGGTCGTGCTGCCGCAGAAGATCTTTATGGTGGTCTTCGGCTGGCTCGTGACCATGCTCAACAGCTCCGCGAACGCGGTGCTGCGCATGCTCGGTTTCACGCCCACGGAGGAAGTGGCCAACGCGCGCACCGCGGAGGAACTCGCGTCCGTGGTGAGCCGCTCCGGGCGTGAGGGCACGTTGGACGCGGGCACCGCGGAACTCGTGGCCCGGTCCATCGAGTTCGGTGACCGCACGGCCGCGGACGTGATGCGTCCCCGCCCCCGGGTCACCTTCCTGGACGCGGACGACACCGTGGAGCACATGCTGCTCACCGCGTCCGAGTCCGGTCACTCCCGGTTCCCCGTCACAGGGGAATCGGTGGACGACATCGTGGGCGTGGTGCACTACACCCACGCGCTCGCGGTTCCGTTCGAGGAACGCGCGGTGGTGCGCGTCGCGGACGTGTGCGTCCCCGCGGACGTGGTCTCCGAATCCATGACCCTGGACCCGCTCATGCGTCAACTGCGCAACAAGGGTCTGCAACTGGCCGTGGTCGTGGACGAGTACGGCGGCACCGCGGGCATCGTGACCCTGGAGGATCTCATCGAGGAGATCGTGGGGGAGATCGATGACGAGCAGGACACCCGGGTGCAGCGCTTCCGCCGCACCCGCGACGGTGGCCTGGTGGTCTCCGGACTGCTGCGCCCGGACGAACTGGGCGACGTGCTGCGCGTGGACATGCCCGAGGGCGAGGAGTCCGACACCCTGGGCGGTCTCATCGCCGAGGAACTGGACCGGCTGCCCAGCGTGGGCGACAAGCTCACCCTGGAAGCGATCGACCACATCCACCGCGACGACGACGACCTGCCCACCAAAGCGCAGATCCACCTGGCCGTGGTGCGCATGGACCAGCACCGCGTGGACCGCATCATGGTGCACCGCGAAGGCGGCAATCCGGACGAGCGGGGCGGTTCGACGTCGTCCACGTCCTGGCGCCCACCCGGGCGACCGGACCCGCTGGGCGGTGAGAACCGCGACCCCGAGACCGCGGAGGAATTCCGGGTCTCGCACGGCGACCGTGTGGGCGCCGCCGGTTTCCACCGGGACGAGGACGTGTCCGTGGAGGACCCGCGTGAGGAGCAGCAGCGATGACCACGAGTACCGCCATCATCGTCCTGGTCCTGCTTCTGGCGGGCAACGCCTTCTTCGTGGCCAGCGAGTTCGCGATGGTATCGGCCCGCCGCGACCAGCTCGAACCCCGCGCCTCGGACGGATCCAAGTCCGCGAAGTACGCCCTCAAGGGCATTGAGAACGTGTCCGTGTCCCTGGCCGCCACCCAGCTGGGGATCACCGCGTGCTCCCTGCTGATCGGTGCCGTGGGTGAACCCGCGATCGCTCACCTTATTGAGGTGCCCCTCGAGGCCGCGGGCGTGCCGCCCGCTCTGCTGCACCCGATCGCCCTGGCGATCGCGCTGCTGATCGTGACCTTCCTGCACATGGTCCTGGGCGAGATGGTGCCCAAGAACATCGCCATCGCGGTCCCCAGCCGCGTGGCCCAGGTGCTCGGCCCCGTGCTGCACGGCTTCGTGGTGGTCTTCCGCCCCACCATCTGGGTCATGAACGAGACCGCCAACCACCTAGTGCGCTGGCTGTTCAAGGTGGAGCCCAAGGACGAGGTCGCCTCGGCCTTTACGTCCGATGACGTCCGCGGTTTCGTGGCCGAGTCCGGCCGTGAGGGCCTGCTCGACACCGACGAGATCCGATTGCTCACGGGCGCGCTGAACTTCGAGAACAAGACGGCCGGCGACGTCGCCCTGCCCCTCGCGGGCATGCGCACCGCCCCGTCCGACATCACCGTGGCCGGGGTCGAGCAGTTGTGTGCGGAGACGGGCTTCTCGCGCTTCCCCGTGCGGGACGTGAACGAGCGGCTCATGGGCTACGTCCACACGAAGGACGTGCTGGGGTTGCCGGAGACCGCTCGGGAGCAACCGATCCCCGCGGCCATCATCCGCCGCTTCGCGCGCGTGGCCCCGGAGGACAAGCTGCGCAAGGTCACCCGCACCATGCAGGCCAACGGCGCGCACTTCGCGCTGCTGGGCCAGGTGGCCCGGGACTCGCGCACCACGGACGAGTCCGTGTACATCGTGGCGCTCGAGGACGTGCTGGAGGAGCTTGTGGGCGAGGTCCGCGACGCCACCTCCAAAGCCGATCAGGACCCCGCCGCATGAGCCCGCGGAAGCTGTACCGGATCGCCGCGACCGCCGAGGCCGTCACGTGGGCGCTGCTGATCCTGGGCATGATCGCCAAGTACGGATTCGGTGCCGGTGACCTCCCCGTGCGCCTGGCCGGGGGGATCCACGGGTTCGTGTTCCTGAGCTACTGCGTCTCCACCGTGGTGGTCTGGACGGACCGGCGCTGGCCGGCCGCCACGGGCGTGCTGGGCCTCGTGCTCTCCGTGGTCCCGTTCGCCACGGTGCCGTTCGAGCGGCACGTGGAGCGCAAGGGCCTGCTCGCGGACGAGTGGCGCGTGGCCCCCGCGGGTCACGCGCGCACCGGGGCCGGCACCACGTCGGACGGACGGGTTGCGGGGGGCGACGACGCCCGCGCCACCTCCGCCACCCCTGGCGGGGTCCCGAGCGGGCTGCGTGAGCCCGCCCGCACTCCCGCGGAGCGGCTGCTCGCGGTCATCCTGCGGTGGCCCGTGCTCTCCGCCCTGGCCCTGCTGGTGTTCGTGGTGGCGCTGTTCTCGGTGCTGCTCACCGCGGGCCCGCCCACCGAGTGGTTCTCCTGAGGGGAGCCCCACGGTGGCCCGCTCATCCCCTCGCATGATGCACACCGCAGGTCCTGTGGGACGTGATCGCGGGACTGGTCACCGGCGTGCTCCTGACCCTCGTGGCCTCCTGGGCCCGGCGCGGCGGCACTCGACGGTCTGCGCGGCTCCCGCTCCGCCGACGGCATTCCGACGCCGCGCAGCGCCTCGACGTGCAGGAAGCCACCAAGCTGGAGGAGTCCGTCGCGAAGATCCTGCACGTGGGCACGGATGAGCTGGGTGGAGCCTTACTCGAGAAGGCCGGCTACGTGAACCTCCTGGACATCCTGCTTGCGGTGATGCTGGCACTGCTCGCGGTGGCCATGGTGGTCTTCGTCCTGGGGATCGCCTCCACCACGTCCCTGTCCGTGTTGGAACCCTCCCGGGAGAACTCTCCCGGGAGAACTCCCTGTTGCGAGCGCTGGGGTTGTCCAAGCGGCAACTCGGGGCGCTCATCCGGCGGGAAGCCCTCGTGATCTCACTCGTGGCCACCGTGGTGGGCTGGCTCTTCGGGATGCTGGGGGTGATGTCCCTGGTCGTGAAGGGGATGACCGTCCGGCCCGTGGTGCCGTGGGGTGGTTTTCTGCTCATCCTGGCCGGTGCGGTGGTGGTGGCGGTCATCGCCTCCGCGCTGCCGGTGCGACGGGCCACGAAGCTCAACCCGGTGGAGGGGTTGGCGCGGGTCGACTGACCCGATCGCTCCGGCACGGCGGCGCCCTGAACGGCCCCGCCACAAAGCCCCGGTTGAGTACCGCGAGGTGCTCGGCCGGGGCTTCGTCACGAGTCCCGCGTCAACCGATCCGCAGTGTCCAGCAGGCGCTGCAGGATCTGCTGCTTCTCCTCCGGGTCCTCCGGCAGCAGACCCATGGACGCCCGTTGGTAGAGCCCGTCCCCCATGCACTGCACGGCCGTGGCGATCATCGGGTCCCCCACGTCCTCGAGGACCACGCGGTACCACTCCCGGGTCACGCGCTCGCACGTCTCGCGGGCGCCGGGCTCGCCGGACTGCACCATGCGGAAGGCCACCATGAGGCTGCGGTCCAGGGGGCTGTCCTCATAGAGGGAGGTGGCCAGGAACTCCCGTGCGGCACCCCGAGGGGATTGCGTGAGGCGGGTCAGGTCCTCGCGGGCCATCTCCTCGCACCGGGCCAGGGCGGCGTCCACGAGCGCTTGCCGGTGGGGGAAGTGGTAGAGCAACCCGCCCTTGGACACCCCCGCCCGGGCGGCGACGGCGTCCAGGGTCGCGGCACGTTCGCCCTCCGACAGCACGAGGTGTTCGAACGCGGTGAGTAGTTTCTCGCGGGCCACGGGTTTGCGGGGCATGGGTGTAGTGAACCTCACGGGGTGGGAATCATTGCCAGCCTAACCATGTTAACTGTACCGTCTAGACGGTAAAGACTTGGCGAGAGGCTCCTGTGAAGGAGCTCGGTACAACCGTGTACGGCTCGCACACCCGAATCCGCAGCTCTTCTCCCAGGAGGTTCCACGTGTCCGTGATGGTCGATCAACACCGCAAGGCCGATGCCCGTGGCTGGGCCGCCCTGGGCGCCCTCATGTTCCCGGTGCTCCTGGTCTCCGTGAACAACACCGCCCTGAGCTTCGCCCTGCCCGCGATCTCCGCGGGGCTGCGTCCCACCGCAGCGCAGCTGCTGTGGATCGTGGACATCTACCCCCTGGTCCTGGCCGCCCTGCTGATCCCCATGGGGAGCCTGGGGGACCGGATCGGGCGGCGGAAGATGCTCATCATCGGTTCCTCGGGCTTCGGCCTGGTCTCCCTGGGCGCGGCCTTCGCCCCGAGCGCCGAATGGCTGTTGGCCGCCCGCGTGGGGATCGCCGTGTTCGGTTCCATGCTCTTGCCCACCACGCTGTCCCTGTTGCGCACCGTGTTCCAGGACGATCGCCAGCGCAGCCTTGCCATCGCGATCTGGACGGCCGGGTTCAGCGCCGGCGCCGCCCTGGGTCCCATCGCCGGGGGCTTCCTGCTCAACCACTTCTGGTGGGGCTCGGTATTCTTGCTGGCTGTCCCGGTGCTGATCGCGTTCCTGATCGCGGCCCCGTTGCTGCTGCCCGAGTCCCGTAACCCCCACCCGGGACCGGTGGACCCCGCGTCCATCGTGCTCGCGATCCTGACCATGGCCCCGATCGTGTACGGCATCAAGACCATGGCCACGGGTGGCTCCGCTCTGCACGGTGTGCTGTTCATCGCCGTGGGTGCGCTGTCCGGGTTGTTGTTCGCGCGCCGCCAGGTGGTCAAGGACTACCCCATGCTGGACCTGCGCTTCTTCCGCAGCCCCCGGTTCTCGGGCGGGTTGTCCGTGAACGTGGTGTCCAACGTGGCGATGTTCGGGTTCCTGTTCTTCCTCACCCAGCACCTGCAGCTGGTCAGTGGCATGGACCCCATGACCTCCGGTCTGTTCATGGTCCCCGGGCTGCTGCTGGCGATCGTCGCCGGGCTCACCGCCGCGAAGCTGGCCTACACGATCGGATTGCGCAACGCCGTGGTGCTGGGTCTCTTGCTCGTTGCCCTGGGCTTCTTCCTGGTGTTCTTCACCGATCAACAGGCCTCGGCGCTGCCGGTCCTGGGCGGGTTCACCGTGATGAGCGCGGGTGTGGGTATCGCGACCACACTGTCCACCGACCTCGTGGTCTCGTCCGTGCCGGAACGCAAGGCCGGAGCGGCGTCGGCCGTGTCCGAAACCGGGTACGAGGTGGGCGCCGTGCTCGGCACCGCCGTGCTGGGTGGTGTGACCACCGCGTTCTACCAGGCCCACTTGGACCTGCCCGCGGCACTGGATCCCGCGAGCGCGCAGGCCGCGCACGAGACGCTGGGTGGCGCCCTGGACGTGGCCGCTCAATCGCCGTTGCAGGCTTCGATCGTCGACGCCGCCACGGCCGCCTTCTCCTCCGGCATGCAGTGGAGCTCGCTCGTGGGCGGTCTCATGGTGCTGGTCGTGGCCGTGGTCCTAGTGCGCGTGCTCCGCGCGGACCGTCGCATGCCCCGCACCCACTGACCGGACCGCGGTGCTGTAGCGGTCCTCCTCTCACGAGTCCTTCGAGTCGATGGATGCCCGTGACCAGGTCCGCTGTCGTGGGCGCTGCTGCGTAGCTCAGGCGAACGCGCGGGACGTCGGGCTGGTCGGTGTGGAAGTAGGTGCCGGGGCCAGCGCGGTGCCGCGCGCGAGGGCTGCCGAGAGGAACTCGCTCTCGTCGGTGCCCCGGGGAAGGCGCAGCCACAGGTGATAACCCCCGCGGGGGGTGATCGGGGAGGACGTCTGCCCCTAGGGTCTCGACGACCGTGCGGACCGCCAGCCGCCTGCGCTGCGTGAGCGCCGTCTGCAATCGTGCCAGGGACCGGCCACTGCTCGCATCGCGGTGGACAGGGCGGCCTGTCCGCCGACCCACGACCAGCACGTCCTCGCGCCCCCGCCCCGCCCCGGGTCGGGACACCACCAGGCCACGCTGGGCGAGTAGCGCGCGTGCCCGGGACACGGGGGAGGCGCTCGCGCCGAAGCGGGTCACGAGAGCCCGGTGGGACGGTAGCCGCATTCCCGTGGCACGTGATGTGACGTCCCGCGTCAGTTCCCGGGCGATGTCCTCGGAACTGCTACTTCGATCATGAAAGCTTGTCATAGCGCTACTGTTCCCACCGCAGTATCGGTTCGGGGCCCGGGACGGGCCGACGGCGTATGGGGCAATGGCCCCCTCCTCGCGTCCCTGGGCGTCGTCGCCTTATCCCTGAGCTTCCCGGGCACGGTCTTCGCCCTGGGCCGGTTCGGACACTGGACGGCCACCGGACTACGAGGCGCCATCGCAGCGGCACTGGCCGGGACCGCCCTCCTGTGGGCCCGCCCGTGCCCGCCCGTCACGAATGGGTGGGGATCACCGCGGTGGCACTCGGCTGCGCCCTGCGCTTCCCCTTGCTGACCACTCTGGCGCTGCAGACCACGTCCGCTTCGCACTCCGCGGTGGTCATCGGTGCCCTACCCATGGCTACCGCCGTCATCTCCACGCTGCGCACCGGGAACCGGCCCTCGTGGGCGCTCTGGTGTGTGGCCGCCACGTG
>NZ_DDIY01000016.1:64020-94170 GCF_002338785.1 Kocuria sp. UBA1838 | reverse complement strand
ATCTCGTGGCCGCCCTCGTGGTGTGCGCCGCGGGCTACGCGGAGGGCGGGAGATTGTCCTCCCGCATCCCCGGCTGGCAAGTGATCGCATGGGGGGTGCTCCTGGCCGCTCCCGTGAACCTGGTCGTGACGATCGTTGCTGTGCCCATGGAACCCGTCCACCTCTCCGCGCGCGGTGTCGCGGGGCTGCTGTACATCGCGGCGGCCTCCCAGTTCCTGGGATTCGTGGTCTGGTATCGCGGCATGGCGCTGATGGGCATCGACAGGGCGAGTCAACTGCAGCTGATGCAACCGCTCCTGACCCTTGTCTGGACCGTCCTGTTGCTCGACGAACCCCTCCCGGATCCGACGGGGCACCCGTAGAGTGACAGGGAGCGGCGTCGTCGGGCCGGACCGGACCGGGCGGGCGACGTGGATCGTCGGCACGAGGAAGTGAGGCGCGGGCATGAGCGCACTGGAACTGATCACGGACGCCGCGCAGCGGCCCCTGGAGGCGGCGCGGGCCGCCGTGGAGGGGGCCTCCGCGGACATCCTCAACGAGATGCCGCGCGGTGAACTGAACTCCATGTCCTGGCTCGTGTGGCATGCGGCGCGGCAGCAGGACGCCCAGGTCGCGGAGCTGCGCGGAGCGGAGCAGGTGTGGCGTTCCGGCGGGTGGTGCGAGAGGTTCGGGCTGGACCGCCCATGTGAGGACTTCGGCTTCGGGGACGATCCGCAGGCCGTGGCGAGCGTGCGCGTGGACGACCCCGAGTTGCTGCTGGGCTACCTCGAAGCCGTCACGGACACCACGGCCGAGTACGTCCGTTCACTCTCGGACGCCGAGCTGGACGAGGTCATCGACGATTCCTGGGATCCGCCCGTCACACGGGGTGTGCGGATCGTGTCCGCGATCGACGACGCCGCCCAGCACGTGGGGCAGGCCGCCTACGTCCGCGGGCTGGTCGAGCACGGCTGGTCCGGGAAGTACTGAACACGCGGGGATCTTAGTCTTCATGCAACTACATGGACACCACCGGTTCACCTACACTTGCTGTACTGACTATCGGGCCGCGGGCTAACGGTGCCGAAGTCCATCCCGGGAGACACGATCGCCTCATGACTCGTTCACGCTCACGCGCCGCGGCGGCCAGGAAGCCGTCCATGGCGCTGACTGCCTTCACGTCATTTTCCATGCTCGTGGCCGTGAGCGTTGCGCTCAGCAGTGGCACCGAAACCGCCCCCTGGCAGCCCGCCATGGCTCACGACGCGCAAGGCCCCCAACGCTCGGGCGTTCCCGCTCCCGGCGACGACGCCGCGCGGCCGGCTCAGGCCTCCCTGTTCGCCGTGGTGCCGGACCAGGCGGCGATCGCCGCGTCCCACGACGTTCCGGTGACCGCCCCGGGCACGTTCGTCCGCAATGCGGTGGAGATCGCTCCCGGGGGTTCCGGTCCCCGCGCCTCCGGAACCGGAGGCGCGGGCGCTGCCGGATCCGGAAGCGGTTCGGGCTCGAGCGGCTCCGGGAGCGGCGCGGGGGACACGTCCCCCGTGGCACCGAGCACGCGCGCTCCGGCGACCTTCGAGGGTGAGCTGCCCGTCAACACCATCATCGCCCCGGCCCAACCGGTGGTCGTGCTGGACGGTGGCCGCTTCGGATGGCGGATCGCCCCGGACACCAAGCAGAAGGACTTCCACAACGGCACGGACATCTCCGTACCGGAGGGCACACCCGTGGTAGCCGCCCTGGACGGCACCGTCACAGCGGTCTTCTGGGACGTGTGGGGTGGCAACCGGGTGGAGGTCACGCACGCGGACGGCATCAAGACCACGTACAACCACCTCAAGGACGTCATGGTGCGCGTGGGGGACACCCTGCGCGCCTCCGAACAACTGGGCACCGTGGGGCAGACGGGTCTGCGTGTCACCGGCCCCCACCTGCACTTCGAGATCTGGGTTCACGGCAAGGTCGCGGATCCGGAGTCCTTCGACTGGGAGACCGGCAAGGGTGTCATCCCCGCGTCGCGCGCGCCGTATTCCGCGGAGGACCAGGCCGCGATGCAGCCTCCCGTGGATCCGCACGCGGAACCCGGTACCGATTCCGGTCCCGCACCGGCCGACGTTCCCGACGCAGATCACGAACGCGTGATGGCACTCGGCCGGAAGACCCCGCAGCCGGCAGCGGCGTCGTCGAACTCCGGAAAACCGGCCGCCGCGAAGCAGACGTCCGGCGAGAAGGCCGGGAACGACGCCAAGAAGTCCGCGCCCCAGGCTGCGCCGGCCACGAAGGCCCCTGCCAAGAAGGGGCCCGCTCACGAGTCAGGGTCGACGACGACGCCGCGCCCGAACACGACCCCGTCCGGAGCATCCACGCCGGGCAGGCCCGAGCAGACCCCGGGCCGGGCGACACCGGGAGGACACGACTCCGGCGCCAAGAAGTCGGGGGACAAGACTTCCACGCCGATCCCGTCGAAGTCCGGTGGTTCCGCGGGTAAGTCGAGCGATCCGGGCAAGCAGAAGCTCGACCCGAGCGGCTCCCCGACTCGGAGTGCTACGCCGATCCCGTCGAAGTCCGGTGGTCCCACGGGTGCGTCGAGCGATCCGGGCAAGCAGAAGCTCGACCCGAGCGGCGCCCCGACTCCGAGTCCTACGCCGACCCCGTCGAAGTCCGGTGGCCCCACGGGCACCCCGAGTGATCCGGGGGAGACCCTGCCCACCCCGAATCCGTCGACGTCCGGGCGTCCCAAGCCACCGGGGCGCACCGCGCCCGTGGATCAGCTGACCACGCTGGAGCAGGTGCAGCAGCGCACGCAGCACCTGCTGGCCACGCAGTTGGTGCTAACCCCGGCTCAGCAGTTCGGACCCGCCACGTCACTGAACACCGAGTTGACCTTGCTGTCCCAGCGGCTCACGGGTTCCAAGCTGGCCGCCGCGGATCCGTCGTTCACCGCGCAGCTGAACAAGACCCAGCACGCGGTGGCGGCGGCGTCCGCGAAACCGGCGGACGAGAAACTCACCGCGGCGGCCACGGCCGAGCTGACCACGCTGCAGAAGCTGGTGGCCGATGCCCCGCCGTACCAGCCCCCGGCTCCCTCTGCCAAGGACGGGTGAGGATCGGGGTTCCACCTCCCGCCCGTAACGGCGGTGGGTACCCGTGGACCGGCGATCCCGCCCACAGCGGCGGGTGACACCCCGGTGTTCCGGACATGGAGGTGCTTACCCGAATGGCCACCCCGCTCGCACGCGGGGTGGCCCTTCGGTTCGCTCGGGTGGATCAGTGGGCGGTACGCACCCGCATGCCCGTAGCGGGGCGGGTCAGCATGTGGGTCCACGAGAACGTGAGGTCGTCCGGGTCGGTGCCCAGTTCCACGTTCGGGCGGGCCAGTGCCACCACGGCCGCGGACAGGGATGTCACCGCGATCTTCTCACCGGGGCAGCGGTGGCCCGTACGGACCTCGGCACCGCCCTGGGGGATGAACGTGCGGATGGCCTCGGCGTCGTCGACCCCCATGAAGCGTTCGGGGTCGAAGGTGCCGGCGCGCTCCCACGAGGCGGGATCGTTGTTGGTGCCCAGGATGTCGATCAGCACGCGCTGACCCTTGTGGATGGGGCAGCCCTTGATCTCAGTGTCCGCGGTGGCCTCGGCGGGGAGCATCGGGACGAACGGGTAGACGCGGCGGACCTCTTGGGCGAAGGCCACGGCCTCCGGGATGTCGAGCAGAGAACCACCCCGTGCCTGGGACGCCTCGTGGATACGGGCGGCCCATTCCGGGTGCTCCACGAGTGCTGCCCCGGCGAAGGCCGCGAAGCGAGCCACCGCCACGTTGGGGCGGGTGAGGTTCTGCAACTCCACCGCGGCGGTCTTCTCGTCCACGAGGCCACCGTTCTCGTCCACGAGACGCGCCATGTGGGCGAGCACCGAATCCGGGTCGGCGGCCACGGTGCCCGAACGCACCCCGTGGATCAGCTGCGTGAACGTGCGATCCAGGCGAAAGCGCTCGAACCATGAGATCGGGTGCGTGGCGGGGCGCCCAAAGGTGTCCAGCAGACGGCTCATGCGGCGGGCCTGCCGGTCCATCTCCTGGCGGCTCCACGGGATCCCGGCCCACCGGAAGGACGCACGGCCGAAGGCCAGGGCCGTGCCGTCGTAGACGTTGCCGGGGGAGGTCCATTCACGGATGAGCATCCCGAGTTCCTCGGCCACGAACGGCTTGTACTGGGCCACCCGCTCGTCCTCGTAGGCCATGTCCGCCATCTGGTTCTTACGTGCGGCGTGGGCGTCCCCGTCCAGGGCGTGGACGGCACCCGACCCGAAGAGCGGGCCGCGGATGAACAGGGGCATGGCGCCGTGGCGCTTCATGCGGGAGGTGTCGTAAAAGAGGTCCACCCCTTCTTCCCCGCGCACCAGGACCGAGCGCTTGCCCAGCAGGTTCATGCTCACCGGGGCGGCGGACCCCGGGGAGACGCCCGTGCGACGTCGTATGCGTGAGGCGAAGAGGTAGCCCGAGCGCAGGAAGGAGAGGACTTGGTCGGGGCGGGTGCGTCCCGCGGTGGAAGTCATGCTCCGATCGTACGGGTACTGACCTTTCGCCGACTGGGAGGTTTCAACGCCGGGTGCGCACCCGCAGGGCGCCCGCGAAGAGGAACGCGAACAGGCCCATGAGCGGGAAGACGAACAGCGCGGTCCGCAACCCGGCGGCATCGGCGAAGAGGCCGATCAGCGGGGGCGAGAGCACGAACACGATGCGCATGCACCAGCTCACCAGGGTGAGGCCCGTGCCGGGTCTCAGGCCGGGGGCGCGGTCCGCGGCGGCATAGGCGTTGGGGACCATGGTCGCGCAGCCGAAGCCCGCGAGGGCGAACCCAGCCAGGGCCACCCACGTTGTCGGCGCGAGCGCCACGGCGCCCAGGCCCACGAAGATCAGTACGCCCCCGATGCGCGTGACCAGCACAGCGCCCAACGCGTCGATCAGCCTGTCCCCCAAAAGGCGACCCACGAACTGCGCGCCCACCAGGCTGACGTAGCCGAGCCCCACCATGCCCACGGGTGCGCCCAGGGCGTCCCGCAGGTAGACGGCGGACCAGTTGGAGCCCACGTCTTCCACGAGCACCCCGGACATGGCGACGACGGCGATCGGCAGCAGCGCGAGCGCGGCCACTCCCGCGCTACGCGGGAGCTTGGGTATCCCGGCGGTGTCCAGGGGGGCGTTCTCGGCCTGGGTGGCGGCGTGTTCCGCGTGGTCATCGGGGACGGCCCAGCGCATGGCGAAGGCCGCCACGGCCGCGAAGATGACACCACTGATCAGGAAGTGCCAAGGCAGGGGTAGGTTCATGGCTGCGGCGGCGGTGCCCATGAGGCCGCCGATCACGGCACCCACGCTCCACAGGGCGTGCATGGAGTTGATGATGGAGGTTCCGGCGAGGCGTTGTACTCGCAGTCCTTGCGCGTTCTGCGCTGTGTCCACGAGGGCGTCCAGCATGCCCGCGACGAACAATCCGATCCAGAACACGGCCACGAGGGGAACGGATCCGGCCACGAACACCGCGGTGGCGAGCAGGATCGAACCCACCACGGCGACGCGCGCCGTTCCGAACCTCCGCAGGATGGGGGCTGGCAGGGGGCCCGCCACCACACCTCCGATGGGGAACGCGATTAGCGCGAACCCGTACAGGGCGTTGGACAGGTCGTACATGTCCTTGATCTCGGGCAAGCGGGGCAACAGGTTGGAGAAGATCGCGCCGTTGGTGAGGAACAGCAGAGACACCGCGATGCGCGCTCGGGTGATCCGCAGGCGGTCCATGGCCGGTGGTGGGGAAGCTGGCGTCACCCCGTCAGGCTACGAGCCGGGGAGGGTGGAGCACACTCGGGGGTGGTGTGTGCGTGAGTCCGCAGGGCCTGAATCCGCGGGGTTCGTAACATGAACATTTTGGGTGAGAAATGCGTGAAAATTACACCCATAGGGGTGTTTGACATGTATGTCAAAGGCGCGCATTGAGCTATTCGCCCGAAATAATCGGAATCTCTCACCAAGCCAAGGCATCGGCAATATCGACATTTTGCGTCATGCAGAACGTGGATTCGTCCAGGACGCCTCCCTCCCCACGACGCCCCTGGGGGTCGATTTAGGTTGTGCGAGGCCTATGGTTTACTGAGAGAAGCCTCAGGACTGGGGCTGGATCGAGTCTCCCCGGGCCCCGGTGTGAGAACTCAAGAAGGAGTGAAGAGCATGGCAGGCAACCGTTCCGTCGTCTTCCGCGGCGTGAAGAACATGCAGGTTGAGGATCTGGACTTCCCGAAGCTCCAGATGCCCAACGGCAAGAAGGCACCCCACGGTGTTGTCCTGAAGATCGTGGCTTCCAACATCTGCGGTAGTGACCTCCACATCTACCGCGGGTCCTTCCCCGCCCCGGAAGGCATGGTCATGGGGCATGAGATGACCGGGGAAGTCGTGGAAATCGGCTCTGACGTCGAGTTCCTGAAGGAAGGCGACCTGGTCTCGGTTCCCTTCAACGTGGCTTGCGGCCGCTGCCGCAACTGCCGCAACGGTCGCACCGAGGTCTGTCAGACCTGCAACCCGGACGCCGATTCCGCTGCCTACGGCTTCAACCTGGGCGGCTGGGACGGCGGACAGGCCGAGTATCTTTTTGTTCCCTATGCGGACTTCCAGCTGCTGAAGTTCCCGGACCGTGACCAGGCCATGGAGAAGATCCGCGATCTGGCGCTTCTCTCTGACATCCTCCCGACTGCCTTCCACGGCCTCATGGAGGCTGGCGCCAAGCCCGGGTCCACTGTCTACATCGCGGGGGCCGGCCCCGTGGGCCGTTGCGGCGCCGCAGCTGCGCGCCTGCTGGGGGCGTCCTGCATCATCGTCGGCGACCATGACAAGGATCGCTTGGCCCTGATGAAGCGCAACGGTTGCGAAACCATTGACCTCAACGAGGATGTCCCGCTGCAGGACCAGATTGAAAAGATCCTTGGCGAGCCGATGGTCGACTGCGCCGTGGACTACGTCGGCACCGAAGCTCACGGCATCGGCAAGGACGCGGACAAAGAGGATCCGGCCTATGCGATCAACCAGGTGATCGACGTTACCCGCGCGGGAGGCGCCACCGGCATCATCGGCATCTACGGGCCTGACCCCCTGGCGGATTCCAAGGACGAGCAGAACGGCATCTACCCGATTGAATTCGGCAACGCCTGGATCAAGTCCCCGAAGATCACCGCTGGCCAGGCGCCGATCATGCATTACAACTACGAGTTGATGCAGGCGATCCTGTGGGACCGCATGCCGTACCTGTCGGACATGCTGCAGACCAAGGTCATCAGCCTTGACGAGGCTCCTCAGGCCTACGCGGACTTCGACAACAGCTCGCAGGAGAAGTACATCATCGACCCCCACGGCATGATCGCCTCCTGATCTTGCTCACCCGGTAGTGAGGCCCTGGCAATTTGCCAGGGCCTCACTACCGCCAGGACGCGCCCCAAGCTGAGGGCGCCTTTTCGTTCTCTCCTATGGCCGGTCAGGAAAACAGCTGGCCGTGAACACGGTGCCAGGGGTTCCACAGCACCCTCCGTTGACGGCGCGTCGAGCTGGAGGAAGCGGGGGCCACCATCACCTCCGCCGAGTGGCAGATGC
This sequence comes from Kocuria sp. UBA1838, assembly GCF_002338785.1. Classification (NCBI taxonomy): domain Bacteria; kingdom Bacillati; phylum Actinomycetota; class Actinomycetes; order Micrococcales; family Micrococcaceae; genus Kocuria; species Kocuria sp. UBA1838. The sequence continues at coordinate 86,561 of NZ_DDIY01000016.1, read as the reverse complement.
CCATGACCGCACTCATCGCTGTAGGCCTCATCCACGGCGAAGGTTTCCATACCGCCCCCCCAGACCAGTCCCTTGGCATCTTCCGCTCAAACCCCTGAGGCATCGGAGAGCACCGGTCGGCTGCTCGAGCGCGTCCGTGAGTTGGAAGCTGAGGTCCAGGAATGGCGTCGGCGCGCCGAAGTTGCTGAAGCGCGAGCCGAAGAACGCCGGCGAGCTCTCGACGCCCTGCAAATCGCCAACGAAACCGAGCGCATGGCGCTGCGCATGCTCACCGGGCAGAGCACCCACACCCCACAGACCCCTACAGCCCCAGAACCTGCTCACCACGCCCCGATGGTGGAGCCGGAAACACCCCCCGAATCCGCCACACCCGCCACCCCTCAAGAGCCGCGCCGCGGGTTCTTCTCCCGTCTTTTCTCGGCCTAAGCCCGGCTACAGGCCCCGCCCGCGGTCCTCTCGGCCGGGGCCGGGGTGACGAAGGTGCTGCACCTGCTCCACCAGATGAGCCGGGGCTACCCGCTGTTGCTGCTGGGGCGCCGGGGGTTGCTTCCGAGGTGCTGGGGTGTCCAGCTCCACGACCTTGCGGATCTGCTCGCACTCCGCGCGGCGGGCCGCTACCACCTGAGCCTGCTGCTCCTGTTGCTGACGCACCGCGAGCACCGAACGTTTACCCCGGCCCGCCTCACGGCGCCGCGGCGCGGTCTGCAACCCGTGCTCCAACTCCAGGCGGGTGCACGCGCTCTGGGCCGCACTGTGGTCGTTGCGCCCGTGCCACACCGTCCCCTCGTCACTGACCCGGCACACCACCACATGCACGTGGTCATCGGCGTGGCGGACCATCACCCACGGGTGCTCCGCGAAACCCATGGGATGCGAGACGTCTCATCCAACTTTTTTGCGGCCGCAAGTTTCCGGGGCCGCGCGTGTCTCGCAGCTATGTGCTTTATCTCGGTGCCTAGAATCGAGTACTAGGGATTGGTTGCGAGACACATAGGGGTTGACGTGGGGAAGTTGATTGGGTATGCACGCGTGTCGACGCGGCAGCAGGACGCGGACCGTCAAGTGTCTGACCTACTGGACGCGGGCGTTCGACGCGATGATCTTTATGTCGACCATGGAGTGTCCGGAGCCCGTGCATCCCGCCCCCAGTTCGACAAGGCGGTGGAGTCGCTCGAGGACGGCGACACGTTAGTCATCACCACGCTGGACCGGTTGGGTCGGTCGACGCAGAACATGCTGGCCTTCGCCGATGCACTGCGGAGCAGGGGAGCTGGCTTGCGGGTGATGAACCTGGGTGGGGGAGACGTGGACACCCACACCCCGATGGGTTCGATGGTCTTCACTGTCATGGCCGCTTTGGCCCAGATGGAGCTGGAGATCAAACGGGAACGGGTCACTGACTCGGTGGCCAAGCGCAGGGCCGCCGGTAAGGATCTCGGCGGGCGCCGGCCCACGTTTACCGACTCTCAGATCCGAGCCGCGGTCCGGTTGATCGATGCGGGGGAGCCGGCCACCCAGGTCGCGCGTGACCTCGGGATGTCCAGGGCCACCCTGTACCGGAGGATCCGGGAGCTGCCGCAAACTACGACCGTGTGATTTCGGCGTGTCCTATGGATATCACGTTGCGTAAGGCGTATTTGAGCGGGCTTTTCACCGGGCGGGCCAAACGGGCATGGCAACCCCGATTGGTTGTCGCCGGCTAGTAGGGGCGCATCCTGGCTCGCTGGAGGTCCCTGAAACGGGCGTGCTTCGCATGGTTTTGATGCACGATCGGCTCCATCTAACTGAGCCTGATGGCGAAACTCCCTCAGGACGTTGGCCAGGTCGTTGCAATAATTAACGATCGGCTCAGTGATCTGTCCTACGCGCAGACGCTCTGTGAGCCTCCGGCCACGAGTGCTCTCAGAGCGCGCCCTGACCAGCCGTGCCGGCAGGCAGCGGGGTCATGGTGGTGACGACGACGGGGTTCGCGATCAGTCCGTCGATGAGGGTGTTCAGGCGTCCGACCGCAGGCCCTTCGGCGTGCGCCGCGAGGTCGCTGTCGGAGGCCCACTTCTCGATCATCACGATCGACCCGTCCTCGGCGTCGTGAATCGCGTAGAGCAAGCATCCTGATTCCTCGTGCACAGCGGGAATGGCCTCCTGCAAGGCCTCGACGAGCCGGTCCCGGGAACCGGCGGCGGGGGTGAACACAGCAGTGACGACAACGGTCATGAGGCTGTCCTTCCAGAAGGTGATGGAGCGGGCCGAACGGGGTGGAGCGACCAAGGTAGCTGATCAGAACAGGAAGGCCCTGATCATCACGCACTTACTGCTGACCGTGGGCAGGTCATTTCGACTCTGAAGGATCGAAAAGACGGATCCTGCATTCGTCTACGAGCAACATCTTCCGTTCCCCCGTTGAGAGATCGCGGATCCACACCACGTGGAACTGTGGTGCTACATCTTCGACAATCCCGTTATACGGCGGATCACCCTGTAGGCAGACTTCGACTCGATCACCACGACGTAGTCGGACTAAGTGATGAGCAGGTGCATCTGCAGCATTCATGGCGCCGTGCCATCTCTTTCGTCCGGGGAGGGGATGGGCCCAGGACACTTGCCGCGCAAAGCCGGATCCTGCAGTCCTGGAGGATAGGAGATCAGCGGGCGTTGTCCAAGGCGGCGCGGACGGTGTCGAGCAGCTCCGCCCAGGAGTCCTCGAACTTGGTCAGGCCCTCGACTTCGAGCTTCTCCACAGCTTCCTGGTAGGAGACGCCAAGTTTGACTAGCCGGTCCAACACCGCCACCGAGTCGGTGTAGGTCCCGGTGATGGTGTCGCCGGTGACCTCCGCGTGGTCGGCGGTCGCCTCGAGGGTCTTCTCCGGCATGGTGTTGACGGTGTTCGCCGCCACCAGCCCGGTCACGTAGAGGGTGTCCGGCAGGGACGGGTCCTTCACCCCGGTGGAGGCCCACAGCGGCCGCTGCGGCTTGGCCCCGGCCGCGGCCAGGCGCTTCCACCGCTCGGTGGCCAGGGAGTCCTCGAAGACCTGGTAGGCCAGCCGGGCGTTGGCCAGCCCCGCCTTGCCCTTGAGCTCCTTCGCCTCGTCGGTGCCGAGGCCGTCGAGGCGCTTGTCGATCTCGGCGTCGACGCGGGAGACGAAGAAGGAGGCCACGGAGTGGATGCCCGCCAGCTCCTTGCCGTTCTCCAGCGCCTGCTCCAGGCCCAGCAGGTAGGCGTTGATGACCGCGCGGTAGCGCTCGAGGGAGAAGATCAGCGTCACGTTGACGGAGATCCCCTCGGCGATGGTCGCGGTGATGGAGGGCAGGCCGGCCTCGGTGGCCGGTATCTTGATCAGCGCGTTGTTCCGGCCGATGATCTGGGACAGGCGCTGGGCCATGGCGGCGGTCGCGTCCGCGTCCTGGGCCAGGCGCGGGTCCACCTCGATGGACACCCGCCCGTCCACGCCCTGGGTCGCCTCGGCGATCGGGGCGAACAGGTCGCAGGCCTCGCGCACGTCGTCGGTGGTGATGGCCAGCACGGCCTCGTCGACGTCGGTGCCGGCGGCGGCCAGCTCCTTGACCTGGGCCTCGTAGGCGTCGTGGGCGGCCAGGGCGGCGGCGAAGATCGTCGGGTTCGTGGTCACGCCCACGACGTCCTTCTCGTCGATGAGCTGCTGCAGGTTCCCGCTGGCGAGGCGTTCGCGGGAGAGGTCGTCCAGCCAGATCGAGACGCCGGCGTCGGAGAGCTGCCTGGTGGGGGTGGTGGTCGCAGAAATAGTCATGGTAATCCTCACTTCGGGTCGTTGAGCGGAGTGCAGTACCGCAAAACAGTCGGGAAAGATCTCCGCAAGAGGAGGCAGGCGCTGCAGTGAGCCTGTCTTGGTTGTCCGCGGCGCTGGATTGATGATCGGGCTGGTCCCCGCCCCGCAAGGGGATCCCGTTCTTGGATGGATAACTGCGGAAGGTCTACGGCACCTGTGGTCAGCCGCCGGCGGGTGGAACGGGGCGGACGAGAACGGATCCAGCCCGCCCCGGGGCTGGAAAATCAGCGGTTGGCGGCGGTGATGGAGTCCTGGGCGGCGGTGGCGACGGCCTCGGCGGTGATGCCGAACTCGCGGTAGAGGGTCTCGTAGTCGGCGGACTCCCCGAAGTGCTCCAGGGACACGGCCCGCCCGGACTCGCCGAGCAGGTCGTGCCAGGACATGGCGATCCCGGCCTCCACCGTGACCCGGGCCTTGACGGCGGCGGGGATCACGGACTCGCGGTAGTCGGCGTCCTGGGCGTCGAACCACTCCCGGCAGGGCATGGAGACGACCCGGGCGGCGATGCCCTGGTCCGCCAGCAGCGCCCGCGCCTCGACGGCCAGGGACACCTCGGAGCCGGTGCCGATGAGCACCACGTCGGGGGTGGACTCGGTGTCGGCCAGCACGTAGCCGCCGCGGGCCACGCCCTCGGCGGAGGCGAACTTCTCGGTCTCGGCCTCGGGGTGGAGGTCGGTGCGGGCGAAGGTCGGCACGTTCTGGCGGGTCAGGGCGATCCCGGCCGGGCGCTCGTGGCCCTCCAGGATCGTGCGCCAGGCGACGGCGGTCTCGTTGGCGTCGGCCGGGCGGACCACGTCCAGGCCCGGGATCGCCCGCAGCGAGGACAGCTGCTCCACCGGCTGGTGGGTGGGCCCGTCCTCCCCGAGGCCGATCGATGGAGTCGTGGGTCCACACGTAGATCGAGGGGACCTTCATCAGCGCGCCCAGGCGCACGGCCGGGCGCTGGTAGTCGGAGAAGATCAGGAACGTCCCGGAGAACGCCCGGGTCTGGGAGGACATGGTGATGCCGTTGACGATCGCCGCCGCGGCGTGCTCGCGGATGCCGAAGTGCAGCACCCGCCCGTAGGGGTTGCCGGTCCACTTGTTCGTGGAGCGGGCCTCGGGGATGAAGGAGGCCGCCGACTCGATGGTGGTGTTGTTCGACCCGGCCAGGTCCGCCGAGCCGCCCCACAGCTCCGGGAACGTGTCGGCGATCGCGTTGAGCACCTTCCCCGACGCCGAGCGGGTCGCCACGGCCTTGCCCGCCTCGAAGACCGGGAAGGCCTCGGCGTAGTCCTCCGGGAGCTCCTCGGCCCGGATCCGGTCGTAGAGGCGCGCCCGCTCCGGGTTGGCCTCCCGCCACGCGGCGAACTTCTGCTCCCACTCCTGGCGGTAGGCGCCCATCCGGTCCTGGATGGACCGGGTGTGGGCCAGGACCTCGTCCTCGACGACGAAGGACTGCTCCGGGTCGAAGCCGAGAATCCTCTTGGTCGCGGCGACCTCCTCGGCCCCGAGCTTGGAGCCGTGGATGCCGCCGGTGTTCTTCTTGTTCGGGGCCGGCCAGCCGATGATCGTGCGCAGCGCGATCATCGAGGGCTTGGAGGTCTCGGCCTTGGCCGCGCGGATCGCCGCGTAGAGCTCCTCCACGTCCTCCACGTAGTCCCCGGACTTCGTCCAGTCCACCCGGGCCACGTCCCAGCCGTAGGCCTCGTAGCGGCCGAGCACGTCCTCGGTGAACGCCACGTCGGTGTCGTCCTCGATCGAGATGTGGTTCTGGTCGTAGATCACCACCAGGTTGCCCAGCTCCTGGACCCCGGCCAGCGAGGACGCCTCGGAGGTGATGCCCTCCTGCAGGTCCCCGTCGGAGGCGATGACGTAGACGGTGTGGTCGAAGACGGACTCCCCGGCCGGGGCGTCGGGGTCGAACAGGCCCCGGGTGTAGCGCTGGGCGTAGGCGAAGCCCACGGCCGACGCCAGGCCCTGACCGAGCGGACCGGTGGTGATCTCCACCCCGGTGGTGTGCCGGTACTCCGGGTGCCCCGGGGTCTTCGCCCCCCAGGTCCGCAGGGACTTGATGTCCTCCAGCTCCATCCCGTAGCCCGCCAGGAACAGCTGCAGGTACAGCGTCAGGGAGGTGTGCCCGGGGGAGAGGATGAACCGGTCCCGGCCCGTCCACCGGTCGTCCGTGGGGTCGTGGCGCATCACCTTCTGGAACAAAAGGTAGGCCGCCGGGGCCAGCGACATCGCCGTGCCCGGGTGGCCGTTGCCCACCTTCTCCACCGCGTCCGCGGCCAGCACCCGCACCGTGTCCACGGCACGCTGGTCCTGCTCGGTCCAAGTCAGCTTCACATCGAGATCGGTCACGATAGGTTTCTCCTTGTGCTCTGGTGATTCACGTGCACGGAATCTTGTTCCGGGAAGACCATCGCGGGGTGGACGCCGCCGCGGTCAGATCACGGAGTATCCGCCGTCGATGACGACGTTTTCCCCGGTGATCATTCCAGCGGACTCACCCGCCAGGTACCCGATGAGGGAGGCCACCTCCCTGGGCTGGGCGAACCGACCAGTGGGGATGCGTTCGCGCATCCGATCGCCTACCTCGCCAGCCCAGGCCTTCCGCCCCAGTTCCGTTTCGACGACGGTGGGCGAGACGGCGTTGACGGTCACCCCATGGGCGGCCCATTCGGCAGCCAGCACCTTGGTCATGCCCACCACAGCAGCTTTGCTGGCGCAGTAGGCGACATGCCGGTCCAGGGCCACCACGCTGGCCTGTGACGCAAGGTTGACGATGCGGCCGTAGCTCTGCTCGATCATCACCTTTCCCGCCGCTTGAGCCATGAGAAATGATGCGGTCAAATTGAGATCCAGCGTGCTCCGCCACGCATCTTCTGAGAGGTCCAGTGCTGTGTCGAGCAGGGCAATCCCTGCCGAGTTCACGAGGATGTCGAGGCGGCCGGCGGTCGCCACCGCCTTGTCTGTCACATGACCTGCCGCTCCGGGTGCGCACAGGTCATGCACGATGGCGTGGTGTCCCTCTCCGGGTAGCGTGTCGAGGACTTCGGGCAGACGTTCGCTGCGGTCCACGCCCACGATCGTGCCGCCGTGCTCGGCGAACCACTCTGCGGTGGCCAGGCCGATGCCCTGGGCGGCGCCGGTGACGAGGACAATCCGGTCTGTGAATTCTTGCGACATCGGCATGGTCAGCAGTTTTCGTAGTCGGTGATGGCATCGACCTTGGCCGCCGAGGCGCTGGCGGGGTCGAAGGCGTAGCCGATCCACTCCTTGGCCAGCCGGCGGGCCAGCTCCAGGCCGATCACGCGCTGGCCCATGCACAACACTTGGGCGTTGTTCGACAGCACTGAGCGCTCCACCGAGTAGGAGTCGTGGGCGGTCACCGCCCGGATGCCGGAGACCTTGTTCGCCGAGATCGCCACGCCCAGGCCCGTGCCGCAGATCAGCAGGGCCCGGTCGGCCTCACCGGAGGCGACCTTGCGGGCGGCCTCCACGGCTACGTGCGGATAGGCGGTGTTTTCGGTGTGTGAGACTCCGACGTCCACCACGCTCTCGACGCGGTCGTCGGCCTCTAGGTCCTGGCGCAGGGCCTCCTTGTAGTCGAACCCGGCGTCGTCGCCACCGATCACGATCCGCAACTTCTTGTCCTCGCTCATTCCTTCATCCTTTCTTCTGCTGCTTCTACTGTTCCGACGTCGGTGAGAATTCCAGGGTCCGGCCGATCGCGACCAGGATCAGCGCCATGGAGGTGGCGCCGGCATCCGGGGTGCCCAGGCTTTTCTCGGCCAGGGGGCGGGCGCGTCCTACTTTGGGCGCGAGCTCGGAGGTCGCCGCTGCCTGTCGCGCGGCGATCTCGGCGGCCGCACGCCAGGCATCCGGTGCGGCTGTGCCCCGCTGCAGGGAGGAACTTAGATCGGTGGTGAACGGCACCAGGGCGTCCAGCAAGGTTTTGTCCCCCACCGAGGCCCCTCCGAGCTCTTCGATGGCGCGTGTGAAGCTACTGATCGCCTGCTCCAGGTCTTCCGGTCCGAAGCGCTCCGTATCATCGGACAGGGCGCGGCCGGCGGCCTCCAATGCGGCTCCCCACAGCACCCCGGAGGTTCCGCCGGCGCGGGCGGCCCAAGCACGGCCGGCCGCACGAAGCATCCACCCGGCTCCGGCTGCGTCTGCCAGTCCTTCGGCTGTCTGTAGCGCGGCCGAAGCACCCTTGACCATGCCACGACCATGGTCTCCGTCACCGGCCACGGCATCGATGGCGCCTAGCTCGTTCTCATGTTCCTGGAGCGTGGCGCACGCCGTGCGGGCGCCCGCAAGCACCGTCTCGGCGAGTTCCCTCGCAGCCTCGCTGGCCTCGGGCACCCGCTCCGGGTCCACGGAGTCCGCGACGAAGTCCTGGGGCGACGTGTCGAGCGTTCGGAGTGGTTCGCGTTGCTTGCGATAGGCGGGGGTGTAGGCGTCAGCCGACCAGTACGTCTCGAGCTCCTCGGTGAGCCACAGGATGGTCAGGGAGCATCCGCCCATGTCCAGGCTGGTGACCAGTTCACCGACCTCGGGGTCGACGATCTCGAAGCCGCGCTCCCGCAACGTCGGTGCGATGACACCCCACAGGAGGAACAACTCCTCGTACTTGGTGGTGCCCAGTCCGTTGAGGATGACGCCGATGCGGTTCCCCGCGGTGTCAGGAGCCTGCTCCAGGACTGCCGAGACCAGGACCTGGGCGAGTTCGGACGCCGTGGGCAACGGCTCGTCGCGGATGCCCGGCTCACCGTGGATGCCCAAACCCAACCCCAAGTGGCCGGCCGGCACCGTGAACAGCGGCTCACGGGCCCCGGGCATAGTGCACCCGCTGAAGGCCACGCCCAATGTCCGGGTGGAAGCGTTTGCGGCGCGGCCGACCCGTTCGACGTCGTTGATGTCCAGACCGGCCGCCGCTGCCGCGCCCATGGTCTTGAAGACGGTGAAGTCCCCGGCGATGCCCCGGCGCTTGTCCTCCTCCGGTGCTGAGGCGATGTCGTCGGTGACCACCACGATCCGGGTGTCGATCCCTTCCTCGTTCAGCTGCCGGGCGGCGATGCCGAAGTTCATGTTGTCCCCGGCGTAGTTGCCGAAGGTGAGGATCACGCCTCGTCCCTGGTCGGCGGCCTTGGCCACCGAGTACACCTGGGCGGCAGACGGGGAGGTGAAGATGTTCCCCACCACCGCGCCGGAGGCGAAGCCGGGACCGACCAGGCCGGCGAAGGCCGGATAGTGGCCGGAACCTCCGCCGACGACCACCGCGACCTGCGGCCCGCCCGACCGGAGAGCGACTACCCCGCCCGGAACCTGCCGCAGACGATCGGCGTACAGGTCGATGAAGCCGGCGAGCTGGTCGTCGCTGAACTCGCTGGGGTCGTTGAAGATCTTGGTCATGGTGTGCTCTTTTCTGCTGCGTGCGGCGCAGGTTCAGGGGCGCGGTGGCTGTGGTCCTGCGACACGGCCAGGAAGCGCATGAGGAAGAAGGCCAGCCCGTAGAGGGCGACGAATGCCCAGACCACACCGACGTTGCCGGCCAGGGGCAGCATGATGGCGACCACGGCGCTGCCCAGGAACGCGGCGCCACCGGCGGCGGTGGTGTACATCGCCATGGCGGCGCCCTTGTGGTCGGGGGTCAGCGCGGGCATGATCGCCCCCATCGGGACGAAGCCGGCCAGCAGGATCCCGAAGGTCACCCCGGCCAGGACGGAGAGCCAGTACCCCCAAGTGGAACCAGGCTCCACGAGGTGGGGAACGTACCACCAGGCCAGCAGCCCCAGTGCGGAGCCGGCAACCCCGAACCAGCGGACGGTGCGCTGCCAACCCCAGGCATCGCCGATCGCGCCGAAGACGGCGTTGAAGGCGATGTTGGAGGCGTAGACGATCACGGTCATCATCAGCCACTGGCCCTGGCTCCAGCCGAGGTCGGTGACCATCACGCCGGGCAGGATGATGAACATCCCGTACTGCGGCGCGGTGTTGATCAGGCGGACCACGAAGCCCACTGCGACGCGCGGTTCCTTCACCATCACCCGCAGGCCGCTGAAAAGCACCGCCGAGGCCGACTCGCCCTCCGGGGCCAGTCGCATCCGGCCGCGCGGCTCCTTGACACCGAAGAAGCCGATCAAGAATCCGGTGAGAACAAGGGCCATGGAGATCCACATCGCGGCGGTCTCGCCCAGGTAACCGCCGCCGAAAGCGGGAATGGCGATCAGCGCCACGAGCGAGCCCAGGGTGGGCAGCCCGCCGGTGAACATCACGTAGAACCACCCGACCGCGGTGCCGTTGCGGCGGTAGGGGACCACGGAGTTGATCCACACCAGGAAGGAGAAAGCGAAGAGCGGATAACCGAAACCGCGGAAGAAGTAGGTGGCCATGATGGCCAGCGGCGATCCGGTGGCGATGGCGAGGATGAACAGCACCTCGAAGACGACCCAGACCAGGAAGCCCAGCAACATCACCCGGCGGGGACCCCACAAATCTGCCAGTGCCCCGGAGAGATAGGAACCGATCGTGACGGCCACGCCGTACATGGTGATGATGGTGGGCACCAGGTACGCCTCGGAGCCGAGGGCCTCGGACAGGTGCGGGGCGATGAAGTTGGACTCCACGCCGTTGCCGGTCATGAAGATCAGGACGGCAAGGAAGCCCCACTTGATGGAATCGGGGATCCCCAGTCGGTCGAAACGGGTCTCGGGAAGGTCCTGCACGCTCGTGGTGAGCTTGTTCATGGTGTTCTCCAAGTCAGGGCTCCGACGCCCGGCAGCATAGGCGCAGGGAGTCGGAGCCAGAAGGCCGAGCTTGGTCAGTTGGGGAGAATGGAAACCTTGACGGAATCGCCGGAGGAGTCGCCCACCGTGTCGAGGGCCTCCTGGAAACGCTCGAGCGGGAACTGGTGGGTGCAGATCTCGTCCATCGGCAGAATCCCGGACTCCAGCATCTTGATGGCCGCCGGCCAGCAGTGCGGACCCAGGTGAGCACCAAGCACGTCGAGTTCCTTGTCGTCGCTGATGATCGACCAATCGACCGTCACATCCGAGCCGAACACGGAGTACTCCACGTAGGTGCCCAGCTTGCGCAGCAGGTTCAGGCCCTGACTCACGGCCGCGGGGTGGCCGGTGCCCTCAATGTAGACATCGGCGCCGTAGCCGTCGGTCAGCTCCTTGACCTTGGCGACGGCGTCCTCGCGGGCGATGTTGATGGTCACGTCCGCGCCGCACTTGCGGGCCAGCTCGAGCTTCTGGTCGGACATGTCCAAGGCGATCACCGTCAGCGGGTTCTTGGCCTTGGCTCCGGCCACCATGCCCAGGCCGATCGGCCCGCACCCGGCGATGACCACGACGTCGTTGAAGGTGATGTTCGCCCGCTCCACCGCATGCAGCGAACACGACAGCGGCTCGGCGAAGGCTGCGTGGGCCGGGGGAAGATCATGGGAGACCTGGTGCACGCGGGCGTTGATGGGCACGAGCATGTACTCAGCCATGGCCCCGTTGTAATTGCGGAAGCCGAACATGTCGTGTGGACCGCACATCCAGTACTGGCCCCGGAGGCAGTAGCGGCACTCCCCACAAGGCACGATCTGCTCGCAGGCGATCCGGTCGCCTACCGCGACACCGTGGTGGCTCAGGGCGGAGTCCTCGGCCTCGACGATCGTCCCGACCAGCTCGTGGCCCGGGGTGACTTCCTTCTGCGCCCAGGCAGGACGGTTTTCGTCCCCCCAGAACTTGGCGGCCCCGTGGTAGCACTTCAAGTCGCTGGCGCACACCCCCACAGCCTCCACCCGGATCAGCATCTGGTCCGCACCGAGGGCTGGGACAGGAAGCGTCTCCAGCGAGTAATCCTCCGGCCCGTGGCACACCACAGCACTCATCGTCTCCGGAAGGTCAGCAGTCGAAGTCTTGGGAAAACCAGCAGTCGTCGTCATGACGGGCTCCTCGTCGAGTTGTGATCTGGCTTACGATCCCCACCGTACCGCTCCTTGAACAGTTGTCAAGCACAAATGTTCACGATGCAATCCTGTTCGCAGTCTGCCGGATTTACGAGCTTTCTACGCTGTTCGTGATCTTGTCCCGGTGCTACGCTGATGAACAGATGTTCACAAAGGAAAGGCATGGTGCCGTGCCCCCCGCGTTCGAAGCCGCCGGAACCGTTCCCCTGGCCTCACCGGCGTACGAGGCAGCCAAGGCCTATTACGAGCACAACCAGACCCAGGCGGAGATCGCCGCGCGCATGGGGGTGTCCCGGGCCACGGTGAGCCGTCTGCTGACGGAAGCCCGCGAGTCGGGCATCGTGCGCATCCAGGTCATCAATCCGCACCAGCAGGGGACAGACGAGCTGGCGGTGCGGACCGCCGAAGTGCTGGGGATCTCCCGCGTGTACCTGGCCGCCGGCAACCAGTCACAGCATCTGGGTCCCGGCCTCAGCGACCAGGTACGCCTGGCCCTCACCGACATGCACCTGGTCCCCGGGGACATCCTGCTGGTTTCCTCAGGCCGCACCGTGTACGAAATCAGCCAGAGAGATTTCCCCCCGTTGCACGGTGTCGTCGTCGCACCCAGCGTCGGCGGCCAAGCCGAACCGGAGGCGTGGTATCAGACCAATGAGATCACCCGAGCCCTGGCGCAGAACACGCAGGCACAGCCCATGTTCCTCTTCGCAGAAGCCATGCCGTCACCGGTCATGCACGAGGCCCTGCACCATGATCCGGGATTCCAACGGATCGAACGTTTGTGGGAGAACGCCACAGGAGCATTTGTAGGCATCGGAGCGCCGACGGCGACGCGTCGATCCATCTCACCGGCCGTTCCCGTGGACAGCGAGGTACTCAAGCATGCGGTCGGAGACGTCTGCCTGAACTTCTTCGATGCTTCCGGGCAACTCCTCGAGTTCCCGGGACACGAGCGCCTGATCCATACCTCAGTGGACGTGTTGCGCCGGATCAACCATTGCGTCGGAATCGCAGTAGGAGGCCACAAGGCACTGAGCATTCTTGCGGCAGCCCGACTCGGTGCGTTCAACCACCTGGTCACGGACGAATACACCGCCGAGGCTATTCTCGCCACCGTGGACCAGTCGCCCTCGGCGTAATCGGCCGCCCGGCGAAGGAGGATCACCCCAAAGGCTGAGCAGGGACCTCGCTCATCTGCTGCACCGCCGCCAGCTCATGCATGGCCCCCCGGGTGGTCGGATACAACCCGTCATATACTTCGAACAGCCGTCCGTAGACCTCCGCAGCGGCGGGATCCGGATGAATAGTCTCGGTGGTCACGGCCCAGTCCGTGGAGGGGTCCACTGCACCGGTCCCGATGGCAGCCATCAGCGCACCCCCATAGCTGGCGCCGATCCTCTGCTGCGGCACAACCTGATCCCGACCGGTGACGTCACTGACGATCTGCAGCCACAACCGGGATTGCGTTCCTCCGCCGACAGCCACGAGCCGGCTCGGTTCTTCCGCTGTGGCACCCATGAAGGCCAGGATCTGACGTACACCGAAGGCGATGCCCTCATAACCGGCACGAAAAAGATGACCGCGGGTGTGGCTGAGCGTGAGCCCCATGATGGTGCCTCGCGCATCCCCATCAAAGATGGGGGAACGCTCCCCGGCGAAGTACGGCAAGACGAGCAGTCCGTTCGATCCTGCAGGCGTCGAGGCAGCCTCTTCCAACAACTGGTCAAAAGAGGGATTGCCGAAGAGCCGACGCATCCAGGTGGTGAGACTGCCGGAGGTCGACATCCCCGCGGCAATGCACAACGATCCTTCGTCAACACCGGTCGTGGTCCACAACTTCTCATGAGCCTGATATGCATGCAGATTCTGAACGAAGAAGAACGTGGAACCGTACATAAGCATCGTGTCCCCGGGACGACGGACGCCTGCACTGAACGCCTCAGCCCACGCATCAACCGTTCCTGCACACACCGGCGTGCCCACAGGAATGCCCGTAAGATCGCTGGCCAGCCCGTGCACCCGCCCCACAACTTCTGCTGGCCACGCCAGACGAGGCATCACAAGGTGCTCGGCCACCGCCTCGTACCGATCCGCAGACCACGACATGGTCTGCATGTCGTACAAGGGATCGCACTGACTGGCCGAGTGATGATCCTGAACGTACTCTCCCGTCAGTTGCGCCGCGATGAACGAGTTCAACCCAAACCAGTGCGTCGCCCGGTCGAAAACCTCAGGCTCGTGCTCACGCAACCAGCGCAGTTTGGGGCCCACAGACTGGGACGAAAGCATCTTCCCGCCCACCCGGTACAGCTCCTCGGAGCCGAACTCCTCGTTGAGGGCCTCAATCTCGCGGTGAGCCCTCGTGTCGATCCCGTAGAGGATCGCCGGTCGCAGTGGCCGGAAGTCAGCGTCCGTGACCACCAGACACGGTCCCATGCCACTGACGCAAACCCCTTCTACAGCAGCCGCATCGTTTCGGGACAAAAGCGAGCGGCTGAGTTGGCACACCTCAGCCCACCACACAGCCTCCGCGTCGAACTCTGCCCAGCCCGGGCGAGGCATTGCCATCTCATGGGATATGGATTCCCTGTCCAGAAGCTCCCCCGCCGCGTCGACCAGCACGGCCTTGCTGCTGCCAGTGCCAATATCAATCCCCAGGAACATGGGCAACCTTTCAGCTGTGAGCCGTGGTAGCGCTCTCACAGTCTCATTTGTAGGCGACCTGCCTCACTGTAGCCTCGGAAACCATGCGGGATTGCTCACTTTCCCATCCAATATGAACCGTCACGGCTTCTCTGCCGTCTTCACACGGGCTGCGTCTCCGGCTGGGGCGCAGTGGTCTGATCGTAGTGGGCGGCCTCGAACTCGGCAGGTGGGACGTTGCCGAGGCTGGAGTGCAGCCGGCGGTTGTTGTACCAGTCCACCCAGGCCAGCGTGGCGTACTCGACGTCGCTGATGGTCTTCAGTGGTGCCTTCACGAACGGGCCCGGGCGGATGCACTCGGTCTTGTACAGGCCGATGATCGACTCCATGAGGCAGTTGTCGTAGGCGTCCCCGACCGAACCGATCGACGGGGCCATGCCTTCCAGTGCCAGGTGCTCGGTGAAGCGCAGCGCCGTGTACTGGGACCCGGCGTCGTGGTGATGGATCAGCCCGTCCGGCAGCACCAGCCCCTGACGGGTGCGGTCCCACCGGCCCATCCGCAGACAGGTCAGCACCAGATCCGTGGTGCGGGTGGTGGCCGCGTTCCAGGACACGATCCGCTGGGCGAACACGTCCACGATGAAGGCGACGTAGACGAACCCGGCCCACGTGCGCACGTACGTGAAGTCCGCGACCCACACGGTGTTGGGCGCGTCAGCGGTGAAGTTGCGGTTGAGCAGGTCACCGGCTCTGGCCCCGTCGGCGGACGGGACCGTGGTGCGCACCCGCTTGCCGCGCACGACCCCGGCCAGCCCGAGCGCGCGCATCAGACGGTCTACCGTGCAGTGGGCCACCCTCAGCCCGGACCGGCGCAGGTACGCGGTCATTTTCCGCCGCCCGTAGAGCCCTTCCGGGGTGCCCACGGTGGTCAGCAGAGCATCCATGACCGTCGCGTCGGTGACCGTGCGCACGGCAGGCTGCCGGCCCGGTTGCTTCCAGGACCGGTAGGTCCTCGCGGCGATCGGCACGCCCTGTTCCCGCAGGGCCGCGCAGACCGACTCGACCGCGTAGCCTTCGGCCCTCATCTGGTCGATGAACCCGGCGATCAACGATTGCGGGGGTCGAGCTCCCCGATGCTCCTATGTCAAGCAGCAACCTCGAAAACTGGTTCCGGACCAGGGCGATTCCTGAGGTCGATTGGTGACTCCTTGGCTTTCTCATCGGCGCGCAGAGCGGCAAAGACTCGGTCCGAGATCCTCCGTCGTAGCAGTCGCATCGCTTCGGTGTGGGTCTTGCCGCGGGCCAATTGCTTGGCCACGTAGTCCGCTCCTTCGTAGCCCAGCCTCTGCTGAGTCACGGCAGCCATATGCAGGGCGGTGTTGATCGTACGATTGCCGCCACGGTTGAGACGGAACCGCTCGTGGTTGCCGGACCATACCGGGATCGGGGCGGTGCCGTTGAACCGGGCGAAGGTGTCCTTTGAGGCTGGCCAGAGGGGTGCGCATCTCGTGCGCCAGATCGGCCAGCATTTGCCGGCGGGTGGTGTCCACAGCGTCGAGCTTGGCGGCCATGTCGTTGAAGGACCCGGCCAGGGAGTCGAACTCCGGGCCCAGCTTGGTGGAGGTGACACGCACGTCGTAGTTGCCCACGGCCACCTCCCCGGCGGCGGTGCTGAAGGAGGCCAGGGACCGCCCGATCATGCGGTAGAGGTAGAAGGTGAGCATCCCGGCGATGTAGAGCGCCGGGAGTCCTCCGATGGTCAGGGCGGTGAGACTCACCGAGCGGAAGGCGTCCTCCAGGTGCACCAGCCCGAGGGCCTCATCAGCGTGCCCGGACTCGACGAGCTCGTGGTAGAACATGCGCGGCCCGATCAGCACCGCGGTGATCACCACGATGATCAGCCCGATGGCCAGCACCGCGGTCTGGGCCAACATCAGCCGCACCGTCAACGGGCTCCAGGGCCAGCGCCGGGCGCGGGAAGAGACGGCGGTGCTCATCGTCCGGTGCCCATTCGGTAGCCGATCCCACGAATCGTGTGGATGAACCGTGGGCTGGCGGCCTCGTCGCCGAGCTTCTTGCGAATCCGACCGATGTGCACATCCACCAGGTGCTCGTCCCCGGTCCAGTGCGTGTCCCAAACCATCTCCACCAGCTGCCGACGGGAGAGCACCAGCTGCGGGCGGGCAGCCAGACACAGGAGCAGGTCGAACTCGATCCGCGTCAACGCCACCGGTTCCCCGGCCAGATGCACCTGACGGGAGTCCTCGTCCACCACCAGCTCCCCGATCACCAGGGCTTGCTGAGCTGACCGGGAGCCAGCAGCGGATGCGGCGCCTCCCGTGCGGGCCCGACGCAACATGGCTTGGACCCGGGCCACGAGCTCACGCGGGCTGAACGGCTTGGTCACGTAGTCGTCAGCGCCCACGGACAGACCCACGATCTTGTCCACCTCGTCATCGCGGGCCGTGAGCATCAGCACGTAACAGTCCGAGAATACCCGCACCTGGCGGCACACCTCGATGCCATCGATCCCCGGCAACCCCAGATCCAGCACCAGCACGTCCGGGGTGAAATCGCGCACCGCTGCTACGGCTTCGGTGCCGTCGTGACGCACGGCGACCTCCAACCCGGCCTTGCGCAGATACTCCGCCACGAGCTGCGCCAGGTCGGTCTCGTCATCGACCACCAGGATCCGGCCGGTCGGGGGCGTGGGCATGGGGGCTCCTTGATCAGTGGGTGGGGCCGTGCGTGCGGCTCCGGGCGTGAGGTGGTCCGGCCGGTGCAGTATGGCCGACGTGCCGGTGACGAGACGTCTCGCCCGGCCCTGGTGCCGGTGACGTCATGGATCCGGCGCCTCGGGCTTCTCAGCCCGCGGGCCGGAAGCACCCCGGCCTCGTTCACGCGGACACAGCGGGAGACCAGGAGTAGGGGCAGGGTGATGCCGGGAGGTCGTGGTGGGCTGGCCGGGAAGGAGTGCCCTGAGATCCAGCGAACGCTGCGCGTGGGCAGACACCCATAGATCCACTAGCTCTGCTCCGGCCACCCACGGCAGTACATCGGTCGCCAGAGCGGACAGCGCCGCGACATGGGACGTAGCGCTGGTACCTGCCTCCATGTGCATGGTGAGACAAACGCCTCCTGGGCCGTCGCGTCCGACACCGTCGTGGACCGCGAGGGCCGGCACCAGGGACGGGGTCACGGAACCTTCCACATGGACGGAGGTTCTCAGTGCCGCTGCCACCGTCCAGGTGCACATATCGCTCCTTCCGCCACACATCGGTCAGGACGAGGGCATCCGGCCGTGGTCCCACCGGTCAGAGCCGGGCAGGAGCAAAAGCCTGGCCATGGAACGGCGCCACAGCCTGCCCCGCGGCCATCGACCGCAAATCTGCGTTGGTGGGCGCGGTGGACCTGTCCTGAAGCCCAGTCTGCGGCAGAGCCGGAAGGATATGAGTTATTCATGCACGATGCCCGGGAAAACGGCGTCCAACGGCGGGGCGGCATCTCGCAACGTCGCCACGCCAACGGTTCCCGGTGCATCCCGCCCCGGATCCCGGCCCGCCCCCCTTCAACGAGGGGCCGACTTCTCCAGGGTCATCGGAGCTGAGGGCGTTGGCCGCTGGAGGGTGGTCAGGGACTGTGCCGGGTCTTGTCATCCGAAGAACACCGCAGCCTTCCCAGCTCTACATCGAATGGGGTCATCGTCGACATCAAGGCGGTTGAGCGCAGACAACTCCAGTGGGATGCACCCGGGATGCCGGCACGACAACGGCCGGCTGCCTTGATACCTAAAAGTGCCCCCAGGCGTGGATCCCGGGGGCGCGGAACCTGTCTGGCCGGCCAGGAACCGCGCACCCGGAATCGGTGTTTGCGTGCGGTCAGCGCACGCGGATGTAGACCGGGCCGGTGCCCACGTTGACGCTGTCGACGACGGTGCTGCCACCGTTCCAGCCGCCGTGGACGGCCTTGCCGCCGCCGATGTAGACGCCGATGTGGGCTGTGCCCATGCCGCCATCGGCGTAGTAGACGAGATCGCCGGGCTGGGCCTGGCCGGCGGAGACCCGGGTGCCGAGCGTGAAGTAATCAGCCGGCCACCCGCGGAAGTTGATCCCGGCCGCCCGCAGGGCGTTGCTCACCGCTGCGGTGCAGTCTTGACCGGTGCCTAGTTGTCCCATGGCAGCGGAGGCGATGGTCGCGCTCTTGCCGGAGGGCGAGCTCAGCGAGGTGACCGTGCGCTCAGCGGACGGAGCGGCCGGCGTAGCTGGCTTTGGGGCAGAAGCGACGGCGGTCCTCGGGCCAGCCTGCGCGGCTGGTTCCCGGGCGGGAACCGCCACCGGGGCAGGCTCGGTGACAGGCTCCGGGACCGTCTGGACGACTGGTTCTTGAATAGCTGCTTCTTGGACAACTGGCTTCGCGGCGAGTGTGTTGGCCGGTGCGTTGGCCGAAACGGGCGTGGCGGCCGGCGCCGGAACGGCCCCACCGGGTGCCACAACGGCCGGAACATCGAGCTTCTGCTCGGTCTTCTTATGCTCGGCCTTCTTCTGCTCGGTCTTCTGGTCGGTCTGCTTCTCGGCTGTGGTCACGTGGGCGACCGGCTCCAGGGACGGGGTGGGCGCTGCGGTGGGGGTGGCGGCAGCGACGGCCGACAGCGGAGCCTCAGCGGAGGCATCCGGGGCCGGGGTGGCCTGCACCGAGACGGTGGTGGCCAGGGCCAGCCCGGAGAAGGCGGCGACGGCGGCCACGGTGCGGGCCTTGCCGGTGAGGAGGGAGGTGATGCCGTTGGGGAAGGTCAGGTCACGAGTCATGAGGAGTTGTGCAGGCTTTCTGGCGGGCCGGGCGGATCTGCCGGAACGGTGCGGTGACAGCACGGAGCACCCCGCTCGGGGGCGCAAGATGTCGCGGGGTCCGGCAGAGCGGGCCCCGGATCAGGAGCACCGCGCACGGCGGAGAAGTGGAGGAACGGTGTGGTGTCTGCAGGGGAGGAAAAACTCACTCGCGAGGCAGGAATTCCCTGGATCAGCAGCTGCAACAACCGGGGCCCTCCGCAGCGACTCAGGCCGTTGCGGAGGGCGCACCGGGTCAGCGGTAGGTGTAGTACCCGTCCACCGGCATGGCGTTGACGGAGTGGACGAAGGTGCCCTGGGCGGGGTTCAGGGCGGAGATCATTTTGCCCCCGCCGATGTAGATGCCGATGTGGGCCCCGCCGTTCTGGGAGACGAGGTCTCCGGGCTGCGGGTTGGTCGTGGGGGTGGCCGCGGCGATCTGCTGGAAGCTGGTGCGGGGGATCTCGATGCCGTTCTGGGCGTAGGCCCACTTCGTGAATCCGGAGCAGTCCCAGGCGCCGAAGGCGGTCCCGCCCCAGACGTAGCCGGTGCCGGCGCCCTGCATCGCGGTGCCCACAATCCCGGACGCGCCGGTGATCTCGGTGATCTCCGTCGACTGGGTGGACACCGTCGCGGTCGAAGCGCTCTGCTCAGGAGCCGCCGAGGCCTGGGGGGAGACGGCCTGGGGGGCAACGACGGCCCGGGGGGCTGTCGAAGAGTAGGCCGCCAGAGCGGACGCGGGGGCCGAGTAGGCAGTGGCGGTGTCCGTCGGGACCTCGGCGTAGGCCTGAGCCGGGGCGATGGAGCCGATCACTGCCGCACCTGCGGCAGCCGCGACCGTGGTGGTACGCACCAGGGGCGAGGTGGTCTCGGCGCGGTGGCGGGCAGTACGGCGCTTAAAAATGGTCATGGGGTGTGTTCCTCCCTTTGCCTACGAGGTGAGCTGTCGGATGCGGGTGGGAGACACCCGGCCGCCCCGGACGCATGCGTTCCGGGTGACTTAACCCCTAGGTCCCGGACCCCAGGACCGAAAATGGTTCCCCCGCTTCTGCCAAGCGATTTCTCTTCAGGAACCCCGAGCACCGGCAGAATTCGGCGATGTGCACGAGGGCGCCGACCGGATCAATCAGCGGCACGCAGTGGACAGTAGCCCACTCATAACGAAAGTGTCACGTTTAGATCACGGCCCGGATTCTTTCTTCGGCCGGGTCTGAAAGCTTGGGCTGCCGACTCTGAAAAGGCCCGGCCCAGAAGCCGTGGGTTCGTCGCTCCTGTGGCTCCGCATCACGACTGGCGTCGCATCCAATGCCGTTTGACTAGGGGAAATGGCGTCAGTGCACGGCCCTGCATGGACACCACCCCCCAGGGCGAGGGGGTTTGGGGTCGTGGGCGGCCTTCAGTATCACGAGGGGTGGCACGGAGAAGACTTTGAGGATTCCTTGAGCTTTCCTTCAGATTGAGAAGTTTCGGGGATGCCGTTCTGGGCCGCGCAGCGCGATTTCTTCATGAAAACTCCATAATTGCCCGGATCCCCGGCGGAGAAGGCCGCCCGAGGGAGTAGCGCTGTGCGCCACTGTGGCCTGGATCTTCATCAAATCTTCAAGAATTTGGGGCGCGCCACACGGAAAAGGCAGTTTACTGTCGATGGTATGGCGGGCTGGCTCCGGCCGGTTCGTCTCCTGTTGAACCGACGAAGGAGCAAGCCATGACCCATCACGTGAGCGCGATGCTGGAGACCTACCCGAAGGACCTCGGTGGGGTGGACAAGGAGAAGCTGGCCGCCTGTATCGAGGCGTGTTTCGAGTGCGCCCAGACCTGCACCGCCTGCGCGGATGCCTGCCTGTCCGAGGACATGGTCGCCGAGCTGACCAAGTGCATCCGCACCAACCTCGACTGCGCGGACCTGTGCGAGGCCACCGGGCGAGTGCTCTCGCGGCACACCGGCTACGACGCGAACATCACCTTGGATGCGATCAAGGCCTGCCAGATGGCCTGCAAGGCGTGCGCCGATGAGTGCGAGCAGCACGCGTCCATGCACGAGCACTGCCGGATCTGTGCCGAGGCCTGCCGGCGGTGCGAGGCCGCCTGCGCCGAACTGGTCGCCTCCCTGGGCTGAGTCTCGCCTCCCACAGACCCATCACCCGGGCGGCGGGGGCGGTGAGGACACCCGTGGCCACCGGGATCGGCGTCACGGGCCGGATCTCCTCTGCGGAGGGGGCCACCGCCATGACGCACCCGCCGCCTGGGTGATGGCCCCCTACCGGGGGTTCCGTGGAGAGCGGCTTCCGCGGGAACTTGGCCTTTTCTACAGGCTCAGACGCTGACCGGCAGATACCCGTGACGGGTCTCCGTCGGTGAAAGAGGATCCTGATGGGCTGATCGGGCCCGCCCGGAGGCGGGTTTTCTCTTCCCCCGCTCCCTGTTCAGTACAGCTCTACCCGCGCGGCTTGGGCGCACGTCGGGCACGGGCGGATTGCCGAGGCCGGCACATCGGGGTCGAGCTTCTTCATCGTGGAAAAGAGACATCATCATGCGTTCCACCCAGTTCCTTGGCCGCCGCACTACGGCCGCCGCCTCCACCGTTGTTCTTGCGACCGCCCTGCTGGGCGGGGCCACCGCTCCGGCCCTGGCCCACGGGCCGGGGAGTACCCCGGTCGCGTCCCCCGCCCAGGACCCGTCCACGGTGGAGATGCTCCAGCCGGATCCGACCTCCCCGACCGCCTACGACTTCGGTGAGACCCTGGCCGGGCTGGAGGGCGAGCAGCTGGAAATCACCTTCCTGGCCGAAATCATTCCGCATCACCAGGCCGCGATCGAGATGTCCGAACTGGAGCTCGAGCGCGGGGTCAGCCCGGACATCCGCACGCACGCGGAGAACATCATCGCCAACCAGCAGCACCAGATCGAGCAGTTCACCCGGTGGTTGGAGGAGTGGTACGGGCTGACTCCCGAGGAGGCCATGGCCCAAGCCCCCGAGGAAGCCCAGGAAGAGATGAAGGTCCTGGAGGAGGAAACCCAGACGATGATCGAGGAACTCTCGGCCGTGGAGGCCGGTGAGGACTTCGATGTCGCCTTCGTGCAGAAGATGATTCCGCACCACCAGGCCGGGATCATCGAGCTCCTGGAGCCGCAGTCCCGGGCCCCGCACGCCCAGCTGCGGGTGGCAGCCGCCGCGGGGATCACCACCCAGCAGGCCCAGGTCGCCGATTTCCGCACCTGGCTCGCCGGCCGCGGCTAAGAACCGGGCCAGCACCGAGGCGCTGGCCTCACGGAGGACTGAGCTCATGGCCCACCGGTTGCCACCGGCCACGGGCGGGGGCC
>NZ_DDIY01000016.1:23028-63797 GCF_002338785.1 Kocuria sp. UBA1838 | reverse complement strand
GGCCCCCGCCCGTGGCCGGTGATGCCCCGACTCGTGCGCCCCGGGCGCACAGTGGAGGCCTGATCGAGGCGAACCCGCAGATATCAGCCCTGGATCTGCTGCAGCAGACGCTCCATTTCCTGGATCTCCGCTTCCTGGTCCTCAATCACCTTCTGAGCCATCTCGATGGCCTGCGGATTCTGACCCTCGGCGACTTCCTCCTGGGCCATGTCGATGGCCCCGCGGTGGTGGGCGGTCATCATGGTCAGGTACATCTCGGCGGCCTCGGTGCCCTCGGCGGCCTCCAACTCCTGCATCTGCTCCTCGGTCATCATGCCCTCCATGCCTGCACCGGAATCGGAGCCGTGGTCCATGCCCTCCATACCACCGGACTCCATCGAGGTGGGCTCCCCCCAGGTCTCGAGCATGGTCTTGAGCTGGTCGATCTCCGGGCCTTGGGCGGCGACGATCTTGTTGGCCAACGCCTCGATGTCCGGGTCGAGATCGTCCTTGGCGAGCATCACCTCGCTCATCTGAACGGCCTGCTCGTGGTGGGGAATCATCATCTGGGCGAACATCGTGTCCGCGTCGTTGTGCTCCTCCGTGACCGCCTGGGCGGACGTGGAAGGAGTGGCCGTGGCGGTGTCCGTGCTCCCGGTACCGGCCGCCGCGGATGTGGTGGTCTCCGGTGCCTCACCGGCGGTCTCTTCGCCGCTGGTGCCGCAGCCGGCCAGGGCCAGGGCAGAGGCCAGGGCCAGAGTGGTCAGGGTGGTCGAACGCTTCATGGGTTCAGTCCTTTGCTTTGTGGAGGGGTGGGAAATCGGTGGGTCAGTGGGTGGGGGCCGTCGCGGGCCGCTTCGATAGGGCGGCAGCCCGGTCCTCGGCATCGGTGGCCGCCAGGTGCGCTGGGTCCAGGTCCAGGCGGCGCAGCAGCTGGGCGTTGAGGGCGACGACAATGGTGGAGACCGACATCAGCACCGCCCCGACGGCCGGGGACAGCACGATCCCGGCCGGGGCGAGGACGCCGGCGGCCAGGGGCACGGCGATGATGTTGTAGCCGGTGGCCCACACCAGGTTCTGGATCATCTTGGTGTAGCTGGCGCGGGAGAGGTCGATCATCGACAGCACGGCGCGGGGGTCGTTGCCGGCCAGGACCACCCCGGCGGACTCCATGGCCACGTCGGTGCCGGCGCCGATGGCGATGCCGACCTCGGCGCGGGCCAGGGCCGGGGCGTCGTTGACGCCGTCGCC
The DNA here is from genome assembly GCF_002338785.1 of Kocuria sp. UBA1838. Classification (NCBI taxonomy): domain Bacteria; kingdom Bacillati; phylum Actinomycetota; class Actinomycetes; order Micrococcales; family Micrococcaceae; genus Kocuria; species Kocuria sp. UBA1838. The sequence continues at coordinate 62,567 of NZ_DDIY01000016.1, read as the reverse complement.
GACCATCGCCACGGTCAGCCCGCGGGACTGCAGTTCGGTGACCTTGCTGTCCTTGTCCTGCGGGAGGACCTCGGCGAAGACCTCGTCGATGCCCAGGTCGGCGCCCACGGCGTCGGCGACCTGGCGGGCGTCGCCGGTGATCATGGCGACCTTCACCCCGCGGTCCTGCAAGGCTCGGACGGCCGCGCGGGACTCGGGGCGCACCTGGTCCTCCAGGGCCAGGGCACCGATGACGGTGCCCTCGCGCAGCACGTGCAGGACCCCGGCCCCGCGGTCGGTCCACTCCCGGGTGGCAGCGGCGATCATGGCGGGGGTGGACAGGCCCAGTTCGCGCAGCATGTTCGGTCCGCCCACCATCACCTCGGCGCCATCCACGCTCGCGCGCACTCCACGGCCAGTGGCCGATTGGAAGTCGGTGCCGCGCAGGCCCAGGCGAGTGGCTTCGGGGTGGGCGGTGGCCGCCTGCACGATGGCTCGAGCCACCGGATGCTCGCTGTCGGCCTCCGCAGCGGCCGCGAAGGCCAGCAGCTCTCCCTCAGAGGTTCCGGGCACTGCGGCAGCGCCGGTGACCGCGTGGGCGCCCTCGGTGAGGGTGCCGGTCTTGTCGAACAGGACCACGTCGATGGTGCGCATCCGCTCCAGCGCCATCCGGTTCTTGATCAGCACCCCGGTCTTCGCGGCGCGTTCGGTGGAGAGGGCGATGACCAGCGGGATGGCCAGCCCCAGGGCGTGCGGGCAGGCGATCACCAGGACCGTCACGGTGCGCACCACCGCATCATCGGGCTGACCCAGCAGAGTCCAGGCGATGGCGGTCAGCAGCCCGGCGACCAAGGCGAACCAGAACAACCAGGCCGCCGCCCGATCGGCCAGGGCCTGGGCTCGGGACGAGGAGGCCTGGGCGTCGGCGACCATGCGCTGGATCCCGGCCAGGGCCGTGTCGGACCCGACCGCTTCCACGCGCACCCGCACCGTGTTGTCGGTGGCCACGGTGCCAGCCACGACCGCCTCGCCCACCGTGCGAGAGACGGCCTTCGACTCCCCGGTGATCATGGACTCGTCGAACTCGGCCGACCCGCCGATGATCGTCCCATCAGCGGGCACCCGGGCCCCGGAGCGCACCAGGACCACATCGCCCACGGCCAGCTGATGAATCGCAACGGTGACGGTCTCACCGTCGAGGACCTTCTCGGCCTCATCGGGCAGCAAGGCGGCCAGGGCGTCCAGGGCGGAGGAGGCCGCGCCCAGGGCGCGCATCTCCATCCAGTGGCCCAGCAGCATGATCACCACCAGCAGGGCCAGCTCCCACCAGAAGTCCAGGTCAAAGCCGCCGATCCCCAGGGTCGTCACCCAGGAGGCGAGGAAGGCCACCGTGATGGCCATGGCAATGAGCAGCATCATCCCGGGCTGGCGGGACTTCAGCTCGGTGAGCCCACCTTTGAGGAACGGCATCCCACCATAGAAGAAAATGATCGTGCCCAGCACGGGCGGGATCCAGGCAGAGCCGGGGAATTGGGGTATGTGGTAGCCCAGCAGGTGCCCGACCATGGGGCTGAAAATCACCGCGGGGACCGCCAGTACGAGACTGAGCCAGAACTTGTTCTTGAACATCGCCGTGGAATGCCCGGCGTGCTCCCCGTGGGCGTGGACCACGTGATCCTCATCGAAGCCCGAGTGGGGGTGATCGGCGGGCATGGCCTGCCCGTGGGTGTCGGCGTCGGCGTGGCGCCCGTGGCTGTGGTGGTCCAGGGGCTGCTCCGGGCCGTGGCCGGGGTGCTCGTGGCCCGGGACGGCGGGGCGGGGATGGTCGTGGTGGTGCGGGGTGCTCATGATGTGCTCCTTCCGCGCAGGCCCTGCAGAGGGGCCGAAATAGTCATGGGGCTCGTCAGGCGCTGACGAGGGTGTAGCCGGCGGCCTCCACGGCCGCGCGAACCGCTTCCACGGACAGCGCCCGATCGGCGGTGACGGTGACCGTGGAGATCCCCCCGGCCACCAGGTCGATGTGCACCTCGCTCACCCCGTCCACGGTGGTGAGCTCCTCGGTGACGCTGCTGGCGCAGTGGCCGCAGGTCATCCCCTCCACCTGGTAGGTCGCGGTTGATCCGGCCGAAGTCGTCCCAGCCGCAGGGACGGTGTGGTTGGTCGCCGGGGTCGGGGCGCAGCAGGCGCATCCGGTGGAGGCCATCGGCAACGGGGAGCGGGTCGAGTTCGTCATCTCAAGCTCTTTCGATCGGTTCGGGTGGTGAGGGTCGGGAACGGTCTCATCACCCCCAGGTATATACCCCCTAGGGGTATGGTGCAAGCGGGTGGGGTCATGCGGTGGCCCTGGCTTCACGGGTGCGGTGCCGGGTGGGACGGGGAGCTCCATGGTGAAGACCGATCCGGCCCCGGACCCGGAGGAGGTGACGCTCAGCGTGCCGCCGTGGGCTTCGACCAGGGCCCGGGAGATGGTCAGCCCGATCCCGGAGCCGCCGTGATCGCGGTCCCGGGCGGTGTCTCCGCGCCAAAAACGCTCGAAGACCTGGGGCAGATGTTCGGCGGTGATCCCGTCGCCGGTGTCGGCCACGCTCAGGGCGAGCCGGTGCGGGCCGTGAGCGGTGGCACCCACGGTGACCGTGCCACCGGGTGGGGTGTGGCGCAGGGCGTTGGTGAGCAGGTTGCCCAGCACCTGACCGATCCGCTGCCGGTCCACCTCCACGACCCTGCCGACGTCGCCGGCGTCGAGCACCAGGTGCACGCCCTTGGCGGCGTAGGCCTCCCGGTGGGCCTCGACCGCGGTGCGCAGCAGCTCCTCGACAGGGTGTGGAGAGCAGTCCAGCTCGATCCGGCCCTCCTCGGCCCGGGAGACGTCGTGGATGTCCTCGACCAGCCGGGTCAGGCGCGCTAGCTGGTCGGTCATCAGCGCCCCGGTGGCCTCGTCCCAGTGCGTCACCCCGTCCTGGAGAGCTTCGCAGTAGACGGAGAGCACCGAGATCGGGGTGCGCATCTCGTGCGCCAGGTCCGAGAGCATCCGCCGGCGGGTGTCCTCGGTGCGCTGCAGCCGGGTGGCCATGGTGTTGAACGAGGTGGCCACCGCGTCCACCTCGGCTCCGGCGCCCAGGGCGGGGACCCGGGTGTCGTAGCGCCCGCGGGCCATGCCCTGGGCGGCGGCGGTGAGGGCGCCCAGGGGCCGTTGGAGGCGGCGGGTGAAGAACCAGGTCACCGCCGCCGCGCACACCGCGGCGGTACCCAGGGCTGCGCCCAGGATGATCAGGTTGGTGTCGCGGTAGGCCTGCTCGACATGGAACAGTTCCGGGGAGTTCTCCGCGTGCCCGGCCATGATCAGGTGCTCATGGAAGATCGGCGGGCCGACCAAAGAGGCCACGACCACAGCGGCGAGGATGCTGGCGGCCACCACGATGACCTGGGCCAGGAAGAACCGGGAAGCCAACCCTCGATTGCGCCGCTGGCCCCTCACCGGGTCACCATCCGGTAGCCGACCCCGCGCACGGTGTCGATGAAGGTGGCCTTGTCCTCGCCGAGTTTCCGGCGCAGGTGACCGATGTGCACATCCACGATCCGTTCATCACCCACCCAGGCCGGACCCCACACGGTGTCGATGAGCTGTCTGCGGGTGAGGGCCTGGTGCGGGCGGGCGGTGAGGGCGGCCAGCAGTTCGAACTCGGTGCGGGTCAAGGCCACCGGCTCACCGTCTATCCGCGCTTGGTGGGCGGTGAGGTCGATGCTCAACGCCCCGAACACCCGGGCCGGCTCCACCGCGGTCACGGTGGTGCGCGGACGGCGCAGCACCGCAGCCACCCGGGCGACGAGCTCGCGCACGCTGAAGGGCTTGGTGATGTAGTCATCGGCCCCGGCGGCCAGTCCGGCCAACTTGTCGTCTTCGTCCCCGCGGGCGGTGAGCATCAGCACATAGCACTCGGAAAAACCCCGGATCCTGCGGCACACCTCGATCCCGTCCAGCCCGGGTAATCCCAGGTCCAACACCACCACGTCCGGAGCCTGAGCGCGGGCGGCCTCCACCGCCTCCGGCCCGGTGTGGGCGGTGGCCACGTCATAGCCGGCGCGGGTGAGATAAGTGGCGATCATCTGGGCCAGTGGCTTCTCGTCGTCGACCACCAGCACCCGTCCGGCCACCGCATCGATGCCAGGATTCATGCCTTCAGTGTCCCTCTCGACCCGGCACGCACCGGCGCTGATGGCTGGTCCCAGCGGGAATCTTCGCCAAACCTTCAAGGAAAACGCCGCAGGCCCCCTTCCCGGGCGATCGACAATGGGGGGGTGGTCCTCGCGAGGTAACGCGAGGCGGAAAGGACCCATGAACCTCCTCACCCGCAGAAGCCTGGTCCTCGGCGGCCTCGGCCTCCTCGGTACCGGCGCCCTGGCAGCCTGTGCGTCCCCGGCGCAGACCCCGGCACCGGCCGAAGCGAGCAGCCCCGGGACGGCGATCACCCACGTGCACGCCATCACCCGCGACACGGTGACCGGAGGCGGGGCCGGGGCAGGGACGATCCTGCTGGCCACCCATGAGGGCCTGTTCCACCTGCAGGATGGGGAACTGACCCAGATGGGTCCGGTCGTGGACCTGATGGGCTTCACCGTCACCCCCGAGGGCCGTTATCTGGCCTCGGGCCACCCCGGGCCCGGCACCGACCTGCCCGAGCCGGTCGGGTTGATCGAATCCACCGATCAGGGCCAGACCTGGCAGGTGCTCTCCCGGGGCGGAGAATCGGACTTCCACGCCCTGGCCGCCGGCCCGACCGGGGTGCTCGGCTTCGACGGCCAACTGCGCGCCAGCTCCAACGGCCGCACCTGGGACATTCTCGAGATCCCCTCCGCCCCGGCAGCCCTGGCAATCAACCCGGACACAGGTATCATCCTGGCCACCACCCAGGACGGGGTCCTGCGCTCCACCGACAACGGCGCCACCTGGAACACCCTGGACACCCCGCAGCTGATATCCCTGATCGCCTGGGCCGACGAGAATACCATCGTCGGGGCGGGAATCGATGGACACCTGCTGACCAGCACAGACGCCGGGGACACCTGGACCGCCAGCGACCAGCCGGTCGGGGAGATCACCGCCCTGGGCGCAAGCATCACCGCGGACGGTGAGATCGAGGTTCTAATGGTGGCCGACAGCACCGTTCTGCGGAGCACCGACGGCGGGAACACCACCGAACTGCTGCTCTGACCCGGTTCGCACCCACCAGCTCGTGGGCGGGTGTCCCTGCCCTGTCCTCGTCCCAAGCGGTCGCACAGCACACCCGTTGATGTGCGCGCCCAGAGCAGGGCGGCAAGGACTATCCCTCAACCGTTGGTCGGTGCAGAGCAAGAGACCCCTGCACAGAAGAGGGGCCTCTTGAAGGATGCCAGGGGCAGGCTACGCGCACTCGTCGTAGTGGTCCTCATGCTCCGCATGCCGGTGACCGTCGTGGAGATAGTCCACATGATCACCGTGCTCCACGGTCTCGTGCCCACAATTCTCACCGTGGGTATGCTCCGCCTTGGTGTGCTCGGCCTGCTTGTCATGACCAGCCATGATGATCCCCCTTGGTCGAACGAGCCCAGAACAGGCCCGTTGTTCCAGTGGAGCACCGGCATCAGCCTCTGGCAATGCTTCTACGGGACCACCAAGGCGAAAATCGACCCGCCCCAAATGCACGGCTCTGTGCAGGCCTCCCATACCTTCAGTTGGGCGATCAATCGCACTTCCAGCACTGACCTAGCAACTGTTGATGGACCCGTGGACACCGATTGCATCAGTGCTCGGCGCGCCCTTTACGTATGGCCCGGTTATCGGCCCCGAGGCGGGAGCCTTTGAAGGGGACGTGCACCCCGATCCCAGCCCCTTGGTAACCCATGTCGGCTAAAGTTGGCAAACCCTTGGCGGCGACCGGGTACAGGGCGCCCAAGCAGTGGGCCCGGGCTGCGGTGATGTCGTGGGTGGAGCCGGGTTCTACCGGGGAGGTCCACAGCGGGAAGCCGGTGGGGTCGGCGATGACTTGGACATTGCCGCCGAATCTCTTGTGCTTACCCGAGTACTAGGCGTGATTACCAGCCTCCGTCCGTTCGGCGACCCGATCGGTGGTAATCAACGTGCCCCCTCAAGCGTCACGTAGGGCAGATGATCGTCCTGTGCCTTGGCCAGAACCTCGTGCAGCTCGGCAGCCTGGGCGGCCGCCTTAACCCAGTAGGACGTAACCAACCACTACCGCGCCAGCGCGTGGAAACGCCCATGAAAAACCCCGCGCCCACCTGGTCAGCGGTGACGCGGGGCGCCCGCGCCCGGACCCGTACGCCCGGGAGTGGGGGTCTCAGTTCCCGTCGGCGGGGGACGGTGTGGCGGATCCCGTGGGGGATGCGGTGGCCGCATCCGTTGCACGGTCGATGGGCTGCTTCGACTCCGTCGCTCGCTCGGAAGACCGAGGCGCCTCCCCGTACTCGCGGGCCACTTCGTCCCACCCCTGGCTCCACTCCCGCATGTAGGAGTAGTCATTGACGCCCACCGGTGTACCCGACACGAACAAGCACGGCTGGCCCTCGGGGGCTGCGGCGCACACCGTGTCCGCGCTGACCTCGGACGGCCGCGCGGCGTCGTCGCCCGTAGAATCCGGAGAGGTGGGCGCACCCGAGGAACGAGCCCCACCCGGCCGATCGTTGGACCCCGGCGTCGTGGTCACGGGGTGCCGCGGGTCCGTGACGTCGCGCTGGCTGTCCTGCGGGTACCAGTAGTCGGCGGCGGGCATCGAGATCCCATAGACCCCGCTGGTCGCGGTGACCGAGGTGCGCTGCGGAGCCGTGCCCCGCACGTTCACGAGCGCCCCACCCTGGTTGGTGTGCGCGTCCAACCGGTTCTTCACGCTGACCCCGTCCAGGAGCACCTGACCCGTGGTGGCGTGGGCGTCGAACACAGCGGCCTCCACGTCCGTGGCGCTGATGGACCCCAGATCGGTCCTCGCCCGCACGTCCCGATACGTGCCGTTCACGTGCACCGCTCCCGTGCCGCTCTTGAGGTCAAGCGAGGTGCGCGGGCCGTCCTGAGGAACGGTGATACTGACGCTCTGCACGCCGGAACCCCATTGAGAGGGCCGGCCGGGCATATCCAGCTGCAGCACGCCGTCGCGAACGGATGGGATGACGCCGCGCTCGGACAAGGACCATCCGGATTCGTGCCACTGCACTTGGACACGATCAACGGTCGGGCTCGTGTTCACGCTGACCATGCCCGAGGGGGCGTCGATCCGGATCCGTTCCACGCCCGACGACGCCGTCCACGAACCGCCCCGCTCCTGCGTCATGGCCACCGCGGCGGCGGTTCCGGCCCCGCCGAGCAGCAGGGCGAGGGCACCCACACCGCCCACCACGGCGGTCGCGGTGTTCCAGGCGCGGCGCTCACCGCGCCCCACGGGACGGTCGTTCCGAGGATCAGGCAGGTCCCGGGGGCCGGCTGCGCTGTGAGGATCGGGCGTGGGATGCGAGGGATTCTGATTGCTCATGAGATGTCCTAAAGAGAGTGGTCCGAGTAGCCCAGGTACTTGAGAACGGCCAGAACCCTGCGGTTGCCGGTCTCGGAGGTGACGCCCAACTTGGCGAAGATCGAGCCGATGTGTTTCTCCACGGCCGATTCGGTGAGGTAGAGGTTCGTGGCAATGGATGCGTTGGACAGCCCCTGCGCCATGAGCGCCAGGACCTCACGTTCGCGCGGTGACAGCAGTTCCATGTCCTCCCGGCGCCGCGAGCGCACCAGGATCTGGGTGAGCACCTCCGGGTCCAGCACGGTCCCGCCCGAGCCCACGGTCTGCACGGATTCCAGGAACTGGTCCACGTCCGCCACGCGGTCCTTGAGCAGGTAGCCCAGCCCCTCCCGGCGGGACGCGATGAGCTCGGACGCGTAGCGCTCCTCCACATACTGGGACAGCACCAGCACGGCCACGCCGGGGTGGCTCGAGCGGATGAGCACCGCGGCGCGGATCCCCTCGTCGGTGAAGGTGGGTGGCAGTCGCACGTCCACGAGCGCGAAGTCCGGCCGGTGTTCCTCCACGGCCCGCACGAGTCCCTCGGCGGTGTCCGTCTCGGCCACGATCTCGTGGCCCGCGTCCGTGAGCAGGCGGACCAGTCCGGCGCGCAGCAGCACGGCGTCCTCGGCGATCACGATGCGCATCTCAGTTCCCCCGTCCGTGCTGCCCGGCGGGCGACGACGCCGCTCCGCCCGTTCCCGCCCCCGCCGCACCGTGCGCGGTCGGACCGGTTCCGGGCGCGGTGTGGACCCCGTCGGCGTGGCCGGGGTGAGGGGTGTACGCGGTGCCGGACGCGCGCGGGGCGCTGTGCGTCGTCGTCGGAGGAACACCCGTGAGGGGCAACTCCACGATGACCTCGGTGGGCCCGCCTGCGGGCGAGTTCACGAAGAACCTGCCCCCGGCCGAGCGGATCCGGTCCTGGATCCCGGAGAGCCCGCCCCCGGGGACCACACGGGCGCCGCCGCGGCCGAAGTCGCGCACACCGGCGACCACGATGTTCGTGCCCGGTGCGGCGCCGTCCTGGATGGACACTGCGACGTCCGCAGAGCGCGCCCCCGAGTACTTGATCGCGTTGCTGAGGCTCTCGGAGACCGCGAAGTAGATGGCCGCCTCCGTGCGCGGCTGCAACCGGGGGACGTTCACGGAGACGTCCACGGGGAAGGGTGCCTGGGCGGCGACGGCGGACAAAGCGGCGTCGAGCCCCCGATCCTCCAGCACGGCGGGGTGGAACCCGCGGGCGAGCCGGCGCAGCTCGGTGATCGCGGCCTTGGTGGTGCCGTGCGCCTCCGCCACGAGCTCCTTGGCCGCGGCGGGATCCGTGTCGATGCGTGAACCGGCCATCGAGAGGTTCATGGCGACCGAGACCAACTGGGGCTGGACGCCGTCGTGCAGATCGCGTTCGATGCGCGAGCGCTCGGTCTCCGCACCGCGTACCGCGGACTCCTTGGCGGCGGTTTCGTACTCGGCGAGGCGCTGCAGCTCGTCCGCTTCACGGCGCAGTCGCGCGGCCTCGCTCAGCCGCAACAGCCCCGCGGACAGACCGCGGTGAGCCAAGGTGAGCAGCACCGCGAGCACGATGCTCAGCAGCACGCCTGCGACACCCAGCATCGGGAGCGTCCAGCGCGGGGTGTTCTGCAGCGCGGGCCACAGCACCGAGGATTCGGGGGCGAACCACGGCGCGAAGGTCAGCACGAGGGCCGCGCTACCCACCACGAAGGGCAACAGCATGAGCCAGCCCAGCGCGCACGTGAGCGCCACGTGGAGCATGCCGAGCCACAGGGACCCGTCGCTCGCGTCCAGCCACCACTGGTGCGGGACCCGCACCCAGTCGGTATGCGGGCTGCGGCGGCGCTGGGGGTCCCGGATGTCCAGGCCGAACGACGACGCCGAACGCCTGCGTTCCAGCCACACCGCCCCCATCATCACGTACACGGTCGCGGCGAGGATCAGCACGCCCAGGCCCAGCGCCGGAACGGTTGCGGCTCCCACCGCGAGGAACGTGAGGATCACGACGAGCAGCACGGTGTTGAGCACCGAGTCCACCACGAGGTCCAGGGTCCCGAAGAACAGGGTCTTGAGGGAGAAGGTCCGCCACTCGCGGGGAGCGATGTGCGGCCCTTCCGGTGCCGGGCGTGCCACGGAGGCGGCCCGCGGGGGTTCCGGGTGCCCGGGAGGCGGCAGGGTCCGGGTGGTCTCAGCATCTGCGGGTGAGGAACCGGCCGAGGGCATCGGCCGGGCGCGTTCGGTGTCCGAGGAGATGGGCTCTGTGGCGTCCCACGGTGGCGTGGGGTTCGAGGCTGTGGTGCTCATGGCCTCCACGCTACGGACACCCCCGTGGATCCAGCGCCAGAGCTGGCCACCGAGTCGGGGTGGGGTTTTCCGCACCCCCGGGTTGCGGGATGTGGTCTGCGGGGCGCCTGCTACGTGGTGCGGGGTGCGTGCTGCGGGGTGCGGCGTCCGCTCCACGAGCGCGCGTCTCGTGAGGCGCCAGGTGCGTCCCATCCGGGTGCCGCGGCGGCGCGGATGATCCACATGTGCGCGCCCGCCCGGGGTTCCGTGTTCGCGCGCCCTACAGTGTGTGCCATGAACGACGACGTCCGCGCCCTCGGGCGGCCCACTGCCGTTTCCGTCCCCGCGGGGGACTTCGAACGCGACCCCGCCGTGGACGTCGCCCGCGTGGGGTGCGTGATCACCGTGGTGTGCAGTCACATCCTCATGGTCACCCTCACGGCGGATCCCGCCACCGGAGAGATCCGCTCTGTCCTGGTCCCGACTCAGCAGCCCTGGTACTGGTGGGCCACGTGGCTCCTGCAGATCATGCCCCTGTTCTTCGTGGTGGGTGGGACGGCAACGGCTGGGGCGTGGCGGCGTCGTCGGGCCCGGGGAATGGCGCGGGGCGAGTACGTGCGGGAACGCACGCTGCGGCTGATCCAACCCGCGGCGGTGCTGTGGTGTGTGCTCGCCCTCGGTGCGGGGATCGCGGTGGTGGCGGGAGCCGGGATCGAACTCGTGACGTTCGCGCTGTCCGGTGTGGGGATGGCGTTGTGGTTCCTGGCGGCCTACCTCGTCTGCCAGGGATTGGCACCGCTGTTCGTGGACCTACACGAACGCATGGGGTGGGTGTGGTGCTGGTTCCTGTTCTCGTGCGCGGTGGCCGTGGACCTGCTGCGCCTGACCACCGGCTGGCAGTGGTGGGGGCTGCTCAACATGGTGTTCGTGTGGCCGCTCATCCAGCAGTTCGGCTTCTTCCGGGCGGACGGGTGGTTCGGGGCGCGGCGTCGACCGGTGCTCGTGGCGCTTGCCGCGGGATGCTACGCCGTGTCCGGGGTGTGCGTGGCCTCCGGGTCCTACGCCCCGGACATGCTCACCAACCTCAATCCGCCCACCGTGTGCATGGTGCTGCTGGGCTTCGCTCAGGCGTGTCTGCTGGAGGTATTCTCCCCGCTGCTGCGGCGGGCCATGCACTCCCGGGTGGTCCGCGCGGTGGTGTATGTGGTGGGCACTCGTGCGTTGACCATCTACCTGTGGCACCTGCCCGTGGTGGTGGCGGTCATGGCGGTGTGGTTCTTCGCCGTGGGCTACGACCCCGTCCCCGGTTCCGCCGCCTGGTGGTGGCTGCGAATTCCCTTGACCGTCCTGTGTTGGGCGGTGGTGCTCGTGGTGGCCACGGTGTTGCGGCGGCTCGAGTCCTCATCCACGGCACCGTGGGGCGCCCGCCCCATCCGGTTGTCCAATACCGCCGTGGTCGTGGCACTCGTGTGTGCCGTGGTGCCGCCGTTGTGGGAGATCGTCACACTGCTCACGGTGCCGTTGACGGTGGCTGGCGCCGTGGGAGCGGTGGCCGCGGTGGTGCTGCTGCGCAGTGGCCGCGTCCCCTCGCGGGCCGAGCGGGCCGAGACAGCGCCCACTTCCCAGGCCCGCTGAGGCCACACGGCTTTAGCGCTGGACACTGTGAGGCACGCTGAGGCCACGCGGCGAATTGTGGGCACGCGGAGGCCACATGGGGTGGAGTGAAGTGGCTTCCACGCGACCAGAAATTACGCCATGGCCTCGGAGTGCCTGAGAGTTACGCCTCGGCGCGGGAGCCCCGCCGGAAGAGGCTCACCCCTCCCGCGGATCCCCCAGGTGGTCGATGACCAGTTCGAACAACCGCGGGACCACCATGGGGTGCACCTGGTGGCCCATCCCGGGGATCCGGACGAAGCGAGCATGGGGGATGACCTCGGCCGTGGCGGGGCCGCCGTCCGGGCGCACGATCTTGTCCTTGTCCCCGTGGATCACCAGCGTGGGGGCGGTGATCCGGGACAGCACCTCCGTGCGGTCCCCGGATGAGCGGATCGCCCCGATCTGACGGCGCATCGCCTCAGCCTCACCTCGCGGATCCAGGCTGCGGTCCCAGTGGGTTGCGGCGAGTTGACGTTCGTACGCCACGTCCACGGGGAACCCCGGACCGGCCAGGTGGTGGGACATGACCAGTCGCCCCCGGATGTACATGTCCCGGGTCTTCGCCCCGGGGAACATGAGCAACGCCGCGGTGGAGGTCGCGGCCGTCCCCACGGACGGATCGCCCGTGGTGGAGCACAGGGAAATGAGTCGCCGCACCAGCTCGGGGTGGTGGCCCGCCAACGACTGGGCGATCATCCCACCGAGTGAGAACCCCATGACATCCGCTCGCTCGACCCCCAGCGCCCGCAGGGTGTCCGCGACGTCCTCGGACATGTCCTCCACGGAGTACTGCCCCTCCGGCAGGGGCCCGCGCAGCAACCGGCGGGCCGAAGGGGACGTGGAGGTCACCCGGAAGGAACGGCCCACGTCCCGGTTGTCCAGTCGGATCACCCGGTACCCGCGATCCGCGAGGGCATGGACGAAGGACATGGGCCACGTGGCCAGGTCGAACGCGAGCCCGGTGATCAACACGAGCGGCGCCCCGTCGGACGGCCCGTCCAGGCGCACGCAGATGAAGCGGTCATCATCCAACTGCACCGTGCGTTCCTCACCGCTCTCACCGGGGCCCGTGAGCAGGGCGGGCAGCTGCTCGGGAACGGGAGCGGCGGCGTCGTCGAACCGCAGGAATCGATCCACGACCGGCTTAGCCAACAACTGACGCCGGTCATCGAAGTAGTTCATGGCCATCCGCCACGGCGCCGTGTCCCCCTGGCGGGGCAGCTGGTCGAGGGAGCGTTGGACGTAGCCGGCGTCGAAGTCCAGCAACGGGCGCGTGCGCAGACCCTCGGGTGCGACCGGGCGCACGGACGCCGCGCCCACGGAATCCGTGTGCGCGATCAACCGGGACAGCCAGTCCACCACGAGTCCGATCTTCAGCGTCCACGACCCGTTCGTGTACCCAATCGCGAAGGCCAGGTTGGGCACGTCGCTCAGCATGGCGCCGCGGTAGGCGATCCGCTCGGGGAGGTTCACGGGTCGCCCGTCCACGCTCAACCGCGCGCCGCCGAACATGAGCAGGTCGAAGCCCGTGGCGCTCACGACGACGTCCGCCGCCACCCGCCGCCCGTCCGTCAGGACGAGGCCGTCCGCGTCGAAACGGTCGATGCCCGCGGTCACGATATGGGCGTTGGGTTCGTGCAACGCGGCGAAGAAATCCCCGTTGGGCGCCACACACAGCCGTTGGTCCCACGGGTCGTACGGCGGGGTGAAGTGCTCCCGGACGGAGACGTCCGCAGGGAGGCGACGGCGGTTCACGGCCGCGATTCCCGCCCGCACCACGCGCGGCGCGGCCTTGCTCGCCACCCACAGTGCTCTCTGCCCCGCGGCCATGAGCGGGCGCAGCACTCGCGCCGCCCGTGCCCTGCCGAGCGCCATGAACAGCACCTTCTCGGCCACGCCGGGGGAGGGTAGGGGCAGGATGTACGACGGCGTCCGCTGCACCATCGTGGTCTCGGCACCCCGCGTGACGAGCTCGGGCAGCAGGGTCACCGCGGTGGCCCCGCTGCCGATCACGGCGACCTTCTTGCCCCGGACGTCCAGGTCCTCGGGCCAGAACTGGGGATGCACGAGCTGGCCCCTGAACCCCTCGACCCCCGCGAAGTCCGGGATGTGGGGACGGTCGTAGTCGTAGTACCCGGTGGCCACGAACACCCACGTGGCGGTGATCGGCTGGGTCTCGCCGGTGCCGATGGGTTCGGGCCGCGGGCCATCAGCCGAGTGCCCGGGTGCGCCGCCGCCGACGTCGCTCGGAGCCGCCCCCGTGCGGGGTTCGGGTGGCGCGGTGCGCTCGACCGTCACGGTCCAGTGGCTGGTCCCGGAGGACCAATCCGCGGCGGTGACGCGCCGGTGGTAGTGGATGAGCTTGTCAACCCCGGAGGCGCGAGCGGTGTCGCGGATGTAGTCCAGGATCGCGGAGCCCTCCGCGATGGGGTTCTGTCGGGTCCACGGGCGGAAGTCGTAGCCGTAGGTGTAGAAGTCCGAGTCGGAGCGTACCCCCGGGTAGCGGAGGAGATCCCACGTGCCACCGGAGTTCCCGCGGGACTCGAGCACCGTGATGCTCTTGCCGGGATGTTCGTGGCGGAGTTTGCAGGCCGCCCCGATCCCGCTGAGGCCGGCCCCGATGATCAGGATGTCGGTGTGCTCGGGCAGCGCTGCGCCGGCGTGCTCGCTCATGGATTCATCGTATGGTCCTCGCGGGCGCCGCACGCGCTACCCCGGGAAAGTGGCCGGATGGCCATTGTCCGTGGACCATGGGGTTCCTAGGCTGGGGTCCACATCATCGCCCACGCGAAAGAATCGATATGGATGCCGTAGGTGGGATGGTCCGCAGGACAGCGGGAATCACGCTCCTTGCCCTGCTGTTCCTCGCCCTGTTGGTGACGAATTCTTTCGCGTCGGAGCCGGTGTCCACGACGAGTGCGCAACCGGTGACCACGACAACGGCGGAATCGATGGGGATATCCGCATCCGAATACGCCCGGATCGTGCGAGCAGCCAACGCCGCGGGCATCAGCGAGACGCAGGTTGCCGCGGACATCGACTACGCGACCCGGACCACCACACCCCACCGTTTCCCCGGGGTGGTGAGCATGAGTGCATCGGCCCAGGTCAACGGCTGTTCGAACCCCGTGCCCGGCCATGGCTACCAGAACGCGCTGTTCAACGCCGACTGCAACGCCCACGACGTGTGCTACTTGGCCGAGGGTGACGCTGGCCGCTCCCGCGCGCAATGCGACAGCGAATTCCGCAATGCCATGAATGCCACCTGCACACGCACCTACGTGAGCACGGACATCGAACACAAACGCTGCATCGGCACCGCCAGTTATTACTACTGGATGGTCAGGGCATTCGGCGCACCCTATTTCAAGGGATAGGACCATGAAGAAATTCAAGGGAGAAATCATCCTCGCCGTCAGTGGCGCAGTCTTGATTCTGTGTGCCTGGGTGTCCTACGTGAGCGCTTCCTGGTTCCCGGAGGCCACCCTGTCGTCCCCGGCCATCCCCTTCTTCCTGCTGATCCTGGCCGGCACCGTGTTCGTGTTGTGCGCCGCCAGCGGGATCGGAAAGCTCATCAACAAGGACTGAGGGCGGACCCCGCGCCTTGCGCCGACATGTGATCTGGGTTTCCTTGAGGGAAGCCTACGGCGGGTCCTGCATCGGACTATCCACCGGGCGAGCCACCAAGAAATGCACTGGTGCGACACCAGGGAGCTCCCGGAACAGCTGAGGATCCACACTCCACGTCGTGACCGGTGGCTTGTCACGAGGACTTCAGCGCCATGAGCGAGATCCAATTGACCATCCACGGTCGGCAATGTGGGTTCAACGACGTCAGCCCCCACACCCGACTGCTCGACTTCCTGCGGGAACGCGGACTGACCAGGGCCAAGGAAGGCTGCGCGGAGGGCGAGTGCGGGGCGTGCGCCGTGCTCGTGGCCCGCCCGGACGGCACCGACCGCACCCGGTGGACCTCCATCAACGCGTGTCTGCCGCCCGCCGTGGCGTTCGACGGCCAGGAGGTTGTCACGTCCGAGGGGTTGGGCACCGCTCCCGGCCCCCGCGGTCCCGGTCAACTGCACCCGGTGCAGCAGGAGATGACCGCGCGGGGCGGTTCCCAGTGCGGCTACTGCACCCCCGGTTTCGTGTGTGCCATGGCCGCGGAGTACTAACGCCCCGAGCGCAGCGCCGCGCAGGCCCCGGACGGTGAGGAGACCGGCACGGAGGCCACCGGCGAGGAACACGCCGCGGACCACGAGCGCGCCCTGGATCACCGGGTCCCGCTGCTGGACGAGTACTACACCGGCTATCGCCAGAGCGTGCGCCGTCCGGACGAGATCATCCGCGCGATACGTTCGGGTGCCAGCCCCGCGGTCTGGCCGATGATGAGGGGGCGGCAACGATCGCGCCGTACATGGTGAGCACGTGTTGTGCTCCGAATGCGGTGGTGCAGTGGATGGATTCGGGTCAGTACGCGGTGCGGGAGGTGTTGGCCGCCCATGTGTCGAAGGGTTTGGTGCGGTTGTCGATGCCCGCGTGGCGCACGGGCAGCAGTTCGTCCCGCTGGGCCCGGGTGGCGGTGAAGAAGTCGTAGAACACGGCGTCGTCGAAGCCGCCGTCCGCGGCGTCGTGGCGGTCCGCGGCGAAGTACACGGCGTCCAAGCGCGCCCACAGCGAGGACGACAGGCACATGGGGCACGGTTCGCAGCTCGAGTAGAGCACGGCGCCGCTGAGGTCGTACGTGCCCAGGGCGGCGCACGCGGCACGGATCGCGGAGACCTCGGCGTGGGCGGTGGGATCGTTGTCCGCGGTGACGCGGTTGACCGCCGTGAACTCGCGCCCGTCCGCGGTCACGACGACGGCGCCGAACGGGCCGCCGTCCTCGGAGGCGTTGCGCACGGCCACGTCGATCGCGCTGCGGAGGTGGCGTTGCACGGAGGCGTCGGCCGGGGCCGAGGTGGTGTGGTTGGGAGGGGTCATGGTGCTTCCTGTCATGGGTCTTAGATTGCGGTGGTGAGAATCAGGGGGAGTCGCTCTTGTAGACGCGATGGATCTGGCCGGTGTCCGTGAGCTCGCCGCTCTCCACGCGACGGCGCTTCCACCACCAAGTGGCCGTCCACGATGGCGATCTCCTAGCTGTACAGCTAGGAGATCTCGGGCCTCGCGACGGCCAGTGGGTGCCCACTCCTGGATCCAACGGATGACTCACGTGATTGCGGCGCGAGCGCTGGATGCGCCTTTGCTTTTACTCCGTTGAAGCAGATTCCTGCCGCCCTGCGTGCATTTGCTCCACTAGAAATGCCCAGGGAGGTGGAAGGGGCAACGTGACGGTCGAGCCAGTGAAGCATGCGCCTCCGTCCGGCCGCACGCCTCACCCGGCCGCGCCCCAGGCGGGCACACTCAGATCTTGAGGTGCACCAAACTTGTCCCCTTGGTCTCCAGCGCCGTGCGCACCGTGTCCGCGAGGGTGTCCATGGTCGCGGGGAGGCCAGTGGCGCCGAAGCCCTCGGCCAAGCGCACCCAGTCCGGCTGCACGAGGTCCACACCGAGCGGTTGGATGGAGCGGTCCACCATGTTCTGCCGGATCTCCCCGTAGCCGCCGTTGTCCACGCAGATCACGGGCAGGTCCAGGCCCAGTTCCACCGCGGTCATCAGTTCCTGGATGGAGAACATCAGGGCGCCGTCCCCCACGAGGCACACCACCGGGCGCTCGGGTGCGGCCAGCTTGGCGCCGATCGCCGCGGGTAGGCCGTAACCCAGCGTCGCGTACGTCCCCATGTAGAGCAGGGAGTGGGGAACGGGTGCGCGGAAGAACGTGGTGGATCCCATGTAGGTCACCTGGGACGAGTCGCCCGCCAGGATCGTGTCGTCCGGGACCACGTCCATGATGGTCTCGTTGAGCGCCGCGAGCTCGGGGGCCCACGTGCGGCCCTCCTCGTCCATCGCATCGAAGACCTCGCGCAGGTCCGGTGCCGTCCGCGCGGAGGGCGCGACGTCGCCCGCCGCATCCGAGCCGGCGGCGTCGCCGGGCCCCCCGGCGTCGGCCCGCGCCCGCAGACCCGCGAGCAACTGGGGGACCACCGCGGCGGAGTTGCCCGGGACCTCGACGTCCGGGGTGAGGTTGCACAGCATCTGGTCGCGCATGATGTCCACGCGCACCACGGGCCCCTGCGGGGTGATGTCGCCGCCCCACAGCTCGGCCTCGCCCACCTTGGAGCCGATCACGAGCAGGGCGTCCCGCGAGCGCAGGAACTCGTGGGCCGTGCTCAGCCGCAGGTCCGCCCCCAGGGAGAGCCGGTGTTTTTCGGGGATCGCTCCCTTGCCGTTGGTCGTGGTGATCACGGGTGCCTCGAGCAGTTCGGCCAGCTCGAGCAGGTGCTCCCCGGCGGCCAGGGAACCACCGCCGGCCAGGATGACCGGGCGCTCACTCGCGGCGAGCGCCTCGACGGCCGCGGCGACGTCGGCCTCCGGTGCCGGCGCGGGCTCGCCCAGGGGGCGGGGTGCGGTCGCGGACTCGGGGACGTCCGCGGGGGCCTCGAGGATGTCCAGGGGGATCTCGATGTGGATGGGCCGCGGCCGGGAGTGTGCGAAGTCGCGCATGGCGTCGTGGATCATGGTCACGGCCTCGGCGGCGGAGGTCACGCGCCGGGACACGCCCACGATCGCATTGACCGCGGCGGACGGGTTCTTGGTCTCGTGCAGCGAGCCGATGTCCCGGAAGTCGTGTCCCACGGGCCGCCCCGGGGAGAGCAGGATCATGGGCCGGGACTCGGCGTACGCGGTGGCCGCGCCGGACAGTGAGTTGAGCAGGCCGGGTCCGGAGGTCGTGATGACCACGCCGGGCAGCCCGCGCACCTGGGACCAACCGTCCGCGCCGTAGGACGCGCCCTGTTCGTGGCGCGTGGTGATCGGGCGGATCCCCAGCTCGCGCAGCGGCCGGTAGAACTCGAGCGAGTGCGTGCCCGGGATGCCGAAGACCGTGTCGATCCCGTAGCCGCGCAGCGTCTCCAGGACAGCGCGGGCCGTGGTGCGCTCGGGGTACGACGACGCCGCCCCCGCCGGGTTCTCGAACCCCCCGGGGGCGGCGGTGACCGTGTTCTCGTTGCTCATGCCTTGGACTCCTGAATCCGTCGGTTCCATTCCTGACTGACGTCGGACGGGGTGGGCCTGCTCATGAGTGACACCGCCACGAACACCACTGCGGAGGCGATCAGCCCCATGTAGATGGGTGCGTTGGCGAGCACCCCGAAGACCATCATGCCCGCTACTGTGGCTACGACCCCCACCCCCATGGACCACATGGCGCCGGCCGCGGTGGCGCGCGGCCACAGCAGCCCGCCCAGGATCGCGACGAGCAGTCCGCCCACCAACAGGTCGTAGGCGATGGTCAGGGCCACCACGGTGGAGCTGACCAGCATGGACATCACGGTGATGAGCAGACCAACGACCACCACGTAGACGCGGTCCTTGAGGACGGAGGCGTCCTCGGAGCGGGAGCGGGCGACGTCGGCGTCGGACGCCCCGAACAGGCCGCGCAGCGTGGGGACCACGTCCACGCGCGCCACGGTGGCCGCGGCGATCGTGGCCCCGGAGGCGGTGGACATCATGGCCGCGACGCCCGCGGCGAGCACCACACCACCCAGGCCCACGGGGACGTGCTGCTGGGCCATGGTCGCGAAGGCCTCGTCCGGCATCTCGAGGGTGGGAAGAACGGCGGCCGCAGCGGTGCCGATCAGGGCGCCGGCCACGCCGTACAGGGCCACATACCCGGCGGAGATCACCCCGCCCCAGCGGGCGACCCCGGGGGAGCGGGCGGTGAACACGCGCTGCCAGATGTCCTGCCCGATCAGCATGCCGAATCCGTAGATCACGAACTGCGTGATGATCCCCTGCAGACCCATGGCGCCCAGGTCGAAGAAGGAGGAGTCCAGCCGCTCACGGATCCCGGACCACCCACCCCCGGCGGCCAGCGAGAACGGCAGGAGGATTGCGAAGATCCCCACGGTCATGAACACGAACTGCATGAGGTCCGTGAGGGTGATGGACCACATGCCGCCGAGCACCGAGTATGCGATCACCACGGCGCCACCCAGGAGGATGGCCCAAGGCCGGGAGATCGGGAACAGGACGGAGAAGATCGCCGCGTACGCCGCGGTGGAGGTCACCGCGATCATGATCGTGTACGCGAGCATCACGAAGGAGGACGCCGTGGCCCCGCCCTTGGCGCCGTAGCGCAACTGCAGCATCTGGGAGACGGTGAAGACCTGGAGCGACTGGATGCGCGCGGCGAAGAACAGACTCAGGACCCCCAGGCCCACGGCGATCGCCACCACGAGCCACATCCCGGAGATCCCGTACTTGTACCCGAGACCCACACCGCCCACGGTGGAGGCGCCGCCCAGGACCACGGCGGCCATCGTGGAGGTGTACAACCCCGTTCCCAGCCGGCGCCCGGCCACCCGGTAATCGGTGGCGGTGCGGGCGCGGCGTGCCGCCCACAGCCCGATCACCACCATGGCGACCAGGTACAGCACGATGACCAGGACGTTCACGGGGGTCTCCTCGACAGAATTCGGGGTGTCCGCGCGCGCGAGCGGATGCGCTCGTGGGCGGGGTGGTTGGCACTAGGGTTTTATGCACCAGGTCACAAAAAGTATCACCGCGGTGGCGGTTCACGCCGCCGCGGGTGCCGTGTTCGTGGGAACCACGCCCCGAGAATCGCGGTGCACGTCCCCGGGTGATCCCCGGGAGGTAAGGAGTTCAGCAGTGGAACCGGAACGCGTCGTCGAAACCAATGCAGCGGGTGAGCAACGGGTGGGCCCCGTCAACGCCGCCCTGACACCGCGGTGGGCCGGGCCGGCCACGTTCGCGCGGTTGCCCCGCACGGATCAAGTGGAGCACACGGACATCGCCGTGGTGGGCGTGCCGTTCGACTCGGGCGTCTCCTACCGTTCCGGTGCGCGCTTCGGTCCGAATCACGTGCGCGAGTCCTCCCGGTTGCTGCGCCCCTACAACCCCGCGCAGAACCACTCCCCGTTCGCCCACCTGCAGGTCGCGGACGCCGGGGACATCGTGGGCAACCCGTTCGACATCCCCGAGGCCATCGCGTCCATCGAGACCGCCGCCAAGGAGCTCATGGGGGAGTCCACCAAGGTCGTGGCGATCGGCGGGGACCACACGATCGCGTTGCCGCTCATGCGCGCCGCCCACTCACGGCACGGCAAAATCGCGCTGTTGCACTTCGACGCCCACCTGGACACGTGGGACACCTACTTCGGTGCCGAGTACACCCACGGCACTCCGTTCCGCCGGGCGTTCGAGGAAGGCATCATCGACACGGACGCCGTGATGCACGTGGGCACCCGCGGGCCCCTCTACGGCACCCAGGACCTGGACGACGACGCCCGCTTCGGTTTCGAGATCGTCTCCTCCGCGGACGTCATGCGCTCCGGCGTGGACGCCGTGGTCGCGGCTCTGCGCGAGCGCGTGGGGGACCGCCCGCTGTACGTCTCCCTGGACATCGACGTCCTGGACCCCGCCCACGCACCCGGCACCGGCACGCCCGAGGCCGGTGGCATCACGAGCCGCGAGGTCCTCGAGATCCTGCGCGGTCTGCGCGGGCTGGACGTCGTCGCGTGCGACGTCGTGGAGGTCGCCCCCGCCTACGACCACGCCGAACTGACCGGGATCGCCGCGGCCCACGTGGTCTACGAGCTGATCTCGCTCATCAGCCTGGGCGCCGGCGCGTCCGCGGACGGCCCCGCCTACGGCATGTCGGGTGCCCGTTACGGGGGCCAGTGATGAGCGCGTTCGCGTCCCGCGCGGGGGAGTTCCGGCCCTCCCCGGTGCGCGCGGTGTTCGAGACGGCCATGGACCCCTCGGTGGTGTCCCTGGCCGGGGGCAACCCGGATCTGTCCGTGCTGCCGGGCGGGACCGTGGGGGATCTGGCCGCGCAGCTGATCCGTGAGCGCGCCGGTGAGATCCTGCAGTACGGTTCCGGCGCGGGGACCGCGGGCCTGCGCGAACTGAGCGTGCGGCTCATGGCGCGGGGCGGGTCCACGGTCACGGAGGCGGACGTCCTGCCGACCACCGGGTCCCAGGCCGGGCTGGACCTCGTGACCAAGCTGTTCTGCGATCCCGGGGACGTGATCCTGGCCGAGGGCCCCACCTACGTGGGTGCGCTGGGCGTGTTCGGCGCGTACGAGGTGGACGTGCGTCACGTCCCGGTGGACGAGCACGGCATGGACCCGAGCGCCGTCGCCGACGCGTTGGACGACGCCGCGGCGCAGGGTGAGCGCGTCCCGTTCGTGTACGTGATCCCCAGTTTCCAGAACCCCACGGGCGTGACCATGCCGGTGGAGCGGCGGCGCGAACTGGTGCGAGTGTGCGCCGAGCGGGACGTGATGATCATCGAGGACGATCCCTACGCGCTGCTGTCCTTCGACCGCGCGCAGCCCCTGGCCTCGATGCACGGGATGGACCCGGAGCACGTGATCCACCTGGGCAGCTTCTCCAAGATCTTCGCCCCGGGGCTGCGGATCGGCTGGATCGCGGCGCCCCCGGAGGTCAGGGGCCGGTTGCAGATCGCCGCGGAGTCCGTGGTGATCCACCCGTCCAACCTGGCACAGTCCCTCGTCACGGCGTGGGTGGGTTCCGAGCACTGGGAGCCCGCGCTCGACGACGCTGTGACGCTGTATCGCGAGCGCTGGGAAGCCATGGACGCGGCGTTGACCGAGTTCATGCCGTCCTCGGCGCGGTGGACCACGCCCACGGGCGGGTTCTTCACGTGGGTCACGGCGGACGAGTTGGTAGGCAAGGACGTCCTCGCGGAGGCGATCGCCCATGGGGTGGTGCTGGTACCGGGCTCGGCGTGTTACATGGACGGCCGGGACTCGGACGCGGTGCGGCTCGCGTTCTCCGGTGTTGCTCCCGCGCGGATCCGGGAGGGCGTCAAGCGGTTCGCGCAGGTGCTGCGGGACCTCTGACGCCGTCGTGCTCGCACCGCGGTGCTTCCGCCGGAGGCCGAGCGCCGTCGACGCGGACTGGTGACGGGACGTACTCGAGCATCCCGTGGTCGGTGGGCGCGGTCAGGGTCGCGGGGGAGAGATGGGCGTCCTGCGCGGTCCGGAGAGTGCGCGCATCCAACAGGGCCCGCGCGGTGCGTTCGAGGGACACCCGTGCGTGGCCCGCGGTCCCCGTGGCGAGCAGCGCGCAGGCCGCGGCGGCCATGCCGTAGCCCGCGGTGTGGTCCAGGGCCTGGACCGGTAGGGCCCCGGGGCGCCACCTCCCGTGCTCGTCCCGCGCACCGTAGTGATGGGCGATCCCCGTGGCGGCCTGGACGATGCTGTCGAATCCACGCTGTCCGCCCCGGGTGCCGGAAGGTTCCCACGCGCTGAGTTCCACGTGGACCAGGTGGGGGAAGCTGTCGCGGATGCTCGCGGCGTCGAGACCGAGATCGGTCAGGGAGCCGGGCCGGTACCCCGTGAGCAGGACGTCCGCGGCGTCCAGGGCGTCGGCCAGATCCTCCGCCCGCGTGGGATCCGCCAGATCCCACGACACGCAGCGCACCCCCGCATCGGTGTCCAGGTGCTGGCCGAGCAGTTCGGGCAGGGCAGGCGGGTCGATGCGCAGCACGTCCGCGCCCAGGGCTGCCAGGAACTTGGTGGCCGTGGGACCCGCGATCACCCGGGTCAGGGAGACCACGCGTACGCCCGCCAGGGGAGTGAGCGACGCCGTCCCCCGCGGTGCCGCGAACGGACCCTTCGCGGAACTGGACGGACAGCCTGCGGAATCGGACGAACGGGTCGACGCGCCGGAACCGGCACGGTCGAACACTCGGACGGGGATGTCCGCCGGGGTGAGCTCGAGCCACGGCCCCGGCTCGGACGCCGCATCTGCGCGCCATTCCTGTTCCGTGGCCACGCGAGCGGCAATGCCGCCCTCGGCGACGATCCGGGACTCGGCCTGCTCCCCGGTGAGCTGGGCGAGGGCGGGTGCGAGGGCGTCGTCGTGCGTGATGTCCAGGGCGCGGAACAAACGCTCGCGGTGGTGCGGGTAATTGGCGTGCGTGCGCAGCCAGCCGTCCGACACGGGGAAGAAACCGGAACACGGGGCGAAGCCGGGCAGGGACTGCCCGTCGAGGCGGAGGTGGGAGACCGAGCCGAACGCCGCGAGGACCTCCGGCAGCCGCGCCGTGATGACGCTGTCCCGATGGCCCATGGTGCGGGCGAGCTGCTGGGCGCCCGCCACTGCCAGCCCCACCCCCGAAACCGCCAGCCGCTGGACGTCCAACGGCCCGGACCAGTACCGACCACTACCGTGCACCGCGGTCGCCGCGTGCTCGTTCGCGCGCGGGAGCAGCCCGTCGAAGGCTGAAAGGATCTCCTGCATGCCGCTGCCTCCCGGGGCCGGAACCGTGGGCCACGATTCAAGCACACGGGCGCGCTCCGCGGGGTTCACGCGGGAGGAGGCCGTACCGCGCATGCTTAGGATTGTGAGTCATGGACTCCTCGCACGCTCCGGCCGCCGACGACCGCCGAGCCCGCATGCTGCGCAGCGCCGCGCGACTGCGTGCGGTGCTGCGCCAAGGGGTGTACTTCCTACGCAGCATGGAGGGGGCGCGGGAGCTCACGAGTCAGCAGATCAGCTTGTTGACCATGCTCAAACCGGGCGGTGCCCGCATGACGAGCATCGCCTCGAACCTCGGGGTGCGCACACCCACAGCCACGCAGAGCGTGGACCGGCTGAGCAAGGCCGGACTCGTGCAACGCGATCCGGACCCCACCGATGCGCGGGCCGTCCTGGTGTCGCTGACCCCGCAGGGGGAAGAGGTGCTCGCGCGTGAGGATCAGCACCGCAGTGAACGGGTCGCGGATGTGCTGTACGAATTGAGTGCCGAGGAACTCGACCTCCTGGACGCCGCACTGCCGGTGTTGGCCAAGCTCGCGCGGGCCCAGGAGTCGAGCGGGGACTGACCCGGGTCAGAGGGTCTCGGTGACGTCGTCCTCGGGGAAGCGGGGGCCGCGCTCGTAGGCGGGGGCCACGGGGTGCCCCAGGTTCACGACCACGATCGAGCGCTTGCCCGTCCCGGCGAAGAACTCCCGGTCCACGGCCTCGGCGTCGAAACCGGTCATGGGCCCGGCGGCCAGACCCACGGCGCGGGCGGCCACGATGAAGTAGCCCACCTGGATGTGGGAGTTGGCCTTGCCGCTGGTCAGGCGCAGGTCCTCGTTCTCGTCGTACATGCCCTGCAGGTGCGGGGCGGCGGGGAGGAACTGGGGGAAGCGCTGGTGCCAGTTCTCGTCGTAGGACAGGATCGCCGTCAGCGGCGCCTGGCGGGTCTTCTCCTGGTTGCCGCCGCTCATGTGCTGCACCAGGCGCTCACGGGCCTCGGGGGTCTCCACCCAGGTGATGCGCAGGGGCTGCGAGTTGAACGCCGTGGGGCCCATCTTGGTGAGGTCGTAGATCGCCCGCTTCTCATCCTCGGTCACCGGCTCCTCGGTGAAGTGGCTCGCGGTGCGGGCGTCGATGAACAGGCGCTCGGCGTCCTCGGAGGAGATGGCGAGGGGCAGTTCCTCGGTGGTCACGGTCGTCATGGGGGTCCTTCCATCAGGCGGGTGGACAGGCCACCCGAAATCATTTCGCCGGAAACTATACCCACGTTGCGGCGCGTGAGGGGTCGAATGTCGGCAACGTCACGCACACCTGTACATTGCTCTGGTGACTTCTGCGTTCCTTCCCGGACTGGTGACCGGGCTCGCCCTCATCGTGGCGATCGGCGCCCAGAACGCGTTCGTACTGCGCCAGGGGATCCGCCGCGAGCACCTGGGTGTGGTGGTGGGCATCTGCATCGTCTCGGACATCTTCCTGATCGGCCTGGGGACCGCCGGGATCGGCTTCCTGATCGACCGCGTGCCCTGGCTGCTGAACCTCTTCCGCTGGGCCGGCGTGGTCTACCTCCTGGTCTTCGCGGTCACCTCCTTCCGCTCGGCTCTTAAGCCCCAGGCGATGGACGTCTCGGGCGACGACGCCGGGTCCTTGCGTCGCGTGGTCCTCGCCACCCTGGCGTTCACATGGCTCAACCCGCACGCCTACCTGGACGCGGTGCTGATCCTGGGGAACCTGGCCAACCAGCACGGTGAGCAGCGCTGGATCTTCGCCGGGGGCGCATTCGCCGGCTCGGTCATCTGGTTCACCGCACTGGGCGCGGGGGCCCGGGCGCTGTCGCACGTGCTGAACACCCCGCTCACCTGGCGCATCGTGGACGCCCTGGTGGGCGTGGTGATGGTGTTCATCGCGATCCAGCTGGCGCTGATGCCCGCCGTCTGATCCGGGCACCGCCCCGGCGGCTGGTGTGCTGGAATGGAGGCATGACTCCCACCTCCTCCTACACCAGCAGCGGCACCGGGCGCAGGTCCCAGGAGTTCACCCCCACCTCTGCACTGCGGGGGTTCCTCTCCCACTCGGGCCGCAGGGCTGCCGATCTGAGTCCCGGCTATGAGCGAGTGTGGGAGCACATCGCCCAGATCACGGATGCGGGCCGTGGGCTGCAGCAGGAGCTGGTCATGACCTCCGTGGAGGCCTATCCCGCGCGACCCACCCGCCCGGTGCTCAACGCCGTGGCCGCCTCCTTCGAGCTGCTCCACACCGCCATCGTGCTGCGTGCCGACGCCGACGGTCTGCGGGGAATGACGCGCGCGGCCCACGCGGCGGACCGCGTGCCGTCGGGGTCCCCGCAGCAGCACGACGACGCCGCGGTGCAAGGTGCGATCGCGCACGCCCCGGGTGCCGTGGAGGGGGCCTCCGGGAGCAACCCTGCCGGGTGGGCAGACCGCGATGGTTCCCGTGCGGACCTCACCTCGGCGGCTGGTGACCTCGCGCTCACCGGCGCCTACCGGCTCATCGCCACCTCCCGAGTGCCGGAGACGCGCATGCTGCGCCTGCTCGAGATCCTCGACGAGTCCGTGTTCCACGCCGTGGCGGGCGAGCGCCTCGTGGCCCAGGTGGCCCGGCGCACCCAGCCCGTTCCGCACGACAAGGCCCTGGACGCCATCCGGCTGGCCATTGCGGTGCCCTGCTACGAGGCGCCCCTGCGCGCGGGCGCCGTCCTGGGCGGGGCCCCCACCGCGCACGTCACCGCCCTGGCGACCATCGGGCGCTCCCTGGGTGTGGCCCACCAGCTCGCCGGTGAGCTGCGCGCGGCCGCCGGCTCCCCTGACGCTGCGGGTGAAGCGGGCTCCGCGGGCGCGTCGCCCGTGCTGACCCCGGACCGCTGCACGGTTGCGGGGGTCCTCGTGGAGGCGGGTGACTATGCTGCGGAGTGGCAGGCGCTGCGAGAGCGGGCCGTGCGGCAGCCGCTGGGGGACGACGACGTCGCCCACGCCCGCGACCTCCTCGACCGCTCCGGTGCGGCCCGCTCGGTGGCCCGCATGGTGGACACCGCCGTGCGCCGTGCGAAGGACACCATGGCGGCCACGGACCTGCCGCCCGCCCTGGTGCAGAGCCTCATCGCGTGGCTGGAGCGCGAGACGGCGGTCTGACGGGATATTCCTCGGTCGGAATGGTTCTCCGCCCGTGCACGCCGACGGCGCCCGGGCCGAAGCCCGAGCGCCGTCGTGATGCTCACCGGCAAACCCCCGAAGGGCGTCAGATCTGCGTGAGCGCCCCCGCGGGGTTCTCGATGCAGTCGGCCACGAAGCGAATGAAGCCGCCCGCCGCGCCGCCGTCGCACACGCGGTGGTCGAAAGCGATCGACAGGGTCGTGACCTTGCGTACCGCGAGTTCACCGTTGACCACCCACGGCTTGTCGATGATCCGCCCGATCCCCAGGATCGCGACCTCCGGGTGGTTGATGATGGGCGTGGCACCGT
This sequence comes from Kocuria sp. UBA1838, assembly GCF_002338785.1. Taxonomy (NCBI): domain Bacteria; kingdom Bacillati; phylum Actinomycetota; class Actinomycetes; order Micrococcales; family Micrococcaceae; genus Kocuria; species Kocuria sp. UBA1838. The sequence continues at coordinate 35,239 of NZ_DDIY01000016.1, read as the reverse complement.
CCGTGCCGAACACCCCGTAGTTGTTCAGCGTGAACGTGGAACCACTCAGCTGCGTGGGGGAGGCCTTGCCGGAGCGGGCGACGTCGATGATCTCCCGCATGGCCCCCGTGAGCTCCACGGCGCTGAGTCGGTCCGCGTTGCGCAGGTTGGGCACCATGAGCCCGCGCTCGGACTCCACGGCGAGCCCCAGGTTGATGCCCTGGAACCGGGTGATCGTGCGGGATCCGTCCGGCGCGGTGTCCATGCGCGCGTTCAACTGCGGGAACCGCTGCAGCCCGGCCAACGTGAACCGCGCGATCAGCGCGAGCAGGCTGGGCGTGGTCTGCGGGTCCGCGGCCTTGAGCTCGGCGCGCAAGCGCAGCAGCTCGGTGGCGTCCACGTCCACCCACACGGTGGCCTCGGGGATCTCGCCTCGCGAGCGCGTCATGGCGTCCGCAATGGTCTTGCGCACACCCTTGACGGGCTCCCGGGCGGCCACGCCCAACCCCGTGCGGGGGTCCACGTCCTGACCTGTCCCACCGAGCTCCGGCGAGGACGACGGCGCCGCGGGCGGCTTCGGAGCCCCGGCCAGGCCCGCAGGTCCACCCTGAGCCCCCGGTCCACCCGGTGCCGGGGGCGGCGGAACGGGTGCACCGGTCGTGAGACCCGGGGCCGCGGGACCGGCCGTGGCCAGACCCGTGGGAGTCGGCCCGGCGGCGTCGGCCCGGGAACGCTGGTCCTCGACCTGGTCGAGCGCAACGAGGACGTCGCGGCGCATGATGAGACCGCCCGGGCCGGTGCCCTCGAGCGCGGTGATGTCCACGCCGTGTTCGCGCGCGAGCTTGCGCACGAGTGGCGAGACGACCGTGGGGGCCATCCGGGGTGCCGCGGTCAGCGCGTCGTGCGTGTGGGCAGCCGCGCCCGTGGGGGCAGCGCCGTCCGGAGCGGCAAGACCGCCGCGCTTGCGCCGCCGCCGCCGGGAGGATCCCGCGGCGGACGTCCCGTAACCGATCAACACGTTGCCGGAGGACTCGTCCTCGCCGGCCTCGGGGTCGGCCTCGTCCACGGAGAGCTCGGCCGACGGGCGGGTGCCCGCGAGCTCCTCCTCGCGGTACCCGGCCCCGTGGGTGGGCTCGGGAGCGTTGTCGTCGGAGCCGGAACCCGCGGCGGACTCCGGGGCCTCGATGCCGTCGGAGACGGAGATCAGCGGTTGGCCCACCAGCAGCGTGTCGCCCTCGGCGCCGTGGAGCGTGTGCACCACGCCCTCGAACGGGGTGGGTACCTCCACGGCCGACTTGGCGGTCTCCACCTCCACGATCGGCTGGTCCATGGTGACGGTGTCACCCTCGGCCACGAGCCAGCGGAGGATGTCCGCCTCGGTGAGCCCTTCGCCCAGGTCGGGCAGGTTGAACACATTGATGCTCACGGGTCAGTCCTCCCATTGCAGGTCGTCCAGGGCATCCAGGATGCGCTCGGAGCTCGGGATGTGGTGGTGCTCGAAGGACGGCGAGGGGTAGGGGATGTCGAATCCCGTGACCCGCAGCACCGGTGCGGCGAGCGAGTGGAAGCAGCGTTCCTGGGTGCGCGCGGCGATCTCCGAGGCCACGGACGCGAAGCCCTGGGCCTCGGCCACGACCACGGCGCGCCCGGTCTTGCGCACCGAGGCGGCCACGGTCTCGTCGTCGTAGGGGACCACGGAGCCCAGGTCCACGACCTCCACGGACATCCCGTCCCGGGCGGCTTCCTCGGCTGCGGCCAGGCACACGGGCACGGACGGCCCGTAGCTGATCAGGGTCGCGTCACTGCCTTCGCGGGCGACGACGGCGTGGCCCTCCCTGCGCGGCAGCGTCCCGTTCTCGTACTGCGAGCGCAGCTCGTCCAGGTCCACCTGCGCGGTGGACCAGTACAGCCGCTTGGGCTCGAAGAACACCACGGGGTCCGGCGAGTCGATCGCCTCGCGCAGCATCACGTAGGCGTCCGTCACGGAGGCCGGGGTGAAGACCTTCAGCCCCGGGGTGTGCGCGTAGTAGGACTCGGAGGAGTCGCAGTGGTGTTCCACACCGCCCACGCCACCGCCGTAGGGGATGCGGATGACCAGGGGCATGGGCAGCTTGCCGCGGGTCCGGTTGTGCATCTTGGCCACGTGGGAGGCCACCTGCTCGAACGCGGGGTACGCGAACGCGTCGAACTGCATCTCCGCGACCGGGCGCATGCCGTTCATGGCCATGCCCACCGCGGTGCCGATGATCCCCGACTCCGCAAGCGGGGTGTCGAAGCAGCGCTCGAGGCCGAAGCGCGCGGTCAACCCGTCCGTGATGCGGAAGACCCCGCCCAGGGTCCCCACGTCCTCACCGAAGACCACGACCTCCCGGGACACCTCCATGGCGTCCGCGAGTGCGGTGTTCAGCGCCTTGGCGAAACTGACTTTCGAAACGCTCATCACGCCTCCTCTCGGGAGAGCTCGTCGGCCAGTTGAGCGGCTTGTTCGCGCAACTGGGTCGTGGGTTCGTGGTAGACGAAGCGGAACAGGTCCTGGGGATCCAGTTCCGGCTTGGAGGCCATGGCCTCGCGCAGCCGCTTGGCCATGGCCTCGGCGTGCTCCGAGATCCGTTGGGACGCGGCGTCGTCCAGCACGCCCTGGTCGGAGAGGTAGCGCTGCATGCGGGTGATCGGGTCCTTGGCCACCCACTCCCTGACCTCGTCGCGCTCGCGGTAACGGGTGTCGTCGTCCGCGTTGGTGTGCGCTTGCATGCGGTAGGTCATGGCCTCCACGAGCAGCGGACCGCCGCCCTGGCGGCACAGCTCCACGCCGCGGCCCAGGACGGAGAGCAGCGCCGCGAGGTCGTTGCCGTCCACGCGCTCACTGGCCATCCCGTAGCCCACACCCTTGTGGGCCAGGGACGGCGCGCGCGTCTGCGAGGACAGCGGCACGGAGATCGCGTACCCGTTGTTCTGCACCAGGAACAGGACGGGCAGCTGGAAGACGGCCGCGAAGTTCAGGGCCTCGTGGAAGTCCCCCTCCGACGTCGCCCCGTCACCGCACATGGCCAACGTCACCGTGTTCTCGCCGCGCAGCTTGGCGGCGTGGGCCACGCCCACGGCGTGCAGCAGCTGCGTGGTCAGCGGAGTGGCCTGGACGGAAACCTTGTACTTGCGGGGGTCGTAGCCGCCGTGCCAGTCCCCGCGGTAGGTGCTCATGACCTCCAGTGGATCCACACCGCGGGACATCACGGCCACGGAGTCACGGTAGGTGGGGAACAGCCAATCGTCGTCCTCGAGGCACAGGGCAGCCGCCACCTGGCAGGCCTCCTGGCCGTGGCTGGACGGGTAGACCGCCATGCGGCCCTGTCGCACGAGCGCCATGTTCTGGTCGTTGATGCGCCGGCCCACCACGAGCTTCTCGTAGGCGTCCAGCAGGCGGGAGTTCTCCGGCATGGGGTACTCGTGGCCGGGCTCCTGACCCTGCTCGGACTCCGGGACCGCGCTGCCGTCGGGGTTCAGCAGTCGGATCTCGCTGCTCGCGGGCAGCATGTACTGCTCGGGGGTGATCCCGAAGTTCTTGGAGGCCTCCACCGCCGGATTCACGGGCGGGGTGTGCTCCTGGGCGGCGGATTCGCCACCGGCGGGGGTGGGCTCGCTCATGGTGCGTCCCTTTCTTCTCTGTGTGGAACTCGGTGGTGCCCGGCACCTCGTTCCGCGGCAGCGCGCAGCGAAGGGCGGGGTGGACACATCGTCCGCACAGTATGGAAAATTCGGCCGCCTCGTCTCCACAGCGGGGGGCATTCGTGGACGAACGGTGATTCTGGGACGCTCTCATGGACAATATGCTTGGTAGTGACGTGCGTCATGCTGCTTCGTCTACCGCGTTGCGACCGGTGACGACGGCGCTCGGCGCGGCGGCGTCGTCGCCCCGGAGCACGCGGGCCGTCGCGAAGGGGCGTGAGGCCCATGGTCATGGCGCGCGAGGCCCATGACGAGAGACCGCGGGGCACGATGACAGAGAAGGAGTACCGGATGGCGGAGCGGGAGCGCCCCGAACTGGACGACACGGATCGGCGGATCCTGGAGGAACTCTCGGCGGACGCACGGCAATCGGTGACCGCGCTCGCGGCCAAGGTCCACATCTCCCGCGCGCACGCCTACGAGCGCATCCGCAGGCTGCACGAACAGGGCGTGGTGCTGCGCTACACCGCGGTGATCGATCCCGCGCGGGCGGGGCTCGAGGCCTCGGCATACGTGACAGTGCGGTTGAAGCAGAACACGTGGCCGTCCCTGTGCGTGAAGCTGCGCAAGATCCCCCAGGTGCAGCACATCGCACTGGTGGGTGGCACGTTCGACGTCATGCTCCTCGTGCGCGCCCGGGGCACGGCGGAACTGCGGGAGGTGATCTTCGACCGCATCCAGCCCATGCCGGAGGTCGTGGACACGCAGACGTTCCTGATCTTCGAGGACGTGGACGTCCGCGGGTGACGGAGCCCTGCCCGTGAGTGGCGTCGGATGCTCGGCATACGATCGACATGGATGGGGTGGCCGCCGCGGTCATCCACGGATCGTTCACGGTTGGGAGTTCGCATGACTGAGACCGCACGGCTCGCCCTGGTCACGGGAGCCACGGGATACATTGGCGGCCAGGTGGCCCAGGAACTGTTGCAGCGGGGGTGGCGGGTGCGCCTGCTCAGCCGCAGTGCGGAGAAGGTGCGCGGCCTCCCCTGGGGGGACGCTGTCGTCCCCGATGGGCAGAGCGCCGAACCCGGCCGCGCGGAAGTGGTGGAGGGGGACGCCTCGGACGCGAGCGACGTCGCCCGCGCCCTGAAGGACGTGGACGTCGCGTGGTACCTGCTGCACTCCATGGGCGACTCCGAGAACTTCGTACAGGAAGAAGTGGAGATGGCGGAGACGTTCGCGCGGGCCGCCCACGACGCCCACGTGCAGCGGATCGTCTACCTGGGGGGACTGCACCCCACGGACGAACCGGTCGAGCAACTGTCCGATCACCTGCGTTCGCGCGTGGAGGTGGGGCAGGCGCTCATGGACTCCGGGGTGCCCACTGCGGCGCTGCAGACGGGTGTGGTGATCGGGGACGAGTCCTCGTCCTTCATCATGATCCGTCACCTCTCCGAGCGACTGCCGGGTGCAATCGCCCCCAAGTGGGTGCGCAACCGGATCCAGCCGATCGCCGTGGCGGATGTGGTGCACTACCTCGCGGGGGCGGCGGACCTGCCGTCGGACGTGAACCGCACGTTCGACGTGGGCGGTCCGGACGCCATCGAGTACGCGGACATGCTGGACCAGTACGCCCGGGCTGTGGGCAAGGGCGGGCGGTTCATGCTCACCGCGCCCGTGACCACCGCCGAGCTCGCGGCGTACTGGATCGGGCTGGCGACCCCCATCAGCTCCCGGCTCGCGCGGCCTCTGATCGGTAGCCTCCAGCACGACACCGTGCTGCACGAACGAGACCTGGACGACTACATCGGCGCCCCGAAGGGTGGTCACACCCCCTTCGCGGATGCCGTGCGCGCCGCCGTGAAGAACGAGGACCTCGGCCGGTGGCGCCGGGTCTTCCTGACCACCGCGGGGGCCGTGGCGGCCACGGCGGTGGCCGGTTCCCTGGCGACCGACCCCGGTTCGCGGTGGTACCGCACACTGCGCAAGCCCCGGTTCCAGCCCCCGGCCTGGCTGTTCCCCGTGGCATGGACGGCGCTGTACGCGGACATCGCCGCGGTGGGCGCGCTGTCCATCGCGGATCTCGGGGAGAAGAAGCAGGAGAAGGAGAAGCGCGCCTACATCGCCGCGCTCGGGACCAACCTGGTGCTCAACGCCGGGTGGAGCATCCTGTTCTTCCACCGCAAGCAGCTCACCGCGTCCTCCGTGGAGTCTGTCCTGTTGACACTCAGCAGCGCGGACCTCGTGCGCCGTAGCGCAAAGGTGTCCCCCGAGAAGGGCGCTGTGCTCAGCCCGTACGCGGGCTGGACCGCGTTCGCCGCCGTCCTGACCAACACCCTCCGAGTACTCAATCGGCGCAGGAAGTGATGATGTGAGCGAGTACCGGGTCAGCCCCTACGGGGACGCCACCCAGGCCACGCGCAAGCGCACCGTGTGGGTCGTGATCATCACGGGCCTCCTGGCCGCCGCGGGTCTCGCGTGGTCCCTGCGCATCCCCGCCGGGGACCCGTGGTTCACCCCCGCGACCTTCATCCTCGCGGGGGTATACATCGTGGGCAGTTCGATCGCCGTGCGGATGACGGGGGAGCGCCTGCCCTGGAAGGTCACCCCCAAGGGCTTGCGGGACGCGGTGATCGGAGGTCTGCTGCTGGCGGCGCTTTTCATCGCGGGCGGTTTCATGGTGCGGTTCGTGCCGTTCCTGGCCGGGCCCGTCCACGAACTGCTCAACCACGCCCGCGTGGGGAGCTTGTTCATGGTGGCCCTGACCACCGCGGTCAACGGCGTCGCGGAGGAGACCTACTACCGCGGCGCGCTGTGGCGCGTGCTCCCGCGGGGCCGCCGGATCCTCGTGACCACGATCGCCTATACCGCGGTCACGTCCCTGGCCGGCATCCCCCTGCTTGCGCTCGCTGCCGCCGCACTCGGCGCGTTCGTGGGGTACCTGCGCGAGCGCACGCGTTCCCTGGTCCCCGGGATCGTGACCCACCTGATCTGGTCGCTCACCATGTTGTTCGTGTTGCCGTTCGTGGTGTGACCGGTCCGTCCGGCTCGCGTTCGATCGCCCCCGGTCGTCCCGCGGCTGCGGGACTTCCGGGGGCGATGTCCGGGTCGATGTTCACCCCCTGGTCACGCGCGATCCGCGGGCCGGCGGGGACGTCCGGGTCGTCCAGGAACCCGTAGTGCAGGGTCAACTGGGTGATGTGATCGGACTCCGCACCCGTGCGATCCACCGTGACTGCGTCCTGAGGTGCCATGTGCGGGACGTTGGCGGGAACCGTGCGCGATGAACACCTTCTCGTGGATGACCCTGTTGAACTGGGCGTTCTCGCTCAGCGCGAGGGGAGTGGAGACCGTGTTGGGGTGCGCGTAGACCGAGAACGGCGTGGTGGTCAGCAGGAACGTGCCCGTCACGGCCAATCCGTAGACGATCGCCAGTTGTTCGGAACTGCGGAACACCACCAACAGGACGAGCACCCCGAGGAGCAGGGGGTCGGGGATCAGGCGGGGCGCGTGAACGCGAGCCACATGGTGGGGATCACCTGCTGCGCGCCGTGCCCGGAGCCGCCCATGGCCATGTGGTCCGCGAGCTGGCCCGAGTAGCTGGTGAGCAGCATGCGGGCCACGTCCCCGGGGGAGACCAGGAACTCCAGGCGCTGGGTCTGCGCGACCCGCACGAGGGCCTGCTCGATGGCGTGGTAGACCCGCGCGCGGATGGGTGCCATCTGCTGGCGCACCTCGGGGAAGCGGAACGCCGCGAGGGACAGTTCCACGCGCAGGGCCTGCTGGTTCACGTTGGCCACCTGGCCCGTCACGCCCTCGATGATGCGGGTGACCACGTCCTCTACGTCCAGTCCCGAGCCGAGCCAGTGGTCCAGCTCCGTGCCGAGGGTGTCCACGAGCTGGGTGGCGAGGTCCTCGAACGCGAGGATCGCGAGTTCCCGCTTGGACTCGAAGTTGGAGTAGAACGCACCGCGCGTGAAACCGGCGGCCGCGCACAGGTCGCTCACCGAGGCGCCGTCGATCCCCTGCCGCGCGAAGACGGCCGGGGCGCTGCGGATCAGTTTGAGCCGCGTGGCGCTGCGGGAACGCCTGTCCCGCGCGGCCTGCTGTGTGGCAGGGTCATTCGTGACGGGCCGCGGGCCCCCCACGAGGTCCGCAGCGGGTGCACCGGGTGTGTTTGTCTGGTTGCTCACGTATCCATCGCCTCGTCTTCACATCTCGATACATCAGTGTATCGTGATCAGGAACCCCAGACACGTCGTGCATTCCTCGCGCCAGGAGAAACCTGTGACACCCAAACACGCTCCCGCCCACTCCCTCCGGGCCCGACTCGGACGGCCTTTCGGCCAGGTCGGGTTCTGGCTGCTGCCCATGCTCGCGATCATCGCCGTGGGCGTGATCGGCACCGCCCTCTACCTGGGAGGCCTGTCCAGCCCGGACAAGCACTTCAAGGAGTTCCCCATTGCCGTGGTCAACCAGGACAAGGGCGCGGAGGTGCCCCAGGCCGACGGCAAGGCCAGCCAGGAGAACCTGGGCAAGGACCTCGTCCAGAAGTTCGCGGACAAGGCCGCGGAGGAGGACAAGATCGACCTCCGGCAGCTCAGCATCGACGAGGCACGGGAACAGTTGGATCGCGGTGAGCTCTACGCCGCCGTGGTGGTGCCCGAGTCCTTCTCCGAGGACACCGTGAGTCTCATCGAGGGGTCCCTCACCCGGGATAACGCCGCGCGCCCCGAGGTCACGGTCTACACGGACCCGCAGGCCGGTTCCCTGGGCACCCGACTGGCCACGGGGGCGGTCGACCCCGGCGTGCGCGAGGCCAGCAAGAAGCTCGGCGAGCAGCTCTCGGAATCTGTGGCTCCCGCCGAGGAACAGGCATACAACCAGGTACTGCAGCAACTGCAGCAGTCCCAGCAGCAACAATCCCAGCAGCTACAGCGACAAGCCGCGCAGGGCGGCCCCGAGGTCCAGCAGTTCGCGCAGCAGGTGCAGAAGGCCCAGGAGGGCTCCGCGGAGCAGATCGCCCAGAATCTCTCGCCCACGGTCAGTTCCGTGGCCAAGAAGACCCTGGCCGACCCGGTGTCCATGGTCTCCAAGCCGTACAACGACCTCCAGGAGGGTACTGCGCTGGGGATGAGCGCCTTCTACTACTCCATCCTCCTGCTCGTGGTGGGGTTCTCCGGGTCCGTTGCCCTGAACCTGCTCATGGATGCGCGGATGGGCATGGCGCCCTTCGAGATGGGCCCGTTCTTCAAGGACTACGAACGCGCCGTGCTGCCCCGCCCGGTGGGCTTCCTCATGAAGTGGCTGACGTTCGTGGTCGCGGCACTGCCCGCGTCCGCGCTCATGATGTGGGTGGCCTCCGCCGTGGGCATGCCCGTTCCCCACGGGCTGCTCGTGTTCCTGCTCGGGTGGCTCGCGATGTCCACGGTCTCGGCCATCGCCCTGGCCCTGATCTCCGTGGGCGGTAGCGTGGGCATGTTGTTGTGCCTGGCCTACCTCGTCTTCATGGGCCTGCCCTCCGCGGGCGCCGTGGTCCCGTTGGAGGCGGTTCCCGGATTCTTCCGTGCGATCGCCCCGATCGAGCCCTTGCATCACATCTTCACGTCCATCCGCTCCGCGCTGTTCTTCGACGCGATCCCGGAGGCCGGTCTCACCACCGGGGTCATCGGACTGTTCGTCATGCTCGCGCTCGCTCTGCTCGTGGGTGTGCTGGGCGGTTGGGGCTACGACAAGTGGGTGGGTCTGCGCGGCTCTGCCGGCGGCGGCAAGCACAGCGCCCGTGCCGCGGCATCCGACGGGGAGAAACCCCTCTCCAAGACTGCGGATAACCCCTCCGTGCCGAACGGCGCCTCCGCCTAGGCTGGAGCCAGGACACGACCAGTGAGCCTTCCCGGCTCGGACACCACGGAGATGACATGAGCTACGAACCGCAGCAACCGCGTCCCGACTACCGCTCGCAGGGACCCACGGGCCCCGGCGGGCCCGACCCCCGCGGCCAGCAGTACGCGCAGGGCGGCCCGCACGCCCAGGGTCCCAACGGCTACCGCGCGGGTTCCTCCGGGCCCCGGGACGACGAGCGCACCGTGGCCGTGCTGACCCACCTCGCGGGCCCGATCGCCGCGATCGTCTCCGTGGGCTGGCTCGGCTTCCTGGGCCCGCTCATCGTGTGGTTCGTCTACAAGGACAAGAGCCCGTTCCTGCGGTCGGCCGCCGCGGGCGCGTTCAACTTCAACGTGACCATGTGGCTCGTCAACCTGGTGGGCTGGATCCTGCTGTTCACGGTGATCCTCTCGCCCGTGGGGCTGCTGCTGATCGCCGCGTACTGGGTCCTGTTGCTCGTGTGCCACATCATGGCCGCGGTCAGGGCCGGCCGGGGCGTGGTGTACCGCTATCCCATGCAGCTGCCGATCCTGCGCTGAGCGCGCCGCACCCGCGGAGGGTGAGCCGCTCCTCAACTGCTGAGGCAGCGCGAAGCCGTTAATGGAAATCGAGGCATCGAGAAGCCACTTCGGTCCGTCCGAAGTGGCTTTTCGCTACCCAGAATCTCGGGCATGGTCTGGGGATGCCTCGGATATTGCCGCCGCGCCGTCAGTTGTCCGACAGTTCGCTGGGCAGATTGTTGAACAACCTATAGGCTGCCTTCATTGCACGAATGTGTCCCCGCTCGCGTGACCCCTTGGATGGAAGCATGTCCTCTGTCAGTCCCAGCCCGCAGCCCGGCGAGTCCGTGACCGAGGGCGGGAAAACGCCCCAGCGCACCACCGGGCACCGCAGTGCCCTGTTGGGGGCCATGTTCCTCATGGCCACGAGTGCCATCGGGCCCGGTTTCATCACCCAGACCACCGTCTTCACGGTGCAGTTGGGCGCTGCCTTCGCGTTCGCCATCCTCCTCTCGATCCTCGTGGACATCGCCGTGCAGCTGAACGTGTGGCGGGTCATCGGGATCTCGGGTCGCCGGGCGCAGGAACTGGCCGGGAGGGTGTTGCCCGGTGCCGGGGCGGTGCTCGCGGCGCTGGTTTTCCTGGGCGGTGCGGTCTTCAACATCGGCAACATCGCGGGAACCGGTCTGGGCCTCAACGCCATGGTGGGCCTGGATCCTAAGATCGGCGGGGGGATCTCCGCCGCGATCGCCGTGTTGATCTTCCTCTCGAAGCGCGCGGGACTCGCGCTGGACCGCATTGTGGTGCTGTTGGGCGCCGTCATGATCCTGCTCATGCTGTACGTGGCCATCGTGGCGGCTCCGCCCGTGGGGGAGGCGCTGAAGAACACGGTGTTGCCGGAGCGGATCGACCTCCTGGTGATCACCACGCTGATCGGCGGCACGGTGGGCGGGTACATCACGTACTCCGGCGCGCACCGCATGATCGACTCGGGAGTCACCGGTGTGGAGAGCGTCCGGGAGATCACGCGCAGTTCCGTGCTGGGCATCCTGGTCACGTGCGTGATGCGTGTGTTGTTGTTCCTCGCGATCTTGGGTGTGGTGGCCGGCGGGGTCTCCCTCACGAGCGACAACATGGCGGCGGAGGCCTTCGGTGCCGCGGCCGGTGAGATCGGTGTACGGATCTTCGGTGTGGTGCTGTGGGCCGCGGCGCTGACCTCGGTCATCGGGGCCGCGTTCACGTCCATCTCCTTCGTGACCTCGTCCCAGGGCAAGCCGCGCACCCGGAACCTGCTCACCGTGGCCTTCATCGCGGTGTGCGCGGTGGTCTACCTCTTCCTGGGCCAGGCACCGCAGACCCTGCTCATCTTCGCCGGTGCGTTCAACGCCCTGATCCTGCCCTTCGGTTTCGCCATCCTGTTGTGGGTCGCATGGCGCCGCAGGGATCTGTTGCACGGCTACCGCTACCCGGTGTGGCTGCTCGTGGTGGGTGTCCTCGCCTGGCTGCTCACGGTGTATCTCGCGTGGAACTCCCTGGCGGGCCTCGCGAAGCTCTGGTCCTGATCCCGCCCACCCGACCCGTCAGGTCAGGTGCGTGAGGATCTCGTCCCGTGCCGCGGACAGGGACTCCCTGAGTAGGTGCACGGCCCGGTCACGGTCGCCGGACTCGAGGGATCGCAGCACCTGGGTATTGCGCACCGCGTAGCGCGCGTGGAACTGCGGATCCGTGGACATCGCGTGGAACACCAGCCGCATCCGCGCCGACAACCGATCCATGACCGCGACCAGCTCCGCCGAACCGGACGACGCCACGAGCTCCCGGTGGAAGCCCTGGTTCGCATCCGCCATGGCCGTCACGTCCCCGGCATTCCGGGCGGCGAGCGCCGAGGTGGTGAGCGCACTCAGCCGGGACAGCGACTGCGGATCGGGCACACCCCACAGCATGATGCCCGGCTCCAGGACGCCGCGGGCGGCGTAGAGGTCGCGGACGTCGTCGGCGTCGGGCTGTGCGACGAACACACCCCGGTGCGCGATCCGATCCACGAGGCGCTCCGCCGCCAACATGGTGAACGCCTCGCGCAAAGTGTTGCGCGAGACCCCCAGCTCCCGGGCCACGGCCTGTTCCGAGAGTTTCGCTCCCGGGGGCAGTTGGCCGTTCGAGATGCGGGCGCGCAACTGCCGGGCCGC
>NZ_DDIY01000016.1:1729-22824 GCF_002338785.1 Kocuria sp. UBA1838 | reverse complement strand
CGCGGCTCGACGGCCGTCACGCGATCTCTCCCAGCGTCTGCCCCTTGCGCACGGCGGACCCCTCCGCCAGGTCCGCCCGGGTCAGCGTGCCGGAGCGATGAGCGCGGACGGGCGTCTCCATCTTCATCGCCTCCAGGGTGAGGACGGTGTCGCCCTCGACCACCTCGGCGCCGTCCTGCATGGCCCACGTCACGATCGTCCCGTTCATGGGCGCCACCAGGCTCGTTCCTGCCGAGTCCTCATGGGGCGACGACGCCGCCCCGGTTTCTGCCCCCGCCCCCGCGGTCTCACCGGACCGCGATTCGGCGCCCCCGGATGCCGAATCAGACCCGGAACCTGCGACGGATCCGCCACCCAGGAGGGCGGCGGCAAGGTCTGCGGGCAGGCCCAGTTGATGGGCGCGCCCGTCGATCTCCACCGTGACCGTGGTGCGCTCGCCGGCCCCGGGCGCCACGTACGGGGAGGCCTCCAGCTTGCGTGTGAACTCGTCCTCGATCCACGTGGTGTACACCCCCATCCCGTCCGGGGACGTGAACGCGGGCTCCTCCAGGACCGCCCGGTGGAACGGGACCACTGTGGGCACCCCGCGGATCACGAGCTCCCGCAGCGCGGCGCGCGCGCGTACGAGGGCCTGCTGCCGGTCCTCGCCCCACGCGATGAGTTTGGCCAGCAGGGAGTCGTACTCGGCGGGCACCACGGACCCGGAACGCACACCGGTGTCCATGCGCACCCCCGAGCCCGTGGGCGCCTCGAACGCCTCCACTGCGCCGGGAGTGGGGAGGAACCCGAGGGCCGGGTCCTCCGCATTGAGTCGGAACTCAAACGCATGCCCGTTCGGTGACGGGTCCTCGGTGAGGCTCAGCGCCAACCCGTCGGCCACGCGGAACTGTTCCCGCACGAGGTCCACGCCCGCGGTCTGCTCCGTGACGGGGTGTTCCACCTGCAGCCGCGTGTTGACCTCCAGGAAGGAGATCAGCCCGTCCGGGGCCACGAGGTACTCGACCGTGCCCGCCCCGGTGTACCCGGCCTCCCGGCAGATGGCGCGCGCGGATTCATGAATCGTCGTGCGCTGCTCATCGGTCAGGAACGGCGCAGGGGCCTCCTCCACGAGCTTCTGGTTCCGCCGTTGCAGTGAGCAGTCACGCGTGCCCACCACGATCACGGAACCGTGGGTGTCTGCCACGACTTGGGCCTCCACGTGGCGGGGCTTGTCCAGGAAACGCTCCACGAAGCATTCGCCCCGCCCGAACGCCGACGTCGCTTCGCGCACCGCCGCCTCGAACGCCGCGTCGATCTCGTCCATGGTCCTGGCCACGCGCATCCCACGACCACCACCGCCGAAGGCGGCCTTGATGGCGATGGGCAGTCCGTGCTCCTCGGCGAATGACCGGGCCGCAGCGGCGTCGTCCACGGGACCGTCCGTGCCGGGAACCAGGGGAGCGCCGGCGCGCACGGCGATGGCCCGGGCGGTGACCTTGTTGCCCAGCTCGCGGATGACCCGGGCGGACGGACCGATCCAGGTGAGGCCGGCGTCCGCCACGGCCTGCGCGAAGTCCGCGTTCTCGGACAGGAACCCGTAGCCCGGGTGTACGGCGTCCGCGCCGGAACGGGAGGCCACGGCGAGCAGACGGTCGATATGCAGGTAGGTGTCCGCGGAGGCGGAACCGGGCAGGGCGTAGGCCTCGTCGGCCATATGCACGTGGAAGGCGTCGGCGTCAGGTTCGGAGTACACGGCCACCGAGGTCAGACCGGCGTCCGCGCACGCCCGCGCGATCCGCACCGCGATCTCCCCGCGGTTGGCGATCAGGACCTTCTTCATGGTGTGTCTCCTGCGGTGTCGGATGCGGGGTGGGGCGGATCGGTGAACGTGAAGCGGACCGCGCTGCTCGGGGGTAGCTGCGCGGCGAGGGGGAGGTCCTCCGGAAGTACGACCCCGATCACGGGATAGCCGCCCGTCACGGGATGGTCGGCCAGGAAGAGCACGGGAACCCCCGAGTGGGGGACCTGCAGGGAACCTGCCACCACGCCCTCGCTCGCCAGTTCGCCCTCGCGGGAACGCTCGAGCGGCGGGCCCTCGGGGGGTTCCTCGAAGCGCACCCCCACGCGGTTGGACTGCTCACTCACGACCCAGTCCCGCGAGGTGAACGTCTCGAGTGCTTCCGGTGTGAACCAATCGTCACGGGGCCCCGGGCTCACCCGCAGGGTGACGGTCTCCCCGGGGGTGGGAAGCGTGACCGCCGGCGGTTCGGGCAACCCCACGGTCCAGCCCGCGGCGGCCTTGAGAACCGGGAGCTCGTCACCGGCACTCAACGGGTCCGGTCCGATCCCGGAGAGCGCATCCGAGGAGCGGCTCCCCAGCACCTCGGGTACGTCGATCCCACCTCGCACTGCCAGATAGGTGCGCAGGCCTCTGTCCGGGGCCCCCAGGGTGAGGCGCTCGCCGTCGTACAGGGCGAACGGAGCGTGGCACGTGACGGCGCGTCCGCCGAGGGGTCCCTCGATCCGGGCCGGAGTGGGCGCGCCACTGAGGGCCAGTACGTGGTGCCCGCGGGCCGTGACCGACAGTCCACCCAGCAGCGTCTCGATCACGGCGGCCTCGGGCGAGTTGCCCACCAGCCGGTTGGCCTGCTCGGCCGACGCGCGGTCCGCCGCGCCGGAGGCCACCACGCCCAGGTCGCCTCGGCCGGGTCTGCCGCGGTCCTGGGGCAGGGACTGCATCCCGGGATCCTCGATCATCAGGGCGTGTTTCCGCTCCCGGCGCGACGCGGGTAGTGCCGTCTCTGAGGACACCGTCACGAGTTCGCGCACCGCCCGGTAGCGCACGGTGTCACCCGGTCGGATCAGGGCGGGCTCTTCCCGGTCCACGTCCCACAGCGGCGCGTCCGTGTGACCGATCAGCTGCCAACCCCCGGGGGAACGCCGGGGGTAGACGGCCGAGAAGCGTCCCGCGAGCGCCACGGACCCGGCCGGCACCGCGGTGCGGGGCGAGTCCCTGCGCGGCACCTCGAGCGGATCGCCGTCGGCCACAAGGTACGCGAATCCCGGCGCGAACCCGCCGAACGCCGCCGTCCAGCCGGTTCCCGTGTGCGCCTCGATCACGCCGCGCTCGCCGAGCCCGGTCAGCTTTCCCACGGCGGCCAAATCTTCGCCGTCGTAGACCACGTCGATCGCCACGTGCTTACCCGCGGCCGGCTCGGTGGAATCGAGCCGGATGTCGACGACGTCGCTCGCGGCCCTCCGCGCCGCGGCGGGAGTTGTGAAGGTCAGCAACACGGTCTCCGCGGCGGCCAGGACATCGAGCTGACCCGGGTACGGATGGGCACTCAGGTGGGCATGCAGCCGCATCACGTGCTCGAGCGAGGGACACTCGATCAGGAAGGCCCGCGTGCCGGCCCAGCGCAGACCCGTCCGCGGCGGGGTGGCCGTGTCGGGTGCTGCCGACGAGGACGTGGCAGGCGCGGTGGCTCGGTCCCGGCGTGCGGTGCGCGGCGCTCCGGATCCGCTCCGCGTCACGTTGGCGGCTCGCGGAGTGGCCGGGGAGGGCACGCCCGTGCCGTCGTGGGCGGTGCCCGGACCGTGCGTCGTCGAGTCGCGGCCGCTCACACGAACGACCGGATCGTGATGCCCGCGCGCTCCAGACCCGCGCGGACCTCGGCGGCCATGGCTGCGGACCCGGGGGTGTCCCCGTGCACGCAAATGCTCTCGGCGGCGAGATGCACCGTGGAGCCGTCCACCGCGGTCAGCGTGCCGTGTTCGGCCAGGCGGATCATGCGCTCGGTGACCTGGGCGGCGTCGTGCAACACAGCGCCTTGCTCGCGGCGGGAGACCAGCGTGCCCTCGGGGGTGTACCCTCGGTCGGCGAATGCCTCGGCCACCCCGCGCAATCCCGCCCGCTCGGCCTTGTCCAGGGCCACGGAACCGGGCAGCAGCAGCAACGGGAGGTCACCGCCGAACGCCTTGACCGCGTCCACGACCGCCTGCGCGTGTGCCTCGTGGTGGACGATCGTGTTGTACAGCGCCCCGTGGGGTTTGACGTATTTGATGGTCGTGCCGGCCGAGCGCGCCATCGCCTCGAGTGCACCCATTTGGTAGAGCACGTCATCGGCGAGTTCGGTGGGGGAGCAGTCCAGGAATCGTCGGCCAAAACCGGCCAGGTCCCTGTACGCCACGTGGGCGCCCACGGTGACTCCTGCGGCCACCGCGTCCCGGCACGTCTGTGCCATGGTGCCCGGGTCCCCGGCGTGGAACCCGCAGGCCACGTTGGCGGAGGAGACGGAACGGAAGATGGCGGTGTCGTCGCCCATGTGCCAGTTGCCGAACGACTCGCCCACGTCGCTGTTTAGATCGATGACCGTCATGCGTGACCTCCGTCTCAGTACCGAGTTCCAGAATGCCGCACGCGGGAGGATTGTTCAACAATCTAGTGCGAATGACCCTCGAACTCCTCGGCCTCCAGGACCCGCGGAAGCGTGTTGACGGGGATGAGCACCACGTCGCGAATCTTCCAGTCCAGGGCCAGTAGCTGTTTGCGGGCGGCGTCCAGGCGATCGGGAGTCGCGAGGTCTGGGGTGCGGGGAACCACGAATCCCTCGACCTGGAACACCTGACCCTCGTCGCGTACGCGTGCGGCACCCACGCGCGCCCACTCCAGCTGTCGGAGGAAGGCGTCCACGTCCGCGTTGAGCGGGTGAGGCTCCTTGTTGTCCACGGTGGTGGGACGGGCATCCGCGAGCCCGGCCACGGCCGCACGGAGGTTGGTGATCCCGTCCCTGAGGATGGACACGGCGATCACGATGGCCGCCACGGCGTCCGCCCACCACCACCCCAGGCCGATCCCGATCACACCCGTGGTGGCCGCGGCGGAGGTCATCCAATCCGCCTTGTTCATGTCCGCGTCCGCGAAGAGCACCTTGTTGTGCAAGGGCGTCGCGAGTTTCAACTTCATGCGCCCCAGGACCACCGGCGGGATGCCCGTGACAACCAGGACCCCGATCATCAACCAGCCGAGCCACACCGTGGTGCCGAACAGCTGGATCCCGCCGATGGACGGGTGCTCCGCCGTGATGAGTTTGCTGCCCGAGTCGACGATCAGATATGTCCCCATGACCAGCAGCGCGGTGGCCGAGACCAGGTGGGCCATCCCCACGGAGCGATGATGGCCGAAGGGGTGCTTCGCGGTGGCCGGGCGGCGGGTGATCCGTACGCCGACCAGGAACGCAATGGGCGGGATGAAGGACAACAGGTCCTCGACCCATGCCGTCTTCATGGCCTGCGAGTTCCCCAGCACGAGGAACACGAGGGTCACCGTGACCGCGAGGGTCCCGATGGTGAGCCATTCCAGGCGCACGGCCCGGGTGAGCGCTCGGGTGATCTCCGGCGGAAGTTGCTCGTCGTCCACCGGGTGGTGTTGCGCGCTCATGATCTGCCTCCGTGGTCGGCCAGGAATGCTTCGAGGTCCATGAGGAATGCGTTCTCCCCGTTGCGTACCGCCATGACGTGTTTCCGGGTGTCGCCGAACTCGTCGGTGGATTCGGCGTAACCGCGGGTGATGCCCACCTCCGTGTCCCACGGGCTGTCCTTCGTGAGCCCACCGATGACCAGGTCCAGGTGGCCGTTCTTCAGCTGCTTGACCAGATCCTCCTCGCCACCGGGAGTCCAGGTGACGTGAGCACTCACGGTCTCGGCGTACTGCCGCACGAGATCCACTTCGGTGCCCGTGGGTGGGTTGGGTCCGAGATCCGTCTCCGGAGGACTGTGCGAGACACCCACACGGAGTTCCCCGCCGGTCACGTGCTCGAGTGTCCCGTGCGGGTCCGCGGGATAGTGACCCGAACACCCGGTCAGCGCAAGAAGCAGGAGCAGGAGAGCGATCAGCCGCCCGATGGGTGATCTCATGACACCACTGTAGGCCCGAGTGCCGTTCGCCACACCCGGATATTTTCCCTGGAATAAATCTCCGCGGCGGCGCATTATATAGGTAATTCAAATTTGAAATATCTACGGAACGGAGCTGCGGCACTCGCGCTGCGGCGTCGTCGACCACAAGCCAAGGAGGCCGACATGCAACTCGGCATCTTCACCATCGGGGACGTGACCCAGGACCCCACCACCGGCAAGACCCCCACCGAGAACGAGCGGATCAAGGCCACCGTGGCCATCGCTCGCAAGGCGGAGGAGGTGGGTATGGACGTGTTCGCCATGGGCCAGCACCACAACCCGCCGTTCGTGGCGCCCGCAAACCCGCCGATCCTCATGGCCCACCTGGCGGCGCAGACCGAGAAGATCCAGCTGGGCACCGCCACCACGCTGATCACCACGACGGACCCCGTGCGCATCGCGGAGGACTACTCGTACGTCCAGCACCTAGCGGACGGGCGCGTGGACCTCACGCTGGGTCGCGGCAACACAGGGCCCGTGTACCCGTGGTTCGGCAAGGACATCCGGCAGGGCATCCCGCTGGCCGTGGAGAACTACCAGCTGCTGTACCGGCTGTGGCGCGAGCAGAGCGTGAACTACTCCGGTCGCTTCCGCACGCCCCTGCAGGGCTTCACAGCCACGCCGCGCCCGCTGGACGACGTCCCGCCGTTCGTGTGGCACGGTTCCATCCGCTCCCCGGAGATCCCGGAGCAGGCCGCATTCTACGGTGACGGGTTCTTCCACAACAACATCTTCTGGAACAAGGAGCACACCGAGCGCATGGTGGACTTCTACCGCCAGCGCTACGAGTACTACGGCCATGGCTCCTACGATCAGGCGATCGTGGGTCTGGGTGGTCAGGTGTTCATGGCCAAGAACTCGCAGGACGCCATGCGTACGTTCCGCCCGTACTTCGACAACGCGCCGGTCTACGGTCACGGCCCGTCGCTCGAGGACTTCACCGAGCAGACCCCGCTGACCGTGGGATCCCCGCAGCAGGTCATCGAGCGCACGTTGTCCTTCCGCGGGTACGCGGGTGACTACCAGCGTCAGCTGTTCCTGGTGGACCACGCCGGCCTGCCGCTCAAGACCGTCCTCGAGCAGATGGACATCCTGGGCGAGGAGGTCGTCCCGGTGCTGCGCAAGGAGTTCGACGCCGCTCGGCCGGCCCACGTGCCGGACGCTCCCACCCACGAGTCCCTCGTGGCGCGCCACGCCGCGGGCAAGGACCCGATCCCCGGTGGCGGCCCGGATTCGCAGGCCGCGAAGGATCGCGCACAGCAGGCGGAGGCCGCGCAGCGCGACCACGAGAACGCCAAGTAAGTTCACGTACCACGTCAGAGAGAAGGACGCCATGACCGATCGGTTGAACCTCGCGGTGGTGACCGCGGGACTGTCGGAGGACTCCACGACCACGCGCCTGGGCGAGGCGATCGCCCAGGCCGCGAGCACCACGGTCGAGAACGCCGGGCAGCACGTGCACATCAAGGTGATCCAGCTGCGAGATATGGCCCACGGGCTGACCGACATGATGATCACCCATGTGGCCTCGCGCGCCGTGCAGGACGCGATCGACACCGTGCTTACCGCGGACGGCCTGATCGCGGCGTCGCCCACGTACAAGGCGTCCTACTCGGGGCTGTTCAAGCAATTCTTCGACGTGATCGACGAGTCCGCGCTCGAGAACCTGCCCACCGTGGTCGCCGCCACGGGCGGGTCCCCGCGGCACTCGCTCGTGCTGGACACCGCCATGCGGCCGCTGCTGAGCTACCTCAAGGCCCTCGTGCTGCCCCTGGGCATCTACGCGGCGTCCGAGGACTGGGGTCACAACGACCTGCAGCGCCGGATCGACCGCGTGGGCGCCTCGCTCGGCGCCATGCTGCTCGCGGGTTCGCGGGGCAGTGCCGGTTCCGCGGACGGCGCCTCCCAGGGCGACGCCGCTCGGCCGGGTCTGCGCCGCGAGGTCAAGGACGAGTTCAGTGACGTCCCCGACTTCGCGAGCCTGCTGGCCTCGGTGGGATCGTGAGCGACACGGCCACCAGCGCCGTTGCTTTGTCCAAGGCTGCGCCGTCCGGGTCCGCGCACGTCGAGACCGCGCCGTCCGAGCCCGTGACGGGTTCGGACGGCGCGGACACCACCGGCGCGGCATGCATCAGTGGCGCGGAATCCCTCGATGATGCGGCGCGTGCGGGTATCTCGGACGCGTCCCGGCAGGACTGGGACGCGTGGCAGGTCTACTTCGAGACTACCGCGCTGCTCACCGCCCGGATCGAGGAGCGGCTCAAGCAGCACGGTTGCTCGCTCATGGACTACCAGTTGCTCCTGCTGCTCTACAGCGCGCCGGAGCACCGGATGCGCATGGGTGAGCTGGCGCACCGCCTGATCTTCTCGCCGTCGCGGTTGAGCTACCAGATCGGTGTGCTGGGCAAGCGCGGCTGGGTGGAACGCCGCCGCGTGGAGTGCGACGGCCGCGGCTTCGAGGCGGTGCTCACAGCCGAGGGCCTGCGCGCCTTCCGCGAACTGCGCCCCGCCCACGCGCGGGACGTCCAGGAGCTCTTCTTCTCCGCACTCCAGGACGACGACGCCGCTCGACTGGCCGGCCTCATGCGCCGGGTGGGTGGGCTGCTGGGTTAGTCACGGCCACCTCGGGATCGCCCTGGTGGCGGCCGTGATCCCGAAGTCGCCCATGAAGGATGCCGCCCCGCTGTGCAGGAGTTGATCCTGTTATGCAGTGGGCGGCATCACGCCGTTCCGGGGTCAGGAGCCGAACGTCCTGCGCCCGGCCCGTTCGACGAAGATCCGGGGGACCACCGTGGCGGCAAAGTCCCCCGTGTTCCGGATCCGCGCGCGATGGGATGCCATGGGATCGCGGTGGACCCAGCGGTGGCTCTCGTGGCCGATCGCGGGCCAGTTGGAGGTGGCCATGGTGCTCCTTGATGGAACTGCTGATCCTGATTGTCTCAGTAGGAGTCTTATTGAGACAATCCATCGATCCGGTCTCAATAAGCGGCGCTGGCAGACTGGATTCATGACGGCTTCACCCGGAACCCTGCCCCTGCGCGGTCGAACGGCGCTGGTCACCGGGGTGTCACGACGCCGCGGCATCGGCTTCGCCGTTGCCCGCACCTTCGCGCGGCTGGGCGCGAGTGTATTCATCCACCACTACGGCCCGCACGACGAGGACCAGCCATGGGGCGCGGACGATCTGAGCGACGTCGTGAGCGCATTGCGGGCCGAACTCACCGGGGGTGCGCGGCTGGGGGAGATGAGCGCGGATCTGCGGGACCCCGGACGGATCCGACCGCTCATCGATGCCGCGAGCGAGCTCACCGGGTCGCTGGACATCCTCGTGTGCAACCACGCCAGGAGCGGTGGGGACGGCTCCATCCTGGACATGACCCCCGAGGCGCTGGACGCGTTCTGGCAGACCAACACCCGCTCCACGCTGCTGCTGACCCGGGCGTTCGCGCTCCTCAAGGCCGACGCCCCGACCGCTCCGGCGCGGCCGGGAGAACGCATCCGGGGCGACCGCGAGCGGAGGTTCACCGCACCGACGGGGCGGGTTTTCTGGATGACCTCGGGACAGGGGCACGGGCCCATGCGCGGCGAGGTCGCGTACGCCACGAGCAAAGCCGCGCTCGCCGGGGTCACCGCTACCGTGGCCGCGGAGCTGCTCGAACTCGGCATCGTGCTCAACACCGTGAACCCCGGACCGGTGGACACCGGGTACCTGTCCCCCGATGCCACGGACCGTCCACTCGGTCAGATCCAGGAGTTGATCGACGGCACCCCGTTCGGCCGCTTCGGGGCGCCGAGCAATCCCGCGAACCTCATCGGCTGGCTCGCCACGGACGACGGCGCATGGATCGTCGGCCAGGTCCTCACTTCGGACGGTGGGTTCTACCTGGCGTGAGCCCGGTGGGGGCGGGGCTTCGCCCCGGATATTCATGAATCGAGTAATGGACGTCTTCGGTCCGTCGCGTGGCACGCTGCTGCTTGCCGGGGATCCACGGCGACAGGTTGACAGCGCAGGAAGAGAACCATGACCAACACGACCCGGACTGCGGCGTCGTCCGCGGAGAACGCGACGAACGTGACGGACGCGCAGAACGAGAACGGCGCGGAGACCGCCGAGAACCTGGCCACGATCGATGGCGCGAACACCCAGTCCGGGCTCCCCGGCGGCGTCGTCCACGAGTTGCCCGCGGACGTCGCCGAAGCGCTCGCGCTGGACCCCGTGACCGCCGAGCTGTGGCGCGGACTCACTCCGCTCGGGCGCAACGAGTTCGTGTGCTGGGTGGAGGATGCCCAGAAGCCGGAGACCCGGCAGCGGCGGATCCGGCGCACCGAGGAGGAAATGCACGAGGGCAAGCGCCGCCCGTGCTGCTGGCCCGGGTGCAAACATCGGGAGCGCACCGGTCGCTGAGACCCGATGCACCCCCTGGCGTGAAACCACGGCCGACGTGACACAACGGTCGGCGCGGTACGACGGCCTGCTCGGCGCTACAACCGCAGCGAGCCCGCGCCGCCGGAGGCCGGCCCCTTGCCAGAAGCCGGTGTGGTCGGGGCGCTCGTCGGGCACGTGGCACGGAAGCCCGCGATGAGCGCGGCGTTCATGGCCGCATCCGGGTCCGGACCCTCCTCCACGAAGGGGCGGCCCGTGTAGGCCAGGGCCATCCGGCGGGAGGCGTCCCGCGTGGTGAAGGACACCGCACGGGTGCCGAACCCGGCGCCGTCGTGACCGATGAGCACCTCGGGGGTGCCCGCCGCGGTGCGGCAGGGACCGTTGATGAGGTAGAGACCGTAGCCGTAGCGCGCCTGCTGAGCCGCGCCCACGGGAGTGACCATGGCGTCCACGAGGTCCTTGCGCAGCAACCGTCCGGTCATGAGGGCGCCGGTGAAGTCGGTGATGTCCTCCGCGGTCGCGTACACCCCGCCCGCGCCGGAGAAGATGGACGGGTTGACCAGGGGCAGCGGCGCCAGCCCGGCCTGGAACTTGCCGTACAGCAGGAGGTAGCGGCCTCGGACCAGCGTGGACTCCTCGAGCCGTGACTGCTGCATCTTGGCGGGCTTGAACACCCGGTCCCGCACGACGTCCTGGATGCGCGACCCCGTGGCGGCCTCGAGCATCATGGACAGCCCCACGTACCCGACGTTGGAGTAGGACCAGCCGGTCCCGGGCTCGAACTCCCACGGCAGCCTGCGGCTGAGTTCCACAAGTTCCTGCTCGGGGTGGTACGGGACCACCGCGGCCTCCAGGTCCTGCACGGTCCACGTGTACCACTCCCGGTCCGGGAGCAAGGAGTAGATCCCGTCCGGCATGCCCGAGGTGTGGTTCATCAGTTGCGCCACGGTCACGCCGCCGTGGCCCGGGTAGAGCCCCGGGGTGACCTGGTCGATGGTCGTGCGCAGAGTTCATTGCCCCGCCTCGATGCGCTGCATCACGAGCACCGCGATCATCGCCTTGGTGATCGAGGCGATCCGTGCGCGGTCCTGGGGCCGGGCGCTGTCCTTCTGCAGGTGCCGCTTGCCGGCGGCGCTCAGATAGGTCCCGCCCGGGCCCACGACCGAGGTGGTCATGCCCACGGCGCCGTCGCGCACGAGGTTGGCCAGGGCGGCGTCGATCCCGGCGGTGTTGAACGCGGTCTTCGACGGCGCTGCCGCGGCACCGGTCGTGAACGCCGGGGTGGCGAGCGCCGTGGCGGCGCGACCGAGTTTGTCCGCGAGCCAGCCGAAGACGGGGGAAAGGGCATACATCCCCGCCACGTGCAGGGAGATGGTCAGCCCCACCACGGACAGCGTGGCCCCGTGGGTCGTGAGGTGCACGGGCGTCATGGACATGAGACCCACCATCACCGCGTGGGACAGGGCCACCACGAGCACCGCGCGCCGAGCCGCGGGGACGGTGCGCAACAGGGTAAACCCGCCGGCCGGGCTGGGTGTGGAGGCCACCGATTCACCGCGGGACAGGGCGACCTTGAGCGGGTCCGGGCGCAATCCGATGAAGTACACGATGGCCCCCAGCACCTGGGCACACAGTGCGATCACGAACCCGCGGTGAACTGGGGCAGCCCCAGCGCCCGCCCCTGCGACCGCCACGAGGGCGCCGGTGGTCAGGGAGATCCGCCGACCACGACGTTGCGCCAACCGCGCCAGGGGGATGGCCAGAATGGCGGCACCCAGGGTGTTCATGGTGGCCGCCAACCCGGACACCGCACTGCTCCCGGAGACCTCCGTGACGAGCAGGGCACCCAACGCGAGGGTCGCACCCGTTCCCAGCCCACCCAGGATCTGGCCCAGCGCCAGCACGGTCAGCACTTTGCGCTGGAACTCTGGCCCGGGGTCGGGTGTCTGCGCGGTGGAGGCCGTGGAGGTTTCGGTCATGCACGCATCATGACGGACGAACGCACCGGCGCACCATCATCACCGGCTTGCGTCCCGCTCTCAGTCGCCGCGCGGGCGGGTCAGTTCCGCCTGCCGGTGCGCCTTCACCGGCTCGGGGGTGGTGCGGTTGTCCTCGCGGGTCTGTTTCGTCTGCTCATCGCCGCCCACGACCTCGTCCACGTCATTGAGCAATGCTTCGAAGCCCTGCTGGGCCACGAGGACCTTGTCGTTCTTGGTGGCGCCCGGCCCGAGCGCCGTGTTGTCCATGCCGGCGTTGGAGTGGAAGTCGCTGTCCGTGGCACCGGGTAAGAGCGCCGTGACCGTCACGCCGGTGTCACGCAACTCTTCGCGCAATGATTCCGCGAAGGAGAAACCGAATGCCTTGGAGGGGCCGTAGACGGTCTCGTAGGGAGTGGGCGTCGTGGCGGAGGTGGAGGACACGATGAGGATGCGCCCGTGGCCGTTGGGGACCATGTGCTGCACGACGCGCTTGGCCATGTGCACCGTGCCCTTGACGTTGATGTCGATGAGCCGGAACTCGTCCTGGAGGTCGGTGTTCATAAACGCTCCGCCCAGTCCGATACCGACGTTCAGGGCCGCGGCATCCAAGGGACGACCCAGCTCGGCCACGAAGTTCCAGAAGTCCTCGACACCGTCGTAGGTGGCGGCGTCCGCCTGGAACGGGTAGGCCTGTGCGCCGAGCTCCTCGATGCCCGTGGCCGCCTCATGGACGCGGTCACTCGAACCGGACAGGGCGACGTCGTAGCCGTGCCGGGCGAACTGTTTGGCCAGTTCGAACCCGATGCCGGAGGAACCACCGGTGACCATGGCAAGGGGGCGCTGATCGGACATGAGGACTTCCTTCCACACCGGGACCGCCGCGCGAACGGGTAAGGATCGCGGAGCCGGGGCCCATGACGGATGCCGCTGACACGTGACGGCTGGACCAGTGTGCATCACCGATGCAGTGACCACAACGCCGTGACCGCTTGCTAGGGTGACGCATATCACTCAGGGGATTTGCGGGGTGTCCGTGCCCATGTCAGGAACCGCCATGAGCCACCCCGTGAACATCAACCCCGTGCGAGGTCTGCTCTACCAGGCGCGCTACGGCCCCGAGCACCCCATGGTGATCTACGAGGACGAGACGGTGGACTACGCCCACTTCACCGAGAGCGTGCGGCGTCTCGCGGGCGCGTTCGCGCGTTCCGGGGTGGGCACCGGGGACCGGGTCGCCTCACTGGGGTTGAACTCCGAGGTCTTCCTGCGCACCATGTTCGCCGCGTGGTGGCTCGGCGTGGTTTTCGAGCCCCTGAACTTCCGACTCGCCCCGCGCGAGGTCGCGGGCCTGCACACCCGATCGACCCCCGCGGTGACCATCGTGGAGCCCGGTCACGTCCCCGTCCTGGAGGCGGCGCTGCCGCTCGCGGAGGGTTACGAGGGCGGCAGCGTCGTCATGGACACGGACCCCGCCGTGCCCTGGATCCCGGACGGTTAGCAGGGCGGGGAGGCTTCGGGGGGCGACGGCGCTGCTGTTCCACATCGGTGCATTGAACTCGTTCACCGTGCGCGCGCTTGTGCGGGGCAACACGACCCTGGTGCGCAGGACATTCGTGCCCTCGCAAGTGCTCGCGGACATCGAGCACTACGGGGTGGACACCACGTTCCTGGTCCCCGCCAGCTGGGCCGTTCGCGGCCCGGTGTCCAGGCGGTCCCCTAGGCTGGGGGCATGCAGCACCACGGTGACATCTCGTTCCGCACCCGCAAATGGGTCAAGCCGGAAGACCTCAACGCCAACGGCACCCTGTTCGGGGGATCGCTGCTGCGCTGGATCGACGAGGAAGCGGCGATCTACGCGATCGTGCAATTGGGTAATCAGCGGGCGGTCACCAAGTACATGTCCGAGATCGAGTTCGTCTCCTCCGCGGTGCAGGGGGACATCATCGAGATGGGCCTCACTGCCACTACGTTCGGACGCACCTCGTTGACCATGCGGGCGCAGGTGCGCAACATGATCACCCGCGAGTTGATCCTGAGCATCGACAAGATCGTGTTCGTGAACCTCGGGGAGGACGGCAAGCCCGCCCCGCACGGGTACACGCAGATCACGTACGACCGCGACAGGATTCCCAGCATGTCGCTCCCCGCCCACAACAGCCCCAGGAGGTCGCAGTCGTGAAGCAGCTCACCGCCCAGAGGATCACCCCGTCGTGGATGTACCACGGTGAGGGGCCGTGCTGGAGCAAGGAATGGAACGGGCTGGCCTGGGTGGACATGCTCGCCGGGGACGTCATGACGTTCACCCCGGCCGACCAGCCGCGCCGCCAGCACGTGGACGCCGTGGCCGCGTGTGTGCGTCCGCGCCGTTCGGGTGGGCAGATCATCGCGGTGGAACGGGGAGTGGTCCTGACCGATCCCACGGGCGCAGTGGAGCGGGAGATCCCCATGTGGGGGGACCCCGAGATCCGCATGAACGAGGGCGGTGTGGCCCCCGACGGCTCCTTCTACGTGGGGTCCATGGCGTACGAGCAGACCGAGGGCGCGGCCACGCTGTACCGGGTCGCGCCGGATCTGTCGTGGCAGCCCGTCCTCGAGAACGTGAGCATCTCCAACGGGATCGCGTGGTCCCCGGACGGCACCCTCGCGTACTACAACGACACCCCCACCCACGAGGTCTCGGTCTTCGACTGGAGCCCCGAGGCCGGCCTGCAGAACCGCCGCACGTTCGTCGCGCCCGTCCTGGACGACCACGCCGCCGCGGCCGCCACGGACCCGGAGGAGAGTTACGAACCGGGCCGCGTCTCGGTGAGCCCGGACGGGTTGACCGTGGACTCCGAGGGCGCGGTGTGGGTCGCCCTCTACGGCGCGGGGCAGGTCCACCGCTACCTCCCGGACGGGGCCCTGGACACCGTCGTCGCCGTGGGCGCCACGCAAACCACCGCGTGCACGCTGGGTGGTGAGGACCTGCGCACGCTGTACATCACGACGTCGCGCGAGGGCCTCCCGGGCGACGTCCAGCCCACCGCCGGTTCCCTCTACTCGGTGCGCGTGTCCGTCCCGGGCCAGGTCACGCAGGCCTTCGGGGGCTGAG
The DNA here is from genome assembly GCF_002338785.1 of Kocuria sp. UBA1838. Lineage (NCBI taxonomy): Bacteria > Bacillati > Actinomycetota > Actinomycetes > Micrococcales > Micrococcaceae > Kocuria > Kocuria sp. UBA1838. Next base: position 7,433 of record NZ_DDIY01000016.1, on the reverse strand, counting down.
CGCGTCGTCGGGCCGGCTCCCGGACCGGCGCGGCCCGCGGACGTGGTCGCCGCACCGCGGCGGCCTCGCCGCACGGTTACCATCACCGCAGGAGGCCAGATGAGTACCGCACCCGGGGTGAGCGGCGACGCCGTCACCACAGCGATCCGCCTGTTGGCCGCGCAGGGTTACGACGCCACCACCGTGGACCAGCTCGCGCACGCCACGGGGGTCAGTCGTGCCACGTTCTTCCGCAAGTACGGGTCCAAGGAGGACATCGTGTTCGCGGATCACGCGTCCAACCTGGAGCGGCTGGAGCAGTTGCTCAACCGCCCGCACCTCACCGCCCAGGCGGGGGTGAGTGAGGGCGTGCAGCTCGTGTTCCGGTACAACCTGGACCACGCGGACCGTGCGCTCGCACGACACCGACTGCTGCAGCGGGTCGAGGCGTTGCGGGACCGGGAGCTCGCCACATCCCACCGGTACGAGCGGGTGTTCCGGGAGTTCCTGCGCCGCGTCCTGCCAGACGGCCCCGACCGGCGGGTCACGGCGATCTCGTTGGCCTCCGCCATCGTCGCCGTGCACAACGCCTACCTGCGCACGTGGTTGCACGATCCCCAGGCCGCGGACGGCGAGCGGCTGGCCGCGGGACTCAATCGGCGCGTCGCGTGGTTGTGCACCCTTTTCGGGCTCTCGTTCGTTCCCGGGCGCCCGGTTCAGCAACTTCGCTCCGCGGACGACGGTGCGGGCCCGGCGCCCGTGGTCGTCATCGTCCCCGAGGGGGTCGACGCGCGGGACGTCGCCGAGCGGACGGCGCGCTCGGTGTACGAGGCCCTGGCCCCGGGTGGCACGCAGCTCGCGCGGGATGCCCAGCCCGGTGGGGAGCAGGACGCCTCCGAGGGCGGCGGGTTCGCCGGGGCGCGACCCTCCGACGAGGTGCGTGTCCCCGCGGCGGATCAATCCGCGCGTCGCTCAGACGCGAGCACAGCGTAGACGAGTTCGTCGCGCCACTCGCCCAACTGGTAGTGGCTCTCCCGCAGGGTCGCCTCCTGGCGCATGCCCACGCGCTCGCAGACCTTCGCGGACGCCACGTTGAGACTGTCCAGGCGCGCGAAGACGCGGTGCGCGCCGAGGTGCTCGAACGCGGCGTCGACGGCGGTGCGCGCGGCCTCCGCGGCGTACCCCTTGCCCGTGTGGTCCGGGTGCAACGCCCAGCCGATCTCCACCTGCGCGGACTCCGCGTCCACGAGGGTCAGCACGATCTCGCCCACGAGCTCGTCGGAGTCGTGAGGGGAGATCGCGACCCGCAGGCTGTCGCCGTCGGAGGACCAGGACCCGGGTTCGCGATTGGCCTCGACCGTCCTGATCACGTGGTCCATGTCGCGGGGTTCGCGCCATGCATGCATGGCGTAGTCCTCGCGGGACTGGTAGGAGTGCATGGGCTCGATGTCGGCATCGGTGGGCCAGCGGAAGCGCAAGCGGTCCGAGTGCAGCGGCAGCTGGAGAGTCACCGGATCAGCCTATCCAGGACGTACCGGGCATCCGGGGGCCGGGTGACACTGAATGTCTTGACGTGAGACGCAGTCTCACGTCAGACTGTTCTCGCGATACTGTGGGCCACACCACCTTTCGCCCAGACACAGGAGCCAAGCGTGAGCGAACAGACCTTCCCGTCCACCGTGACCATCGACGTGACCCGTCCCGTCCTGCCCGGGCGGGAACGACCGATCGCCCTGGTGTCCCTGGGGTCCACGGAGCCCAACGGGCTCGTGATCTGGGGTTCGGAGGCCATGCGCGAGTTGCGCCGGGAGCTCTCGGCCATTGACACCTCGCAGGTCGAGGCCGTGGTGGTCACGGGCAACGAGAAGTCGTTCGGTGCAGGCGCCAATCTCAAGGAGATCCGCGCCGCACAGTTCGACGGGGGTTCGGAGGACTACGTCGGCTCCGGGCACGAGGCCTTCGGCGTCCTGGCGGAGATGCCCGTTCCCACGTTCTCGCTCATCACGGGGGTGGCCCTCGGCGGCGGTCTGGAACTCGCGCTGCACACCGACTACCGCTTGGCCACGTCCGGCAAGGCACCCATGGGTCTGCCCGAGTGCCGGCTGGGCTTCTTTCCGGGCTGGGGCGGCGTCTACCTACTGCCGCACCTGGTAGGCGCTGAGGCGGCACTGAACATCATCGTCACGGACTCCATGCGCGGGCGGAACCTCAAGCCCGCCAAGGCCGCGGAGATCGGTCTCGTGGACGCCGTCCTGGATGCCGCCCCCGGCACGGACGAGTGGGAGACGGCGTGGCAGCGCTGGGTCGTGGAGGCCCTCGAGGGCAAGCACGAACCGCGCCGCGCCGACGACGACGAACAGACCTGGCAGGCCGCCGTGGACAAGGCCGCCGCCAAGGCCCACGCCGCGTGGCACGGTGCCGCTCCCGGCCCGGTGGCCGCGATCGACCTCGTGGGCCGTGCGCGCACGGACACCCGCCAGGCCAACGGTGCCGCCGCGGTCCAGCTCTTCAGTTCGATCGTGCAGTCCGACGCCGCCCGCGCGTCCCTGTACGCGTTCGAACTCGTGAGCGCCCGCAGCAAACAGGCCGCGAACGTCCCGGACGCTGCCGTGCGCCCGATCAAGAAGGCGGCGGTGATCGGCGCGGGACTCATGGCGGGTCAGCTCGCGTCCCTCCTCGCCCAGGGCGCCCGGGTCCCCGTGGTGATGACCGACCTCGACGACGAGCGCCTCGCCACAGGCGTGCAGCGCACCCGCGACCGCTTCACGGCCCAGGCCGAGAAGGGTCGCATGAGCGCGGAGCAGGCGGAGCAGCTCGGTTCCCTGATCTCGGGGGCCGAGAGCCCGCAGGACCTCGCGGACGCGGACTTCGTGATCGAGGCCGTCTTCGAGGAGCTCGAGGTGAAGCGGCAGGTCTTCGCGCAGTGGGAGCCCGTGATCCGCGAGGACGCGATCCTCGCGACTAACACCTCGTCCCTGTCCGTCACGGCCATGGGCCGGGACCTCAAGCACCCCGAGCGGCTCGTGGGCTTCCACGTGTTCAACCCGGTGGAGGTCACCCCGCTGCTCGAGATCATCTCCGCGCAGCAGACGGACGACTCCACCCTGGCCACCGCGTTCGACCTCGCCGCCAAGCTGCGGCGCATCGCGGTGCGCGTGGAGGACGCCCCGAGCTTCGTGGTCAACCGCGTGCTGACCCGCATGTTCGACGAGATTGGCCGCGCCATGGACGCCGGTGGCGATCCGGAGACCGTGGACCACGCCCTCGCCCCCATGGGGCTGCCCATGACACCGCTGCAGCTGCTCGACTTCGTGGGCCCGGCCGTGCTCGTGCACATCACGCACACCATGAACGACGCCTACCCGGACCGGTTCACCCTCTCTCCGTGGCTCGACGCCGTCGCGGACGCCGGTCTGACCCACACGCTGCCCGCGCGCGGCGAGACCTCGCAGACCTACCTCTCGCCCGAGGCTCACGACGCACTCGAGCGCACGCGGCAGAAGAGCGGCGTTGCGGCGTCGTCGGACGACGGCGCCGGGGGAGAGCTGCTCACGCGCGTCCAGGACGCGCTCGCGGACGAGATCGGGCACATGCTCGACGAGGGCGTGGTCGCCTCCGCACGGGACGTGGACCTGTGCATGATCCTGGGCGCCAACTACCCGTTCCACCTGGGCGGCATCACACCCTACCTGGACCGCACCGGCGCCGCCGAGCGCGTCCGCGGCCGGCGTTTCGACGCCGCCCAGCAGTAACCCCTGATCGCGAAGGACCAGTCATGACCACTGAGAACACGGCACCCACCTCGGAGAACTTCCCCGCGGGCACGCTGGAACCGGAATACACGCTCACCGAGGCCCTGGGAACGGACGAGGCGGGGGTCTTCACGGACGTCTCGGACGAGGACCGCGCCCACTGGATGCGCGCCCGGTCCTTCGTGCAGGAAGACGTCCTGCCCGTGATCGCCCGGTACTGGGACGAGAGCGAGTACAACCTGGATCTCGTGACCCGGATGGGCGAGCTGGACCTGCTGCGTGACGGCGTGGCGGTCCCGGGCATGGACAACATGTCTAAGCTCGCCGCGGGTCTCGTGACCATGGAACTGGCCCGCGGGGACGGATCGGTGTCCACCGTGGCCGGTGTGCAGGGTGGCCTGGCCATGCGCTCGATCGCCATGTGCGGCAGCGACGAGCAGAAGGACCGGTGGCTCCCGGACATGGCCGCGGGCAAGCTGCTCGGTTCCTTCGCGCTCACCGAGCCGGCCCACGGTTCGGACTCGATCGGCCTGGAGACCCGAGCGACCCCCGTGGATGGCGGCCACGTCCTCAACGGTGAGAAGAAGTGGATCGGCAACGGGTCCATGGGCGGGATCACCGTGGTGTGGGCCCGCAGCGACGAGGACGGCGCGGTCCACGGTTTCGTGGTGCCCCAGGACTCCGAGGGCTACACGGGTACCACCATGCGCGGGAAGCTCTCCCTGCGGGCCATCCACCAGGCCCAGATCCGTATGGAGAACGTGTTCGTCCCCACCGAGAACGTCCTGCCGAACGCCCGCTCCTTCCGGGACACGGCCTCGGTCCTCTTCGCGACCCGCATCGGCGTGGGGTGGGCCGCGGTGGGTCACGCGCAGGCGTGTTACGAGACCGCGGTCCAGTACGCGGCGCAGCGCGTGCAGTTCGGCCGTCCGCTCGCGGCGTCGCAGATCGTGCAGGAGCGCCTGGCCCGCATGCTGAGCGAGCTCACCTCCATCCAGACGCTCGTAATGGCGATGACCCGCAAGGAGGAGGCCGGGACCCTGACCGGGCACCAGGCCTCGCTGGCCAAGTACACGGCCACCCGCACGGCACGCCAGGTCGCGGCCAACGCTCGCGATCTGCTCGGCGGAAATGGCATCCTGTTGGAGAACCGTGTTGCACGTCACTTCGCGGACGTGGAAGCCGTGCACACCTACGAGGGGACCGAGACGGTGCAGGCCCTGATCATCGGCAAGTCGATCACGGGCTTCTCCGCCTACAACTGATCCGCTCGTGCCCACACGGCCCGGTTCGCGCCCGTCCGGCGCGTGACGGGCCATGACCGTTCAGGAGCACCATGTTCGCGAACACCGAGCCGCTGACCCCGTTGCGCTTCCTCGAGCGCAGCGCCGAGGTCTTCCCCGACCGCCCGGCGATCGTGCACGGCTCGCGGGTGTGGAGCTACGAGCAGTTCGAACGGGACGTGCGCCGGTTCGCCACGGCGCTGTTGCCGCTGCTGTCCGGTTCCGACGGCTCGGCGGGCGCTGCTTCCCGGGGATCCGCTGGATCGGACGACGCCGCTGGGTCGCCCGAGTCCGCGGGGTCGCGTGAGTCCGCCGGGTCACCGGTCACGGGCGGTTTGCCCGGAACTGCCGAGTCGGGCGACACTGCCGGGTCCGAGCGATCCGCGGGGGCCTCGGGTGAGGGGAACGAATCGTTCCAGGGCGCGGAGTTGCTGGAGTGCTCGTGGCCCACGGTCGCGGTGATCGCGCCCAATCTTCCCGCGACACTCATGGCGCACTACGCCGTGCCGGCGGCCGGGGCGGTGTTGGTGCCGCTCAACCCGCGACTGAGCGCGCGGGAACTGAGCTACATCCTCGAGCACTGCGAAGCCCGCGTGGTGCTCGCGGACACCTCGGTGCTCGAGACCGTCGCACAGGCCCTCGGTGACGGGTCGGACGTGACGCTCGTGCAGATCGACGACCCGCAGGCGG
>NZ_DDIY01000016.1:0-1505 GCF_002338785.1 Kocuria sp. UBA1838 | reverse complement strand
GGCGGCGTCGGCTACGGCGTCGCGGACGAGAACGCGCCCATCACCCTGAACTACACCTCCGGCACCACGGGGCGCCCCAAGGGGGTGCTGTACGGCCACCGCGGGGCGTACCTGAACAGCCTCGGGGAGGTGTTCCACAATGGGTTCACCGGCGCCACGCGGTACCTGTGGACCCTGCCCATGTTCCACTGCAACGGGTGGTGCACCACGTGGGCCGTGACCGCCGCGGGCGGCACGCACGTGTGCTTGCGGGCCGTGCGCGCGGACGAGATCTGGCGCGCGTTCGACGAGCAGGGCATCACCCACCTGTGCGGCGCGCCGGCCGTGTGCTCGATCATCGTGGACGGTCCGGAGGCCCACCCACTCGAACACACCATCAGGATCACGACCGCTGGGGCCCCGCCCGCGCCGAGCATCATCGAGCGGCTGGAGAGCGCGGGCTTCGACATCGTCCACGTGTACGGGCTCACCGAGGTCTTCGGCCCCATCACCATTTGCGAACCCCAGGAACAGTGGCGTGAGCTCTCGCCCCGGGAGCGGGCGCAGCAGATGTCCCGGCAGGGGGTGGCCATGATCCAGGCGGAATCCGCCCGCGTGGTGGACGACTCCCTCGAGGACGTGCCGGCGGACGGTACAACCGTGGGGGAAGTGGTGCTGCGGGGCAACAACGTGATGATCGGCTACTACAAGGACGTACCCGCCACGCGGAAGGCATTCGAGGGCGGGTGGTTCCACACGGGTGACCTGGGGGTCATGCACCCCAACAACTACATCCAGCTGCGGGACCGCGCCAAGGACATCATCATCTCCGGCGGGGAGAACATCTCGTCCATCGAGGTGGAGCAGGCCCTCTACTCCCATCCGGACGTCGCGGACGTCGCCGTCGTGGGGGTAGCTCACGAGAAGTGGGGCGAACGCCCGGTCGCGCACGTGGTGCGGGTGAACGGGTCCACGGTCACGGAGGACGACCTGCGCGACCACGTCCGGAACCAGCTCAGCGGGTTCAAGGTGCCGGATTCGGTCGTGTTCAGTGACGAGCTGCCGCGCACGGCCACGGGCAAGGTGCGCAAGAACCTGCTGCGGGACTGAGGCAGCCACCCGGGTAACGCCACTGCGCGACCGCGGCCACGTGATTGTGCGGCCGTTGTCTGCGGGCGCCGCGTCGATGCCCGGCTCGGGGCGGGGCGACCACCCCGCGTCCGAACGCGGCCCGGAGGTGGCGGGCCCTCCCCAGGGCCGTTTTGCGCAGTCCCGCGGGCGTGTGTAATGTATTCCAAGTCGCCGCAAGGACGAACAGCGAACCGCTGGTCCGGCAGGCCGACGAGGTACCTCCCCCAACTTCCGAACGGCAACAGCGTGCGAACGCCGAGTTGCGAAGAAGACGGGGAACGGATAAGCTAGTCGAGTTGCCGCAAGGACAGCGAGAAGCGTTCCGAATCAACGGCAGCCAAAACTTCCAACTCATGGCTCTGGATAAGAGCTTAGGTGTGGTTTGTTGTTTGTCA
>NZ_DDIY01000002.1:716-7557 GCF_002338785.1 Kocuria sp. UBA1838 | reverse complement strand
CGTTCGGGAAGAGCCCCTTAACTCCGGTGGGGGCGCCCCACTCTTTGAAGTGAAACGGCGAGGATTCCATGGATCGGCTCTAAGAGAGGGCACCGCCTGGCGCGGAGACGACGAGACGCGCCCACCCGGCCCCTCACCGTCGTCGTCCCCGAACGCAGCCGTACTACGAAAGGGGGCCCGCAGTGAAAACCACGGGCCCCCGAAAGAGCGGACCTCAGTCCACCACGAGCCGCCCCCGCTTGGCGTGCGGGTGCCGCCCGTGGACCGCGTGGTAGAGCAGCGCCGCCACGACCACCAGCACGGCCAGCACTGTGTACATGGTGCCAAACCCGGTGGCGGAGAGCAGCAGGCCCAGGACCACGGGGCCGATGCCCACGCCCACGTCCATGAGCAGCAGCAGGGTGGAGATGCCGGTGCCCAGCTTGTGGGCGGGCACCGCGTTTACGGCGATGGCCTGCGCGGCCGGCATGAGCGTGCCGTAGCCCAGACCAGTCATGGCGCCGGCCACGACCACCTGCCAGTCCTGGTTGGCCACCGCCAGGATGCCCAGGGCCACAGCGAAGCAGACGAGGCCCAGGTAGACCACCACGTTGTCGCCGCGCTGGTCCTGCACCTTGCCCAGCACTAGGCGCATGATCAGCATGGCCACGGCGTACGCCACGAAGAACAGGGCGGCACCCGTGGTGACTCCGCGGTCCTCGGCATAGGCGTTGAGGTAGGTGATCACGCCCGCGTAGCAGACGCCCACCACCAGCATGAAGGAGCCGATGGGCAGCACTGCCGGGTGGGCGATGTCGCTGAGCGAGAAGGCGGCGCGCTGCTTGTCCACCTCCTGGTTGGCCTGGGCTTCACGCTTGACCAGGGGCTCCCGCAAGAAGGCACCCAGCACCAGGCCGAGCACGGCGGTGACGAGGGTCGTCCAGAACAGCCACGTGTAGTTCAGCGAACCCACCAGGAAGAGCCCCAGCGCGGGCCCCACCGCAGTGGCCAGTGTGGTGCCCAGCGCGAAGTACCCGGTGCCCTCGCCGCGGCGGGAGTCGGGGATCACGGACTGCGCAATCGTCATCACGGCGGTGCTCGCGAACGCGTACCCGAAACCGTGCAGCAGACGCACCCCGATCAGCACGGGCAGAGACCCGGCAGGCAGGTACAGCGCGCACGCGACCACCACGACCACGAGCGCGATCAGCAGCATCTTCCGGCGGCCAAGGATGTCCACGAGGTATCCGGAGACCAGCCGCGCGACGGTCGCCCCCACCACGAACGCACTGGACGCGAAGCCGCCCACGGCGTCCGAGGCCGCAAAACTCTTCACGGCGTACAGCGCCATGGTGGTGACCAGCATGTAGAAGGTCAGGTACTGCAGGAAGTTGACCACCCACGCCACCACGAACGTGGGCGTGACCAGCCGTGCCGGGCCCGCCGAGTGCGCGGGACCGGGCGTGGCCTGCTCCACCACAACCGGCAGTTGACCTGTGGGAACGTCGTCCTTCGCGTCGACCGACACGGGCACCTCCTGGAGTTTTTGGGTTTGTATAGTGCAAGATATTACCCCAGGATTTGTATTATGCAATTTTTGTCGACGACCCCGCTCCCCCGTCTTTCCGCCCCGCCTACCGTTGAGAGCTGCCACGGCGGCAGCCCCTCGGAAGCCGTCCACCCGGGGATGAAAGGATGGAACCGTGCACAGCGATGACTCAGTGAGCGAACTCGTCTACGAGAACATGCTGCTCTCGAGATACGCCCTCCAGGGAGCACCACCCCAGTCCCGCCGGGAGGCGCTGGACCGCAGCTCCACCGTGCTCCTCGCTCGTCTGCAGGCCGGCGGCCCCATGAGCGTGGCCGAGCTGGCCCAGTCCTTCGGCCTGGACATCTCCACCGTCCACCGGCAGGTCGCAGCCGCCATGAAGAGCGGTCTGATTGAGCGCATCAAGGACCCTGAGGGCGGCGTCGCCAAGAAGCACCAACCCACCGAGGAGGGCGTGCACCGTCTTGCGGAGGAACTGGAGGTCCGCCGCGAGTCCTACCAGCGTTTCATTGCGGACTGGCCGCAGGAGGACGTCACCGCGCTGGCCCGTCTCACCCGCCGCTTCAACGAGAGCGTGGAGGCCACCCTCGGCCACAGCTGGCCGCGCGACTACCCCACCGAGTCCTAGCGCACGACGCCGCCCGGGCCGCCCTCAGCACCCCTCCACCTCCGCGATCAGCAACGCCACGTGCAGGGACGTCCGCGACTCCGGATCGTCCAGCGACACCCCCAGCCTGCATTCCAGACGGGCCAGCCGCCCATAGAGCGCCGGGCGGGAGAGGTGGATCCGCTGGGCCAGCAGGCTCTTGTTCCCGCCGCACGCCAGGAACTGTGTCAACAGCTCACGGTCCTCGTGGCGCTCCACGTCCAGGACGCTCCCGAGTTCCGCGCGCGCGAACATCTGCGCGCGCTCGTCCCCGCGCAACATCGCGAGCAGCCCGCGCAGCCGCACGTCCTGTGCGCGGAAGCACCGCCGCCGCGCGGAACCGGAGCGCACAGAACCGGACCGGGCGGCGTCCTGCCGTGCCGCGCGGTCCGCCACGGTCCCGTCCTGCGAGGGGCCACCTTCCGCGCAACCGTCCCGCGCGAGCAGGGATACCGCGGCCTCCGCGATCATTCCGGCCTCGTCCAGGCGGGCGGCCGCGCCGATCATCCCCGACTCTGGATCGGAGACCCCTGCGAGCACCCGCCACGCTCCCTCCAGGCGCTGCTCCGCCGCCGTAAGCACCCGTTCCACCACGGCGTCCTGAGGGGTGCGCGCGGCCAGCGGCACCAGCACGGCCACGGAGGCAGCGCCAAGACGGCCAGCAAGCGCCGTCGTGCGCTCCCGGCCCAGCGCCCATGCGAGCGCATCGAGCACGGCGCCGCCGCCGGGCGCTCCCAGCGCACGACCACTGGCAGCCACGCGGCCGGGGCCGCCTCGCTCAGCACCCCGTGGCGCAGCACGCCGATCCCGAGTTCGTGCGCACGCCGCCGCGCGGAGTCCTCGTCCACGTTCCACGGGCGCCGAAGCTCGTGCAGCAGGGCGGTCTCCGCCTGGCGCTTCTCATTCCGGCGGCTGCGCTCGGACAGCATCGTGAGCGCCACCGCCTGCCCCGCCCGCTCCAGCACGGTGGCGCGCAACGCGGGCCCGGCACCCCGCGGCTCGGCAGACAGCCACCCGACCGTCTCCCTCGCGACCACCACGGGAACGGTCCCCCCTGTCCTCCGGTGACGACGACGCCGCACGCCGCCGCCACACGACCTCGGCACCCAGTAGCCGCGCGGCTTCCGCAACGATCCGCTGGACCGGGGCAGCCTCCAGGGTCAGCTGGGTGAAGACCTCGTGGATGCGGCGGTCCGTCTCCAGCTGCTCGAGCTGACGCGCAGCGATCCGGCGGTGCACCTCCTGCGTGACGGCCACGAACCGCACTTGGCGGCTCAACAGGTACACGGGCAGCTCCCGGTGAGCGGCCGCCGCGCGCAGCACCCGCACCACGGGCTCCCGCCCGGAGAGCACCTCGACCGCGAGCGCCCCTGTGAGGGCGCCGTGGGCAAGGTCGTGTTGATCGGACCGGCCGTGGTCGTGGCACCGTTCACCGTCCTGGCCATCATTGGGCGCGTCATCGGGTTCTTCTAGACCCGCTCCGCCGCAGACCCACCCCAGGTCCGGGGCCACGGCTGACGAGCCCCTCCGTGCGTCATAGGGTGGAGGCATGACTCGGATCACCAGCTTCACGCGACAGGGACTTACGTTCGACGTTCTCGACCAGGGCCCAGAGGACGGCCCCGTGGTCCTGTTGCTGCACGGTTTCCCGCAGGATGCCCGCGGCTGGGACGACGTCGCCGAACGGCTGAACGCGCAGGGGCTGCGCACTCTCGCCATGGACCAGCGTGGGTACTCCCCGGGCGCCCGACCCACCGAGCTGGCCGCGTACCGCCGCGAGGAGCTCTCCGCGGACGCGCTGGCCCTCGCGGACGAGGCCGGAGCGGAGCGGTTCCACCTGGTGGGCCACGACTGGGGTGGGGTGCTCGCCTGGGACATCGCCCTGCGCGCACCGGAGCGGGTGACCTCGCTGACCGTGCTGTCCACCCCGCACCCCACCGCGCTCGGGCACGCGCTCAAGACCCCGGACCAGGTCAAGAAATCCTGGTACATCGGCATGTTCCAGATCCCCGCCGCACCGGAGCGTCTGCTCGCCGGTCGCGTGGGAACCCTCACCCGCCGTGCGGGCATCCCCGAGGAGGCCGCGGAACGCTACGGGCGTCGCTTCGCCACCGCGGACGACCTGCGCGGGCCCATCAACTGGTACCGCGCCATGCTGCGCAAGGACGGCGTGACCGGTAAGAATGCCGGAAACGGCATCATCACGGTGCCCACCACGTTCGTGTGGGGCAACCGGGATCCCGCCCTGGGCCGAACGGCCGCGGAGGAGACCGAGGTGTACGTGCACGCGCCGTACGAGTTCATCGAGCTCGATGCCGGGCACTGGCTGCCCGAGCGCGAGGCCCCCGCGGTGGCCGAGGCCATCGTGGACCGCATATCCTCCGTCACGTCCGACTGACGCCGAACGGCCGGGGCAGTTCTCACCGTCAAGACCCCGGGGAACCCAGCACCTCCAACACGGCATCCCCGTACTCCTCGAGCTTCTTGGCGCCCACTCCGCTGACCCCGCTGAGCTGCGCCGTGGATGCCGGTGCGGCCTCCACGATGCCGACGAGCGTGGCGTCCGAGAACACCATGTAGGGCGGGATCTGCTTTTCCTTGGCCACCGATGTCCGCCACTCCCGCAGCGCCTCGAAGGTCTCCTTCGCGGCCTCGTCCAGGGTGTCTGCGGCCCGTGAGCGCCCGCTGCCCCCGCCGCTGCGGGCGCGTCCGTTCGCGCGCGCCGTCGGCGCCCTGTCCACCGCCAGCTCCAGGGTGCCCTCACCGCGCAGCACGGGTCCGGCCTCCGGGCCGGGAACGAGCACGCCGAAATCACCGACGGCCTCCACGACCCGGCGGGCAAGCAGCTGCCGCAGTACCGAGCGCCACTCCCGCTCGGAGAGGTCCTGCCCGACCCCCCACACGCTCAGCTCCTGGTGGCGCGACGCCTCCGTGCGCTCGTTGCTGCGGCCCAGCAGGATGTCGAAGACCTTGCCGGAACCGAACTGCTCACCGCGTTCGCGTTGCAGCCTGATGAGCGTGGACAGCAGCTTCTGGGCGGGCACGGTGGCGTCCCAGACCTTGGGCGGGTTCAGGCACGTGTCGCAGTTGCCGCACGGCTCGGAGTCCTGGCCGAAGTACCGCAGCAGCTGCACACGACGGCAGTCCGTGGTCTCGCACAGGGCGAGCATGGCGTCCAGGTGCGAGCGCGCATTGCGTTTGTGCAGGTCAGATCCGTCTCCCTGGTCGATCATGCGCCGCTGGTTGACCACGTCGCCCAGGCCGTACGCCATCCATGCCGTTGCGGGCATACCATCGCGGCCGGCGCGGCCTGTCTCCTGGTAGTACCCCTCGATGCTCTTGGGCAGGTCCAGGTGGGCGACGAAGCGGACGTCCGGCTTGTCGATGCCCATGCCGAACGCGATCGTGGCGACGACGACGATTCCCTCCTCCCGCAGGAACCGCATCTGCGTGTCCTGGCGCACTGCGGCGTCGAGACCCGCGTGGTAGGGCATGGCGTCGACCCCGCGGGCGCCGAGCCACGCAGCAGTGGACTCCACGCTCTTGCGGGACATGCAGTAGACGATGCCCGCCTCCCCCGGGTGCTCCGACTGGATGAGCCGCAGCAGCTGGTCCTTCGCGCGGTCCTTGGACTCGATCCGGTACTGGATGTTGGGGCGGTCGAAGTTGGAGACGAAGTGCCGCGCGTTCTCCATGCGCAGCCGCTCGGTGATCTCCTGGTGGGTGGCCCGCGTGGCGGTCGCGGTGAGTGCGATGCGGGGAACATCCGGGAAGGCGTCCGCAAGCACGGACAACCCCATGTAGTCGGGGCGGAAGTCATGCCCCCACTGGGAGACGCAGTGCGCCTCGTCGATCGCGAACAGGGCGATCGGTGCGCGCTTCAGCAGCTCAACGGTGCGCGGCAGGATGAGCCGTTCGGGGGCCATGTAGAGCAGGTCAATGTCCCCGGTGAGAAGCTGCCGCTCCACCTCCTGCGCCTCGTAGGGCTCCAGGGTGGAGTTGAGGTACGCGGCGCGGATGCCCACGGCCTCGAGCGCGGCCACCTGGTCCGCCATGAGCGCGATCAGCGGGGAGACCACCACGCCCGTACCGTCCCGCAGCAGTGCGGGGATCTGGTAGCACAGGGACTTGCCGCCGCCGGTGGGCATCAGCACCACGGCGTCCCCGCCACCCACCACCTGCTCGATGATCTCCGCCTGCTCCCCACGGAAGGCGTCGTACCCGAAAACCTCCTGTAGGACGCCCAGGGATTTGGTGGCAGTGGCGGAGGAAGTCATGCCTCCAGGGTAGGTGCTCAGCACTGGAGCTCAGGGCGCGGGGAGTCCAGGTGTGCAGGACGTCTCAGCGGTGAATGATCGTCGGGGGCAGGCCCGGCCCATGGAACCGCAATGGGTGATGGTGGCTCGCGGGATGCCGGCCAGCGGTGGTGGGGAACCTTTCAGTGGATCTAGACTCTCCCCGTACGTTTTCGAGATCCACAGCCGTGGAGGAACGAGGCTTTCGTGCGTCAGGGGGTTGCCGGCTTCTTCACCGCCGGCACTAGACAGCGCTGACCGGACGCGGCGGGTGAAGACCAGCCCGTCGCGCGCTTTCACCCACCCTTTTCCACCTCCCCGCGGCGACCGCGCTCCACGAGCGCGCCGAACGCCGTCGCCCTCCCGCACCAC
>NZ_DDIY01000002.1:0-470 GCF_002338785.1 Kocuria sp. UBA1838 | reverse complement strand
AACATGAATACGCATACAGAAACCGAGATCCGCAAGAGCTTCGTCAACTGCTCCAAGGGCGCCGCGCAGCGCCTCAACATCCCGCAGGACGTGCTCCACGGGGACTGGGAGTCCCAGATCTTCCTGGGCTGGTACGACCCGAAGTCACCGCGGGCGGGCTACGTCGTCGTCGAGACCGAGGACGGGTTGCGCGGGCTGGTGCTCGAGAAGAGCGCGCAGAAGGCGAGCGGTGGCGCACGCATGTGTCAGATCTGCCTGACGTTGCACCCGGCCAGCGGCGTCTCACTGGTGTCGATCCAGCGTTCCAAGACCGCGAAGGACCGCTACAACTCCGTGGGCACCTACGTGTGCTCGAACCTGGCGTGCAGCGACTACACGCTGGGGCGCCGCAAGCCCGAGGGCATCCGGCAGATGGAGGAGACCATGAGCCCGGAGGAGCGCGCCGATCGCGCGCTCGCCAACATGCGCGG
>NZ_DDIY01000015.1:247213-271593 GCF_002338785.1 Kocuria sp. UBA1838 | reverse complement strand
CCACTATCGGGGGCTCAACTGCGGGGCCTGCTGTTGAGGGCGTGGGTGACGGCGCTGATGTCTTCTGCCATCCAGCGGGACAGGTCGGTGCCCTTGGGGAAGTACTGGCGCAGTAGTCCGTTGGTGTTCTCGTTCGTGCCGCGTTGCCAGGGTGAGACGGAATCGGCGAAGTAGACCGGGATCCCTGTCTCGACCGTGAACAGGGCGTGGGCCGATACCTCCTTGCCGCGGTCCCAGGCCACCGAGCGTGTCAACTGTTTCGGCAGCGTCGACATCGTGTCCGCCAGGGCGTTCTTCATGGTGTTCGCGCCGTAGCCTGCCAGTGCCGGGCCGTTCTTGATCGATGCCCTGAACTGGTAGCCCTCCTCGCGGGGCAGGTGGACCAGCATCGTGAACCGGGTCGTGCGTTGCACCACGGTCCCGATGGCAGAGCGCTCGAGCCCGATGAGCAGCTCGCCCCCCCCCCCCAATGTCCCGGGACGACGCGGTCGTCGGCTTCGGCGGGGCGCTCGCTGATCAACGTTCCCTCGGTGACGTGGGCCCAGGTCTTGCGACGGGATCGTTCTCGAGGGGCCCGCAGCGCCCGGCCCGTGGGCAGACACCAGACGAGTTCCTTCTTCAAAGCGCCTCTGGCTTCGATGACCAGTGACTGGTAGATCGCCTCGTGACTGATGCGCATGGATTCATCATCGGGGAAGTCGAGCCTCAACCGGTTGCTGATCTGCTCCCGGGCTCCAAGCCCAGCACCCAGGCCCTGTCCTTGCGATGGGGCTTGTTGCGGCCCGTGAACCGCGGCGGCTGCGGTCCAGCGACCACGGTGCCGTCCGGGCGAGAGACCTTGCCCGATAGGCGCTGCTCGAGATACTCACGCAGCCGCGGGTTGGTGACGAGCTTCGCCTGTTTGGGACGCTTGGCGGCCATGTTGGCCTTCCATTGCGCCACCGATGCCCGGTACTCCCGCGTCCCGCCCCGAGTCACGGCGTTGCGGTGCAGCTGGCGGCTGATCGTGCCCGGGTCCCGGCCGAGCGCCCGGGCGATGTCGCGAACCCCGTTGCCTTGGACGTTCAGGATCGCGATCTCCTCCCGCTCGGCGAAGCTGAGGTAGCGGCCCGACGGGGTGAAGTCCAGGTCCAACGGTGGCATGCCCCCAGCGTTGTGGAACCACCGTGCTCCGACCGCCTGCCCCACGCCCGCAACCGCTGAGGCCTCCTCGGGCAGCAGTCCCTACGCGATCACTCTCCAGAAAGCCGCCTCGACCGGCCGCTGGAACTTTGGATGCCCCGGCGACCGCAACTTCGAACGAACAGCCCGGTCCGCGGCCTGCTGACGACGACCCATCACACACCCCTCTCACGAAGTGTTGCAACGACCAATTGAATCCGCCCTGGAAGGAGCGGTCATCGTGATGGTCCTTTTCGAGAGTGCTGTGGAAGGTTCACTCGAAGGATCACGCGGTGACCGCCTTCGTCTGCGACGACACGCTCACCGGGCTACCCGTACACCACCATGCCTGACTCAACTGCCACGGGCAGTCCCCTTCCTCGGTGCTGCCATGCTCCTCATGCTCCCGTGGGATCAGAGCCTCCACCAGACCCGGGGCGATTCAATGAGTCCCTAACCTCTTGTACAACACACCCAGCAAAAGTAACGTTGCACGCGCCCTATTAACCTGCCTCGCGGGATAGGACGTAGAAGCGACCCGGCCAGAAATATGGCATATCGCCAACTGCACAACATGGTAAGCACAGGCTGGTCGAGGTCAGTAGGTGGATTATAATGGTCCATTATGACTACGGCCAGTGATGAGGAGTATGACCCCCCTGTAATTTTATGGTGTAATATTAATTAAGCCAATTGCGGCACCCCGCTTGTATTTCGGTAGGCGGAACAAGAATTTAATTTTCAAAAACCTCAGCTTCGCTTGTTAGTTATAATTAAGTGACAGAGCTTCGCCTGTTGCTGGATTTAGGAATTAATATGTCGGCTCAATCTGTTTCTGTTGAACTAGCCAAAAATGCACTTGACGAATTTTCTGCAAAGTACCCAAGCCGAAAGAAATCTGAAAATTTTGAACTTTTTACAGCTTTTTGTGTTTTAAGGAAATATGAAGTTGAAGACGTAACTCTGGAAGCTGGCTGCGTCGGTGAAGGAAAAGATGGTGGGATAGACTGGATCTACGTAATTATAAATGGGCGGGTGGTCAGTTTGCTTGATCCTGTAGATACCGAAAATATAACAAGAAATTCGGAAATTCGACTAATAATCGGGCAGGCGAAAGAAGAGATTGGATGGAAAGCGTCCGTTGGGGAGAAATTCCTCGCCACTTTCGGAGACCTGTTTGGTGGCCAGGAAGAGAGTACCGTTCGTGCCTACGCCTCAGACTTGACGACTTCTGTAAAAAACTTCCTCGAATTTTGGTTTAGTGCAGCGAAGAAGCGCCCGATTTTAATTATCGAATTAGTACAGGCGTCGCTGTCCGATAGAGAACCACATGATGATGTGAAAGCGAGCATGGCGCTTGCTGCGGCTGAAATCGATCGCGTTTTTAGAGTCCAATCCAATCAATCCTTCTTGGGGTCTGAACAGCTGTTCAACTTATATTCTGCCGCGCCAAGTTATGATGCTTCTTTGAAGTACGTTGAAGAACTCGAAAAGGGGGACGATAAAGTCGCGCTTGTAACTCTTTACGACTACTACAAGTTCCTGTGTGATGACCAAGGACAGCTAAATGAGCACTTCTTTGAAGACAACGTCCGTGACTACGAACGGGGGGTGAATGTCAACAAACAAATTCTCAACACTCTTCAATCTGAGGCGAAAAATTCAGATTTTTGGTGGCTAAATAATGGTATTACAATGCTAGTTTCCGAGCCCCCTGTTAGTAGTCGGAAAGAATATGACTTGAGGGATGTTCAGATTGTAAATGGGCTTCAGACTTCGCAAACAATCTATGACTGGGCTCGCGCCAAAGAAGCATTTACTCAGGACAACCGGACTGTGCTTGTGCGCATTATAGCTCCATCTAATGAGGACGAAAAAGCGAAGGTTATTCGCGCAACGAACAGCCAAACTCCGGTCAGTAAGGCTAGTCTAAGAGCAACGGATGAAATTCATAAGCGGATTGAAGATGTATTAAAGTTGAGGGGCTTATTCTACGACCGTCGAAAAAATTACTATAAAAATCACGGGAAATCCCCGCGGGAAATAATTTCCATAACATTGTTGAGTCAAGCGATGATTTCAGCTTTTCTGATGAGGCCTGACACGGCACGAGCAAGACCTTCATCTTTCCTGGACAATGATGACACCTATAATGACCTTTTTGATTCAGGTCGTGACATGGAGCAATTCTGCTGGGCGGCGGCGGCTCAAAAACGCGTGGATGAAGCATTGTCTTCTTCAAACTATTCAAAATCTGAAAAGAATAATCTAAGATTTTACGTGCTGCTAATAATGAGAGTTCTTGGGTCCAGTATCGTTGCACGCACCGGAGTGTGGAGCAGTCGTCCATGCAAAGATGACTGGTTCCCTTCGAATGCAGAAATCCTGCGGGCGGCCGATTGGATAGTGGGTATCCAGCAATCCATTTCGACCACAACATCCTCTCCCGACAGCGTATATAAGGGTTCCGCTCTCAAGGAGCATCTCAAGAAAGATTGGAAAAACAAATTTAAGGAATGGACAGAATTCTAGTGGTGATAGTTTGGAGGCCGAGAAGGGCTTACTAAAGTGTACGCAAAAAGGGAAAGGTGGTGTGGTTATCTAATGCCTTGCCCGGAGGGCGAATCGCTGCACCACAGGCGGCCTGATCCACGCTGATTGGTCAAATTGTAGTGGGAGTCGCTCTCAAGCCGCTGCCCACTGCGTGAGTGAGTGGCCGCGTGACCCGTCCTGGCTCCTACCTTTTCTTGTATTTAGAGGGCCAGGCTGCGACGACAGAGCGGGGATGAACCCTCGCGAGTCATAACCTCACAGTTCTGGCACTGTCTTCTGAGGGCGTAGCCGATTTGTCACCCCCCCGTTTTATCTGCGTCGCGGAGGTGCCGAGGTCGAGTACGGGGGTTCAGTCAATTGAGTAGCTGGCCGCGCCCCTCAACCGCGAGGGGGTTGTTCGTCTGGGCGACATGGGGGCCTCTGTGGACCCACGATTGGGGTTATTCATGTACCTCCGGGGCGAAGAGCCGGGGAATGAGCCTGGGCTCAACGATTCCCTGCGTTTAAGCAAGTTGCGACAGGCCGACGTGCTAGCTGTAGGAAGGCGTGAGGTTGTTGACGCGGACCGGGGTGCGTGAGGCCGAGGGTTGATCACCGCAGGCGGTGTGAGGCCGATGGTAGTTGAAGTGGTTCACCCACACCCCGATCGCCTCCCGGCGGGCCTGCTCGTTGGCGTACGGGAGGGCGTAGAGCACCTCATCAGTCAGTAACCGGTTGTAGCGCTCGACCTTGCCGTTGTGCCGCGGTGTGTAAGGACGGATCCGCTGATGCCTGCTGGCCAGCCCTTCCACGGTCCGGGTGAAATCTTTAGCCGTGTAGTTCGCCCCGTTATCGGTGGCCACCCGGTGGATGCGGGTGATCCCGTGGGCGGCGAAGAACGCCCGGGTTCGGCAGAAGACCCCGATCGTGGTAGCCGCTTTCTCATTGTCGAGGGCCCTGGTGTAGGCCAGCCGGGAGAATCCGTCCGCGGCCGAGTAGAGGTAGGTGTACCCGACGCGCTACTTGTGGGCGCGTTCGGAAGCCAGGGCTTGTCGGGAGCCTCGCCCGTGGGCCCACCAACCACCACCGTCAGGGATTCTCCCGAGCTTCTTCACATCCAGGTGGATCATGTGCCCGGCCCATCCGGCCCGGATCCGCCGAGGTGGGTGCCGCAGGTCCTCCCCGGACGGGGTGAGATCACGTAGGCGGGAGATCCCGAGTCGGTGCAGCCACCGCCCCACGGTGCGTAGATGCAGCTGGTAGCCCAGCTCCAGCAGATGGTGCTGGATCCGCCGGGCCGACCACTTCCGGTTTCGCCGCAGAGACTCGATGCGCTCAAGAATCTCGGCAGGGATCTGGTACGGCTGACTCTGGGGTCGACTGGCGCGATCACGCAGTCTTGCTTCACCTTCAACACGGTAGCGGGCCACCCAGGTCGCCACGGTCGGGCGGAACACACGGAGCTCAGCAGCCACATGGGCTTGGGGCACGCCATCGTCGAGGTGGCGCAACACCAGCCGCAGACGGCCGGTCGGGGTCAGGGGCGCATTAGCGTGAGTCATGAGCGGGCTCTTTCGTGCGGATGGGTTGTTGAGGAACTTCCATCCTGCGGGGTAGAGCCCGCTCGTCTCACATCACCCCACCACGCGTGCTAAGAACCTCATGCCCTACAACAGCTAGCCATGTTATGGGCTCTCGCCTCCAACCCTGACATGGCCCGTCAAGGCGTGGTCACTTCGGTCGAGGAAGCCTCGGCGTACGGCGTCCGCCTCGGGAGCGCAGACTCTTCCCATGAACCGTGGGCCATCGTGGACTCGGACGCACTGATCGGCCTCGTCTGCGTCACGGTGGACGAGGACAACCGGAACGGGTGGTTCTGGTACTGGATGACCGACCGAGCGCGCGGCAGGGGAGTCATGAGCCGAGCGGCGGCAACGGTCGCCGAGTGGGCCCTCGCGGAGCGCGGACTGGAGCGCCTCGAACTCGGCCACCGCGTCAACAACCCGGCCTCCGGCGTCGTCGCGAGGAGAGTCGGGTTCGTCAAAGAAGGAACCCAGCGTCAGAAATTCCTGGTGGACGGAGAACGTCTCGACGCCGACACCTACGGTCGGCTGAAATCAGACCCGCACCCGACCTTTGACCCAGTGACCATAGTCACCCAATGAACGGTGACGGGAATCACCAGACCGGTCGCCTCCACATGCCCGGGGGACCGTATTTCCGCTGGCCACGGGCCTAAAATTGAGGGGAGAAGAGTCTCACACCGGAGCGACATTCGGAGGCAGAAATGTCCGGCCATCAGGTTGATTCCACCCACGAATCCAGAACCGTGAGCCGGGGCACCGTCTCGATGCTCTGGAAGTTCGGACTGATGGTGCTGGTGGGCGCGGTGATCTTCTTCATCCCCGCACCCGAGGGCGTGGACCCCCGCGGCATGCACATGCTCGGCATCTTCGTCGCGACCATCCTGGGGCTCATCCTGCAGCCTCTGCCCACCCCGTCGGTGGCGCTGATCGGTCTGGCCACGGCCATGATCACCGGTGCCATGGATGTCAAGAGTGGGGAGGCGCTGAGCGGATTCTCCAACTCCGCCGTGCTGCTCATCGTCGCGGCGTTCTTCATCGCGGACGGCTTCCTGCTCACCGGGCTGGGGCGCCGCGTGGCCCTGATGTTCCTCAGGGTCCTCGGCAAGTCGCCCCTGGGCATCGCCTACGGCATGGCCGTCACGGACCTGCTGCTCGCACCGGCCACCCCGTCCAACACGGCCCGCGCGGGTGGTGTGATCTACCCGATCGTCCGCTCCGTCGCGGAGGTCCAGGGCTCCACCCCGGACACCGACGAGTCCCGCAGGAAGCTCGGTTCCTACCTCACGTTCACCGCCGCCCACGTCAACGTGATCACCAGCGCCATGTTCATCACCGCCATGGCCGGCAACCCGCTGGCCGTGGCCTCCGCCGAGAAGCTCGGCGTGCACATCTCCTGGGGCCAGTGGGCCCTGGCTGCGCTGATCCCCGGCCTCGTGAGCCTGGCGGTGGTCCCGTGGCTGCTCATGAAGGTCTACCCGCCCACGCTGAAGAGCACCCCGGAAGCACCCACCATGGCGCGCAGCGAGCTGCAGAAGATGGGGTCCATGACCCGCGGTGAGATCATCATGGCGGCCACGTTCGTACTGCTCCTGCTGCTGTGGGTCTTCGGCACGGCCATTGGCGTCAACGCCACCACGGCGGCCTTCGTCGGCATTGCGGTGCTGCTGGTGACCAAGGTGCTCACCTGGAACGACATGGCCAAGAACGGCTCCGCCTGGAACACCCTGATCTTCTTCGCGGTCCTGGTGGGCATGGCGGAGAACCTGAACAACCTGGGAGTCATCACCTGGATCGGCTCGGTGGTTTCCGGTGTCGTCGGTGGCATGCCCTGGGCTGTTGCCTTTGCCATCCTCGCGCTCGTCTACTTCTACGCGCACTACATGTTCGCCTCGAACACCGCGCAGATCGTCGCCATGTACGGCGTGTTCCTGGGCGCGGCCATCACCGCCGGTGCCCCGCCGATGTTCGCGGCCCTCGCTCTCGGCTTCATCGGCAACCTCTTCGGCGCCATCAGCCACTACGCGTCCGGCCCGTCCGGCGTGGTCTACGGCTCCGGGTACGTCAAGGTCTCCGAGTGGTTCAAGGTCGCCTTCATCATGTCCGTCGCGATCATCGTCATCTGGACCGTCGTGGGCAGCGGCTGGATGTGGGTCCTCGGCGACCTCGCCATGTAGTCCGCCCCGCGAACCCTCCCAGCACGACGACGCTCGGTACCCCCCCAGGGGCACCGAGCGTCGTCGTCTGTTGTGGGAAGCGGCCAGGTCAGTCGTCCTTGTTGCGCAGCACCTGCCGCAGCTTCTCCCGGTTGAGACCGGCGATCGCGGTGAGCGGGATGCCCGCGGGGCACACCTCCGCGCACTCGCCGTACACCGAGCACGGGCCGAACTCCTCCTCGGCGGCACGCGTGATGCCCCTGGCCCGGCGGCTGCGCTCCTTCTGGCTGGAGGGCAGCGTGGCCAGGTGCATGGTCTTGGACCCGGCGAACAGCTGGGCGGAGCCGTTGGGGCACGCGGCCACGCACGCACCGCAGCCGATGCACGCGGCCAGGTCCAGCGCCCACTCCGCGGCCTCGTGCGAGACCGGGATGGCGTCCGCGTCCGGGGCGGTGCCCACGGAGGTGGAGACGAAACCACCGGCTTCGATCACCCGGTCCAGCGCGCTGCGGTCCACCGCGAGGTCCTTGACCACGGGGAACGCGCCGCTGCGGAACGGTTCGAGCTGCACGGTGGCGCCGTCCTCGAAGGAGCGGAGGTGCTGCCGGCAGGACGGCGTCTTCTCCTGAGGGCCGTGGGGTCTGCCGTCCACGGTCACGCCGCACGCCCCGCAGATGCCCTCGCGGCAGTCCGAGTCGAACGCGATCGGCTCCTCGCCACGGGTAACGAGGTCGTCGTTGAGCTTGTCGAGCGCCTCCAGGAGGGAGAACTCGGGTCCGACCTCTTCCAGCAGGTACTCCTCGAAGTGTCCCTCCGCGGCGCCGGACTCCTGACGCCAGACTTTCAACGTGAGTTTCACGAGGATGTTCCTCTCATCGGTAGTCGCGGGTCTCGGGCGGGACGCTGGGGAACTCCAGGGGCTCCTGGTGCCTGATGTAGCGCGGTCCCGTTTCGCCGGTCTCGCCGGAATCAGCACGCTCCCACGCGGACGCGAACAGCCAGTGCTCGTCGTCGCGCTGGGCCTCGCCGCCCTCGGTCTGGTGCTCCTCACGGAAGTGCGCGCCGGCGGACTCGTCCCGGTCCAGCGCGTCCAGGCACATGAGCTCGGCCATGTCCAGGTAGTCGGCCACGCGGCCGGCGCGCTCGAGCTCCTGGTTGAAGCCGTCCGGGCGGCCCTGCACACGCAGGTCGCTCCAAAACTGCCTGCGCAGCTCCTGGATGCCTCGCAGACCCTCGGCCAGCCCCTCGGCGGTGCGCGTCACCCCGCACTTCTCGTACAGCAGGTCGCCCAGCCGGCGGTGGAAGCGCTCCGGGCCCTGCGTGCCGCCGATGTCGACCAGCGCCTGCACGCCCGCCTCGGCCTCGGCTACCGCGGCCCGCACGACGTCGTCGTGCGGTGAGAGCTTAGACCTGCCCAGCAGCGGTGCCAGGTAGTTGGGCACCGAGTAGGGGAGCGTGAACCACCCGTCCACGCACGCGGAGAGCAGCGAGTTGGCGCCCAGGCGGTTGGCGCCGTGGTAGCCCCAGCCGGCCTCGCCGCCCACGAACAGCCCGGGGATCGACGTCATCATGTCGTAGTCGCTCCACAGCCCGCCCATGGCGAAGTGCGCGCCGGGTGCAATGCGCATGGGCTCCTCGTACGGGTCCTCGCCGGTGGCGTCCGAGTACATCTCGAAGAGGTTGCCGTAGCGCTCCGCGATCACCTTGCGGCCCAGGCGCTCGATGGCGTCCCGGAAGTCCAGGTAGACGGAGTTCTTCAGCGGCCCGACGCCGCGCCCCGCGTCGATCTCGGTCCTCGCAGCCCGGCTGGCGACGTCGCGCGGTGTGAGGTTGCCGAAGGCCGGGTACCGGCGTTCCAGGTAGTAGTCGCGCTCGTCCTCGGGAATCTCGTTCGGGGGCCGGCCGTCCCCGGCCTTCACGGGAACCCAGATTCGGCCGTCGTTGCGCAGGGACTCGCTCATGAGAGTGGTCTTCGACTGCCACTCGCTGGAGACCGGCAGGGCCGTGGGGTGGAACTGGATGAAGCACGGGTTGGCGAACAGCGCGCCGCGCCGATGAGCCCGGAATGCGGCGGTGACGTTCGAGTTCTTAGCCAGCGTGGAGCGGTAGTAGACGTTGCCGTAGCCGCCGGTGGCGAGCACCACGGCGTCCCCGGTGACCGCCGAGATCTTCCCGGTCACGAGGTCGCGCACCACGATGCCCTGGGCGCGGCCCTCCACGACGATGAGGTCCAGCATCTCGGTGCGAGTGTGCAGGTTCACCTGTCCCGTGGAGACCTGCCGCAGCAGCGCCTGGGCGGCGGCAACCTGCAGCTGCTGACCGGTCTGCCCGCGCGTGTAGTAGGTCCGGGAGACCTGCACGCCGCCGAACGAGCGGGTGGCCAGCCCGCCCCCGTACTCGCGGGCGAAGGGCGCGCCGATCGCGTTCATGTGGTCGATGACCCGGATGCTCTCCTCGGCCAGCCGCCACGCATCGGCCTCGCGGCCGCGGAAGTCGCCGCCCTTGACGGTGTCCTTCACGAACCGGGCGATCGAGTCGTTGTCCACCGTGCGGGCGCGTGCGGCATTGATGCCGCCCTGGGCGGCCACCGAGTGGGCGCGGCGCGGGGCGTCGTGGAAGGTGAACGACTCCACGTTGTAGCCGAGTTCGCCCAGGGCCGCCGCCGCGCCTGCACCGGCGAGTCCGGTGCCCACGACGACCACGGTGAACTTCCGACGGTTGAGTGGGCCCACCATGCGGTAGTGCAGCCGCCGGTCCGCCCACATCTGGGACGGGGGCACGTCCGAGCCCAGGCCAGGGAGGTCCGAACCCACGGTGCGCAGCTCGTCCAGCAGGGCGTGCGGCTGGGTGGTCGAGGATGCCGTCATCACTGAATCACTCCCAGGAACACCAAGACGGGGATCGAGATGTTGCCCAGGCAGATGGCCATGGCGACCAGCCCCGCCACCCACGCGGCGAGCTGCCGCAGCCGCCTGCCGGTGGCGCCGAGGTCGTTGGCGGCGGTCCACGTGCCGTGGGCCACGTGCACGGTGAGCACCAGCATGGTGAGCATGTAGAAGAGGGCCACGACGGGCCGCTGGAAACTGGCGACCAGATTGGCGTACGCTGATCCGCTCTCGAACGACCCGGATGCGGCCGGCTGGACACCCAGCGTGAGGTCCAGGATGTGGAAGATCACGAACAGCAGGATCACCAGGCCGCTCCCGAGCATCGAGCGCGCCATCAGGGCGTCGGCGCGACGCAGCCCGGTGCGCTTGAACGGCCCGCGGGCTCGACGGGCGCGCGTCCACAGCAGGAGCCCGCAGCCCACGTGCAGCACCAGGCTGATCAGCAACACGACGCGCAGCACCCACAGGACACCCTCGTAGGGCATGAGCGGCATCAGGATCTCGCGCAGCCAGTGTGCGTAGTGGTCGAACTCCTCCTGGCCGCGGAAGATGTGCAGATTGCCGTACATGTGCACGAACACAAATCCCACGAAAATGAGACCTGTGACGGCCATGGTGGTTTTCGCGGCGAAGTTCGACACCGGCAGCCGTGTGCGCGGCGGGGCTGACGTGCGTTGTTTTCGCTGAATGGTTGCCGTCATCGTTACCCCTCGTCAGTGGGTGAACTGAGTGCTGAACTCCGGGAGTTCATCGCCCTCAATTCTACGCTGGGAGGGGCATTGCGGGACGTGTTCCGAGGCGTTTCCGGTACTACCGCCAGAAAGGATTGTGGCGGGTGCCGAGGGCATTGAGAATAACTAAGATTTGCCAATCGTAATTTCACAGTGTGGGTCTTTTTACGGTGTCCCGTTCCCACTCGCGGGGTTCCGGACCCCCTGGGCGGCTGTACCGTTCCCCAGGGGGTCCGCAGCCGAGTGTCTCGCCTCGCACCCGTCACTCTCCGCGGAGGGTTCCCGCCCGAATTGCCCGGTTCAGGACTAGCGTTGACCCTGAGATCAAGGCGTCGCTACGGCGCGTGGCAGGTGGTGGTACGAGGGTCCGCTGGCTCCCGGAACCCGCCCCGCTGCGCGACCGGCGGCCGACGACGGCGCGCACCGCGGCGACGTCGCGAGCCCGCCTTGAAGACTGCTCACCCGCCGGACGTCGTGGAGGCTCCAATGTGGACCCAATCTCTTGACACCCTGGGCAGCCTGCCCCTCACCGCGCTCGTGGCCGCGATCCCGATAGTCGTGTTCCTGGCCTGCATGATGCTGTTCAAGCTCACGGGGCTGACATCAGGGCTCATCGCGCTGGTGGTGCAGATCCTGGTGGCACTGCTCGTGTTCCACATGCCCGTCTCCGCAGCGGCCGGTGCAGGTCTGCTGGGGCTGCTGACCGCGCTGTGGCCCATCGCGTACATCATCGTCATGGCGGTGTGGCTGTACCGGCTGAGCGTGCGCTCGGGCCGTTTCGACGTGATCCGCTCCTCGATCGCCGCGGTCTCCGCTGACCAGCGCGTGCAGGTGCTGCTCATTGCGTTCGCGTTCGGCGCGTTCCTGGAGGGCGTGGCAGGCTTCGGTGTGCCCATTGCGATCTGCGCGGCACTGCTCGTGCAGCTGGGGTTCCCGCCCGTGCGCGCCGCAGTGCTGTGCCTCGTGGCCAACGTGGCCGCCGGTGCCTACGGCGCCATTGGCGTGCCCGTGCTCGTGGGCGCGCAGGTCACCGGCATGGAGACGCAGGAACTCTCGCGAGCCCTCGTGCTGCTGCTCCAGCCGCTCACGTTCCTCGTTCCGTTCCTGCTCGTGTGGATGGTCGACGGGGTGCGCGGCCTGCGCGAGGCCTGGCTCCCGGCGCTCGTCTCCTCGGTGGTCTTCTGCGCGGTGCAGGGTGGCCTGCTGTGGTTCATGGGCCCCGAGCTGGCGGATCTCGCGGCCGGCCTGCTGGCCATGGTCGCCCTGTTCGCGGTGTGCCACGTGTGGTCCCCGAAGCGCGTGTCCCGTGCCCCTGAGGTCCCCGAGACCGCCGAGGGGAAACACCCCCTCGGCGAGGTGGTCCGCGCCTGGAGCCCCTTCTACATCCTCACCGCCGTGATCCTGCTGTGGTCCGTCCCCGCCGTGCAGAACCTCTTCACCAAGGGTGCGCTGAGCTTCACGACCTTCAAGGTGCCCATGCCCGGGCTCACCGGTCACGTGACCACCGCCGCCGGAACGGTCGTCAATGCCACCTGGACCTTCTCGATCCTTGGTGCCACCGGAACGGCCATCCTGATCGCGGTGCTCATCACGTTCTTCACCACCCCGCAGCTGCACACCAAAGAACTGGGGGAGGAGCTGGCGGGCGCACTCAAGGCACTGGGCCCGGCCATCCTGCTCATCGCCGTGATCCTGGTGCTCGCGAACATTGCCAACTACTCCGGCGGCTCCACCGCCATGGGCACCGCGCTTGCCGCGGTCGGTCCCATCTTCCCGCTCATCGCCCCGGTGATCGGCTGGATCGGGGTGTTCCTCACGGGATCGGTGGTCAACAACAACACCCTCTTCGCGCCGCTGCAGGTGGCGACGGCGCAGGGCATCGGCGCCGCCCCGTCCCTCCTCGTGGGGACCAACACGACAGGCGGCACCACCGCAAAGGTCATCTCTCCGCAGTCCATCGCGATCGCCGCCGGCGCGGTGGGTCTCAACGGGCGGGAGAGTGAGATCATGCGCGGCTCCATCGCCTACAGCCTGGGCATGCTCGCGGTGGTGTGCGTGTGGACGTTCGTGCTGGCCCTCGTGTCAGCAACCCTCGGGTGAGTGTCTGAGGGGGGCGCGTCCTCAGACGGGCCACGACCTCCTCGCGGGTGGGCCGTTCGGTGCATCGGGTCAGCTGAGAGGTGCCGCAGGAGGAGAGCGACTGCCCCTCGGCGGTTCCGGCCGAGTGAACCCCCGTTGATCCGATATCTTGCACGCAATATGCTGATTATGTTTCGAACAATTCACGGAGGGGACCTGAGAAGCGATGGCGCACCACTCGTTCGAGCGCACCACCCACCACGGCTCCGGGAGTGGAGTCGCCACCCTTACAGAGCTGGTCGGCCGCAGCGAACCCCGTCCGGGCCGCCCCAGTGCTGCCACGGTGGTGGAGGAGGACGGCGTCAAGGTAATCGCCTTCGAGTTCCACGAGGGCGACGAGCTCCACGAGCACGCCGCACCACACCCGGCGCTGATCCAGGTGGTCCGGGGGAGCGTGGACTTCCAGCTCCCGGAGGGTCCCGTGCAGCTGCGGCCGGGCCAGGTACTGCACCTCACGGAGGGGCTGCTGCACGCCGTGAGGGCCCTCGAGCCCACGACGCTGTCCGTCGCACTGCTGCTGCACTGATCCCGCTGCTGCCCGTGCCGTTCGGTCTCATCGCCGTGGTGCTCATGCTGAGCGTGGCGGTCCTCGTGTGGCGCCAGCCGGCGGACAGGCCCATGCCCATGCACCGACCCGTCAAAGCCTGAGCGCGCAAGGCGACGTCGCGGCTGCCCTTCTCCGCCCGGTGAGTGCAGTCCCGGGAAGCCGGGGCCGTTCAGCCCTGGGGTGACGGCGCGGTGAGCCAGGCCACGAGGCCTGGCCACACGGCGTCGGCGGCGGAGCGGCGGAACAGGCCGTGGTGGCCGATGCGCGGAACGCCCAGCTGCTCCGGGGTGAACGTGCGGTGCTCCACCGCGGCGGAGGTGAGCCGCCCGGTCAGGGCCCTCATCTGCGCGGGGCTGGCCCAGGGATCGTCGGAGGCGCCGAGCGCGAGCACATCCTGGGTGACCGCGGCCGCGCGGGCCGTCGCGTCCATGGACGGGTCGTCGAAGAAGTAGCCGGGACGCCGCGCCCACGACCCCCACTCGACCATCGCGGCTGTGGGCATGTTTTCTCCGATGCCAAGCCGATTGCCGGGCATGTACCCCAGGGTCCGGCTCAGCGCCGGGCCCACGACATGCAGCATGGCGGCCACGCGCAGCTGCTCCTTCCGCGGGGCGATCGTGCGGGTGTGCGCCAGGTGGGAGGAGACCACCGCGAACCGGTCGAGGCCCTCGAGCCCGTGGCCGAGGACCATGGCGTGCCCGCCGATGCTGTGACCCACGGCGTGCAGTGGAAGCCCGGGGAACCGTGCGCGGGTCCAGGCGGCCACGGCGGGGACGTCCCCGCCCATCCAGTCGCGCATGCGCAGGTGCGGGTTCTTCCGGGGCTCGCCGGAGCGGCCCGTGCCGCGGTAGTCATAGGTCACCGCCGCGAGACCGCGGCCCGTCACGTACTCGGCGAACCCGGCGTAGAACCGTTCGGGCGTTGCGGTGGCGGGGTGGATGACGACGACGCCGCGCGGCTCGCCCTCGGGCAGCCACAGCGTGCCCGCCACGGCGTCCACGGCGACGGGAATGCTCAGGTTTTCGCGGCGGATGCCGGCTACGGGAGAGTTCCGGTGGTCAGACATAGAAGTTACTCTAGGGTATTTCCAGCGGCTCAGCCCTGGGTCGTCACAGTGACGGTGGCTCATGTCGCACGCAGGGACGCCACGTCCGTCTCGGGGTCGGGAGAGTCAGTGACAATCGGGTGGAGCTCCGCGCGAGCGCAGCCTGAAGGACGCGCTCGGCACCTCCGCGGGCACCGCGGCCGTCGCCTGCGGTGCCTTCCCCGCAAGCATGACGATCGGCCGTCTGCTGGCAGACCGGGTCGTGGAGTGGCTCGGCTCCGGGGCGGTCCTGCGCTACGGGGCGTCCCGCCCCTCGCACCCGGTGAGCAGCGTGACGGCCAGTACGGCCAGGGTCGCTCCTCGGCCCGCGGTCGTGGTGCGTGGCTCAGCGGATTCCTCCCTGAGCTACCGTGGACCGGGTAGGACCTCCAAGACCCCCGGCAACTGAAAAGGGGCATATCCCCGTGCGACTCATCCTGGTGCGTCATGGCCAGACCTCCTCCAACGTGGGCCATCACTTGGACACCGCCGCACCCGGCGCGGACCTCACCGACCTGGGGCGTGAGCAGGCGCGGGCCCTCGTGCAGGCGCTGGCGGGTGAGCCCATCAGTGCGATCTACGCCTCCAACCTCGTGCGCACCCAGCAGACGGCCGCCCCGCTCGCGGAGGCGCGCGAGTTGTCGACCGAGATCCGTGAGGGTCTGCGTGAGATCGGTGCCGGGGATTTGGAAATGGCCAACGACCACGATTCGATCGAGACCTATCTGGAATCAGCGTTGAGCTGGGCGGATGGCGGCCTTGATTCGAGGATCCCCGGGTCGGACGAGAACGGCCACGACGTCATGGCGCGCTTCGACGCCGTCGTCGAGGAAGCGTCCACTGCTCTGGCACCGGACCGCGTGGCTGTTCTCGTGTCGCACGGCGCCGTCATCCGTGCGTGGTGTGCGCTGCGGTGCGCCAACCTGGACCGCAAGTTCACGGCGACCAACGGATTGTCGAACACGGGCGTCGTCGTGCTCGACGGCGAGCCCGGCGCATGGCGCGTGCTCACCTGGCAGGACCGGGCCGTGGGCGGGCCCGCACTGCAGGATCCGGAGTCCGACGGCGCCGCCGCCGAGGAACTCGATGGGGCAGAAAGCTCCGGCAGCTGAGAACACACAGCCTCATAGGGCGCGGTGGGAGACCACAATGAAGCATGACGATCGACTCATTGCGCGCCGTTTACGACCGCACCCGGATGGTCGGCTGGGACTTCTCACGGTTGGAAGGCCGACTGACCGCTACTGAGCCACCGTGGGATGTCGAGGCAGGCTGTCTCGCAGCCGTGCGCAGTGCGTCCCGATCAGTGGACCTCGGGGCCGGGAGTGGCGAACGGTTGGGAACGCTGCTCGCGGGAACCCGTGTCGGAAGCCGAGGTTGCGCATGGAGTTGAAGAAAGTGTTCATGGCCACAACAGCACGCACAGCCGCCAGGGCAAGAGCGGCAACCGCCCCGCCCCATGTCACTTTCCCCCGAACTCTCCGCGACCTGCCAGACTTTAACTCCGACCACACGAAGGGAAGATCATGGAAGACACGCCTAAAACTCAGCCCAGCAACCCGCAGAAGGGCACCCCGTGGGGGCTCATTCTGATCGTGCTCGCGTTCCTGCTGGCCACCGCCATGGTGATCGGCGTGGGCGTCGTGTCCCTGGACATCGGCTTCGGAGGCTGACGACCTCGTAGTTCGCCTCCTTTTCCTCGGCCCCAAGCGGTACATCTGACGACGGCGGACGGTCACCTCGAACGCGAAGGTGACCGTCCGCCGTCGTCGTACTGCCGTCAACGGCACGGGGCTTGATGCGGCGGGATTTCTGCAACCGCGACAGCTTCTCCCCGAGATGTTCCTGTTCCTCGGGCGGCGCGCTGACCCCGCTGGTCCGCTCGGCCTCCTGGTAGAGGTCCCCGCGCAACCCTTCCTCCGCGATGTGGGCGCGCGCGCTGACCAGCCACGTGACCAACAGGACCGCTACGAAGAGGACACCGAGCCAGCCGATTACGGGGAAGACCTTGGTCACGAGCTCGGTGAACGGCAAGAAACTCAGCCCGAACCCGACCAGCGTGACCGCGATGAACACGAGCCGCCCCCACCGGGCATGCCAATGTAGTACACCGGAGTACTGCACCGAGCGGCGTTCGATCACTTCCGGGGGTCCTCCGCGGACGGGGGTGTCAGTTCATCACGGCGGACAATCCGCTCCCGGCCATCCACACCCCCACGATCGCTGCGATCCACAGAAGCGTGACCTTCGCTTCCCGCTCGAGCGTGGGGACGATCCTCTCGAGGCGCGGCCAGATCCGCCGGCCGGCCAATGCTGCAGCCGCGATGAGCACGAGCGCGGGCAGGATCATCACGACGCAATAGGCGGCGAGCAGGGCCAGTCGCAGCGGCCACCCGATGTCCATACTCGTGATGATCCCGTTGGCCGCGAGATAGGGGACCATCGTGGCGGCTTCCGTGAGAGCAGCGCCGGCACCGAGGGCGACCATGGCACCGGGATGCAGGGACCTGGGCGGTGCGCGGTGCCCCTCGCGCTTCACGGGGTCCGGTGCGAAGATCCCGTACGCGAGCAGACCCAGCCCGGCGACCATCTTGAACCACTGGGCGGGCTCACTGTCCCAGATCCTCCCGGCCACGTCGGAGAGGAGGTCGAATCCCAGGGCGATAGCGATCCCCAGGAAGAAGTAGAGGAGCACCACGGTCGCGAAGTAGAAGAACAGCGGGACCGCGTCCACGCGCCGCCGGGAGATCACGAGGACCAGGGGAATAACCAGGGTCCCGAGGCTCATGCTGTCCAGCAGGGCCAATCCGAGCAGTGCGAGAAGGTCACCCATGTGTGCCGCCTTGTCTCGTACGAACGTATGCCATACCGCAACCATACACTTGTATGAGAGGGGGTGGTCAGATGCCACAGGAGAACGAGAGTCGCGGGATGATCCCCGCCCGGGTCATGATCGCGGAAGCTGCGATCCGCGTGATCGCCCAGCAAGGTTTCGACGTGGTGAGCGTGCGCACCGTGGCCCAGGAGTCCGGGATCTCCCCCGGGACCGTTCAATACCACTACAAGACGCGGCGGGATCTGCTGCTCGCCGCCCTCGAGAGGTCCGTGGAGCGACAAACCCAACGGGTCATGGCTGCGCGCGGTCAGAACGGCTATCGGGCATCCCTCGCTCGCACCCTGCGTGAACTCCTGCCGTTGGAGGGCGTGCGGAGAGAGGACGCTGCCGTGTGGGTCAGCTTCGGGGCGGCCGCCTCCACCCGGGACTGGCTCGCGAGCGTGTACTGGCAGAACCTGCAGATCTTCCACGAGGGTGTCCTGAACGTCCTGCGGCGGGCCCAGGAGGACGGGAAGCTACGTGAGGGGCTGACCCCGGACACCGCCGCGCCCCTGGTCACGGCACTCGTGAACGGGTTGGCCCTGGATCACCTCAACGCACCCGAATCCGTTCGGGAGGGCACCGAACAGGCCCTCGATCGGGGGCTGTCGTTGATCCTCACGGACTGAGCCTCCTCAACGCCGTCGCGTCCCAACCCACCGTGTCAGGGCCCGTGCGTAGGGTCGGATGCATGATCCCCCACGACACGAGACTGCGCCGCCATGTCCCCTTGATCGTGCTGGAGGTGCTCCTCGTGGGGACGCTGATCTTCGAGATCGCCCGGGAGAACGGCCCGGCCGTGTTCTTGCTGTCCGCACTCGTCCTCGCGGCGCTCGTCCCGCTCGCCCTGGAGCCGATCGCCCGCGCCAGCATCCCCATGACCCTGCAACTGCTGTACGCGGTGCTGTTGTTCGGCGGGGCGTTCCTGGGAACGTACTTGCACGTCTACGGTGTGTGGACGCCGTGGGACACCGTGGTCCACTTCTTCTCGGGAATCCTGATCGCGCTGGGCGCCGATCACGCGTGGCGCATCCTGTCCCGGCGGCATGGTTTCGTCCTGCCCACGTGGCTGTGGGGGCTCGCGATCGTGTCGTTCAGCGCCTTCATCGCGTTCCTGTGGGAGGTCGCCGAGTTCGTCACCGATCTGGTCTCGGACAGCAACGCTCAGGTGAACAACCTGGACACCATGACCGACATGATCGCGGGCACAACGTCCGCGCTGATCGTCGTGGTCGTCCTGGCGCTCACCCGGGCGGGGGGCCGAACGTCCGTGTGACGAGGACGGGTTACTCGATCACACCGCACGCCAGGCGGCTGCCGGCGTCACCCGTGGAGCGGGTGTCCTCGTCCGGTCCCTCCGGGGCGTAGCGCTCGGGGATGTTCGCGTAGTTGTCCGGGCCGGAGTGGATCATCAGCGCGGAGCCGTTGTCGTCCCGCAGGTTCTCGGCCGTGAGCCGGTCCGTCTCGAACGACATGGCCGCCCGCCCGGATTCCGTCACCAGCAGCGCGGGAAGGTCACCCGCATGCTCCGGATGGCGAGCGTCGCCACCACCCAGGTGCCCGCCGGCGGACAGGAATGCGCCGGTCTCGGAGGGATCGTCCGGCGCGGAACTCTCCGCCTCGCACACGCCGTTGCCGTGCACGTGCAGGCCGTAGTACCCCGGTTCCAGACCGGAGAACTCGACCGAAACCCGCATCGCATCCTGGTCGGCCTCGGTGAACTGCGCGGTGCCGACCTCCATTCCCTCGGCATGACGCACCGTGGCGGTGGCCAGGGGACCCGGGCTCGACGCCGCCGTCGCGGCCCCCTGCCCACCCGTCGGATCCGCGGTGGTGGCGTCATTGCCCTCGCCGCACGCGGCCAGTGTCAGCATGCCCGCGAGCCCCAGGAAAGCCAGTCCGCCGCGGGCTCGGAAGGGGCGATGGGTGGTGGGGGGCTCGTCGGTGGCCGGGGGTGTCATTGCGCTCGCGTTCATGGCATCTCCTCATCGTCGGTCCGCTGGGCCGGCAAGGGTCGTGATGCCGACCATGCAACGGAGGTGGCTCTTCCACCGTACACATGACGAGGGTCACAATCGGGAGTATTGCCAGGTGGGAGGCCGGTTCCGCACCGAGCACGGGGTGCCCCCGGGCCGACATCCGGCACCCCGGCGGCTACTGTGAGGACATGACGGAGTCAGCAACGCAGGAGTCGGTGGACGTGATCGTGATCGGCGGCGGCGCGGTGGGAGAGAACGCCGCGCAGTACGCGATCGAGGGCACGGACCTCACCGCGGTCATCGTGGAGGGTCACCTGCTGGGCGGGGAGTGCTCGTACTACGCGTGCATGCCCAGCAAGGCGCTGTTGCGCCCGGTCGACGTGACGGGACTGACGGACGACCTCGAGGGCGTCGTCCCCACGCGGCTCGACCGGGACGGCATGCTCGCGCGGCGCGACTCGTTCGTCTCCGACTACGACGACTCCTCCCAGGTCGAGTGGGCCGAGTCCGCGGGCATCCGCGTGGTGCGCGGCCACGCCCGCCTCGTGGGCGAGCGCTCGGTGCGCATCGAGGCCGACGACGCCGCCGCGCGCACCCTCACCGCGCGGCACGCCGTGATCCTCGCGACCGGCAGCGAGCCGAGCATCCCCTCCGAGTTCGACGGAGCGCACCCGTGGACGTCCGCGGACGCGACAGGCGTGGTCGAGACGCCGGAGAGCATCGCGATCGTGGGCGGGGGAGTCGTGGCATGTGAGGCCGCGGTGTGGCTCAACGCCCTGGGATCCCGGGTGACCCTGCTCGTGCGGGGCTCGGGTTTGCTGTCCGGCAACGAACCGTTCGCGGGGGACACCGTCCTGGACGGGTTGCGCGCCAGCGGCGTGGAAGTAGTGCTCGACGCATCCGTCACCAAGTGCACCCGCAGCGATGCCGAGGACACGGGGCTGGGCCGGGTCCACGGCGGGCAGGTCCACCTGGAGACCTCCGCCGGGACCGTCGACGTGGCCGAGGTGCTCGTGGCCACAGGCCGTACCCCGCGGTTGCGGGACGTGGGACTCGACGCGGTCGGGCTGAGCGCGGACGACGTCCTCCATGAGAAGCTCCCCGCATGGCTGCACGCCGTGGGCGATGCCAGCGGCGATGTGCCCCTGACCCACTGGGGCAAGTACCGCGCCCGGGTCATCGGGGCCAGGATCAAGGCGGCGGCCACGGGGGCGCCCGCGCCGTACGAGGTGGAGAATCCGCCGGTGCCCCAGGTCGTGTTCACGCAACCGCAGGTCGCGCAGACGGGACTGACGGAAGCCTCCGCGCGGGACCGGGGGATCGACGTCGTCACCGCGGAGGTGCCCTACAACGGTGCGGCCGGCGCGGCGCTGCTGCGTGACACCATCTCTGGAAAGGCCAAGATCGTCGTGGACCGGGAGACCCGGTGCCTCGTGGGTGCCACGTTCGTGGGCCCGGATGCTGGCGAGCAACTGCACGCGGCCACGATCGCGATCACGGGGAAGGTACCGGTGCACGTGCTGCGCCACGCGGTGCCCAGCTATCCCACGGTCTCGGAACTGTGGTTGCGGCTGCTCGAGGAACTGCCCGAGCAACTGCGCCGGGCGCCGGAGTAAAAGGTTCCCGAACAACTGCGCTGGGCCCGGAGCAAGAGGTTCCCGAATCCGCTCGCGACGGCCATACTGGGACCGAATCATCCGGGATGCGTTCGTCGAAGGAGCCTCACATGACCCCCTCACTCGCCACGTACATCGCCCTGCCCGGAACCACCGCCGAAGCCATGGAGCACTGGCACGACGTGTTCGGGGGTGACCTGCACATCCTGCGCTACGGCGACATGGACCTGCAGGGCATGCCGTTCGAACCGGATCCCCAGGCCGTGGCCCACTCCACGCCGACGACGCCGCTGCCGTCCTCTCCGCGTTCCGTTCCGACCAGGCCATGTCCCGGCAGGGCACGGTGACCACGTCGGAAGAGGCAAAGGAGTACGTCCACCGGCTCACCGACCCGGACGGAGGCAAGGTCGCGTGGGCCGTGTGCCACGGGGACGGGCCCGTGGGGCTCGTGTGCATCGCGGTGGACGAGCAGAACCGGAACGGCTGGTTCTCCTACTGGATGACGGAGGCTGTCCGTGGCCGCGGGTGGACGTGGACACCTACGGACGGCTGCGAACGGATCCCCGGTGGCAGGGCAGCGCGGCGGCGGCCCGGTTGCGGTCCGGCGACCGTCGGCGCTACCGCACGGCCACGGCGTGACCCACGGTCGCGGGGTGTTTCCGGGAGAACTCCACGGGGAAGTCGGTCGTGATCCGATCTACGCCCAGGGCCACCATGCGGTTGAAATTGCGCTCGGCGTTCACCGTGTACACGCTCATGCCCAGCCCTGCCGCACGGACCCGGTCCACCGCGGCCGCATTGAGCCAGCGGTGGTTGGACCCCACCTGCCCCGCGTAGGTGGAGATCCGCGCGAGGGTCTCGGCATCGGGAACCCGGTACACGAGCTGCTGCAGGGGGACCTCCGGGGCCAGCACCGCGAAGCGCTGATTGGAAGCAGCGTCGAACCCCAGGACCTCGATTCGCCCGTCGCGGACCAGACGCTGCCACCGGGGATCCGATCGCAGACGCTCCACGATGATGTGCTCGATACCGGGGGACGTGACCGGGGACTTGATCTCGATGAACACGCCGATCGCGTCGCGCGCAACCTCCACGGCGTCGTCGAAGTGCGGGATGCGCTCGCCCCGGAACGCGCCGGAGAAGGACGAACCAGTGTCCAGCCGTTGCAATTCGGCCCATGTGAACGACGTGACCGGATCGTTCTCCCGACCCGGGAACACCTCGGCGGCGTTCGTGGTGCGCGCGGGGGTGGGGTCGTGGAACGCGAAGGGCACACCGTCCGCGGAGAGCTGGACGTCGAGCTCGAAGAACTGTGCACCCGAGGAACGGGCCACCTCGAACGCCGCCACCGTGTTCTCGGGTGCGACCCCCGCGGCTCCGCGGTGGCCGATCAACAGGTGGGCCGGCGCAGTGGTCATTCCCGCAGTGTCCTCCCGCCCGCGGGGTGCTGTCAGGAGGGCCGTGGGCCGGATCCAGCGGAGGGGGTCCGTTGCGAGACGGTCGGTCAGGGGGGTCGTGCGGGTGCGCATCCAGAGCCTCTCACGGGTTGCCGTACGGAGATGGCCTTGCCGGTCGCGTGGTGATGACCGGCGAACGGGCCGAACCCATGGTCGCGGGGGGACATGACGGCTGCGGAGCACCCCGATGACCGAGGTGTTAACTCGGCACCACGGATCACAGCCGGTGTATTAACCTGGCGTCCGCCGCCGAATGCACCTCCGGCGGATCGCACCCGGTCCGTTACTCCAGCGGGTCACCCTTGGTGCGGTCCAGCGCGACCCGGACCAGGGCCGCGGCCAGGATGGGGAGTTTTTCGGGCGGGACGAGGTCCGCGAGGTCGTGGGCGTCGTCGGGCAGACCGATCCGCCGGGCGCCGTCCAGGGCCTTGGCGTCGAAGAACGGCGCGAGGCCGGGCCAGACACCCTGTACCTCCCGGGCGAAAATCGCGGCGCCCGCGGGGCCGATCCCCGGGAACTGCTGGAGCGCCTCGAGGACGTCGTCGGTACCGTCCGCGCGCTCACGCACGCGGCGCAGATCCCCGCCGTACTCGTCGATCAGGAGGGCGGCGCCGTCGCCGAGCATTGTGGAGGTGCGCTCGTCGTAACGCTTGTAGCCGCCGCGCCCCAGCGCCTGAACCCGTTGCCGCCACGACGCCGCGCGCATCCGTTCCGGGGTGCGGTACCCGGCCGTGAACAGCTCGCGCGCGGAGGCGACCGCCACCTTGGCCCCGATGCGCGCGGACAGCAGGTTGGCCAGCACCAGCAGCTGGAACAGGGGAGCGGGCGTGTCCCGCAGCTCGATGCCGGCGTCCTGCGCGTACGTGGTGCCGTGGCGCTCCAACAGCACGTGCACGGTGTCCTCGTGCGATCGCGTCATGCGTCCCTCCCTGCCTGGATCTCTGTGTCCGTGTCGTCCGACATCATGCCGCCCACGACCGGATCGTTCGGGGCCGTGCTGCTCACGACGGCGTGAATTCCGCTCCCGGCCAACTCTCTCGTGCGCACCGTCACTAGTAAATAAACTGACAATCGACGCCACATCGCGGTGGCAGACCCCACGGTTTGGTGGGCATTCACAGCCTCGACGAAAGGAAGTGCCATGGCGGAGAACACCGACGACATCCAGAAGGTGCGGGACATCATCAAGGGCACCCGCATCGCCATGCTCACCCACGTGGACGGGGATGGTCACCTGGTGTCCAAACCCATGGCCACGCAGGAGGTCGAGTTCGACGGCACCGTGCGGTTCATCGCGGAGCGCGACTCCGAGCAGGCACAGGCCCTGCAGCAGCGCCCCGAGGTGAACGTGGCCTACTCGGGTTCCGGCTCGTGGGTGTCCGTGTGCGGCACCGCGCGCATCGTCAACGACGAGGCCAAGCTCAAGGAACTGTGGAGCAGCTTCACCGGTTCGTGGCTCCAGGGCGGCCCGGAGAACCCCAACAACATCCTCATCGAGATCGACGGCCACAGCGCCGAGTACTGGGACAGCCCGGGTAACAGCAAGGTGACCCAGGTGGCCAACTTGATCAAGTCCAAGGTCAAGGGCGACACCGTGGACGGCGAGAACAAGGTCGTGGATCTCTGATCCGA
>NZ_DDIY01000015.1:243197-246958 GCF_002338785.1 Kocuria sp. UBA1838 | reverse complement strand
GGGGCCCGCGCGCCTACCATGGAGTATGACCGTACGCCTACTGTCGATCGAGACCGCCGTCCCCGACACCGTGATCCGGCAGGAGGACGTGTCCCGGCTGTTCGCCGAGCAGCCGGGGATGACCAGGCTCGGCACGCGCGTGGTGCGTTCCGCCTTCGCAGGCGCCGGGGTGAGCACACGCCACACGGTCCTGCCCGAGCTGGGCGTTGTGGCATCGGGGACCGTTGACGGGGGCGACGCCGCGGCGTCGCCGTTCGTGGATCCCACGGCCCGGCACCTGCGCTCGCCGGGAACGCACGCACGCAACCAGCTCTACACCGAGCACGCCAAACGGATGTTCGTGACAGCCGCCCGGGCGGCCCTCGACGCCGCGGCCCCCGGGATCGAGCTCGCGGACGTGACCCACGTGATCACGGTGTCCTGCACCGGGTTCTTCGCGCCGGGCCCGGACGTGCGCGTGACCAAGGACCTGGGGCTACCCGCGGACGTGAAGCGGATGCACCTGGGGTTCATGGGCTGCAATGCCGCGTTCCCCGCCCTGCAAGCCGCGTACACCGCGTGCCGCGCGGATCCGGACGCCGTGGTGCTCGTGGTGTGCGTGGAGCTGTGCACCCTGCACCTGCACGTGCGCAACGATCCCGACACCGTGATGGGCAACGCCCTGTTCGCGGACGGTGCGGCCGCCGCGGTGGTGACGGGGCGCGACGCCGCCGCTCCCGGCGCTACCCTCGAGCTCGTGGACTTCGAGACGACCCTGGCCCCAGTGGGCGAGGAGGAACTCGCGTGGAGCGTGGGGGACGAGGGCTTCGAGATGATCCTGGGGACCTACGTGCCGCGGATCATCGACGACCACGTGACGGACGCCCTCGCACCCCTGCTGGACCGCGCGGGGTTGAGTGCGGACCGGATCCCCCTGTGGGCCGTGCACCCGGGGGGACGCAGCATCCTGGACAAGGTGCAAGGACGGCTCGCGCTCACGGACGAGCAGATGGCCCCCTCCCGGGGAGTGCTCGCGGACGCCGGGAACATGAGCAGCGCGACCATCCTGTTCGTGCTCGAGCGCCTTGTGCGAGCGGGGGACCCGGGCACCGTGGCGGCGCTCGCGTTCGGCCCCGGCCTGAGCATCGAGAGTGCCCTGCTGCGGGTCCGTCCCGCGTCCGAGACGACGTGAGCGATGAAACCTATGCTGCGCAACAACCCTCTGCCGCACGCTGATGTCCTGCGCCGCCGCGACCCCCTGCTCCGCCACCGCAGCGTGGACGAGCCGGAGCTCATGGACGATCCGGCCTGCGATCCGGTGGCCCTGGACAACACCTACCGCTTGTTCGGGGTGATCAACCCGCTCGTTGCATCCTGGCGGCCCGTCTACCGCCGGTATGTACGTCCCGCGTTGCGTGCCGCTGCCCGAGAGGGCCGCCCCGGCACCGTGCTGGACATCGGGTGCGGCGGGGGCGACGTCGCCCGGGCCATCACCCGCTGGGCCGCTCGCGACGGGCTGGACGTGCGGATTACCGGGATCGACCCGGACGCCCGGGCCACACGGTGGGCGGCCGCGCACGACCGCGGAGTGGGCGCCGCCTACCGGACGCTCGCGAGCCACGACCTGGTGGCAGCGGGGGAGCGCTACGACGCCGTGATCTCCAACCACATGCTCCACCACCTGACACGGAAGGAGCTGTCCGCCGTGCTGGCGGACTCACGTCGGCTGACCCGTGGGGTAGCGGTGCACAACGACCTGCGCCGCAGCCGCGCGGCCTGGCTGCTGTACTGGGTGGCCACGCTGCCGCTCGCACGAGCCAGGGTGTTCGTGCGCTTCGACGGTCTGCTGTCCATCCGGCGCAGCTACCGCCCCGGAGAGCTGCGCCAGGCGCTGCCCCCGGGGTGGCGGGCCGTGCAACAGCGGTTCTTCCGGCTGCTGGCGGTGCACACCGGCCAGGACGCGGAGCCGGTCCGGGCGGACCGGGATCAGGTGGACACCCCGCAGCAGGACCGGACTCAGTCGGACCCGGGACGCACGTCCTGATCCCAGCCCTGCTGAGGCGTCTCGCACGTTTCCCGGAACACGTACTGGGAGGGGCGTTTGCGCTCGCGGCTGGACCAGTCGATCGCCGGGCGGTGGGTGCGCTCGGGCACGTAGCCCAGCCGGTACACGGCCATGAGCTCCAGATCCTCCGGAACGCGCAGCACGTCCATGATCCGCTGCCACTGGTGCGGTGCCTCCATGGGGAAGGACACGAACTGGATCCCCATACCCAACTCCACCGTGGTGAGCCACAGGTTCTCCATGGCGGCACCCATGCTGAACACCGAGTAGAACCCGGACAGTTCCTCCGGGCGGTATTCGCCGCGCTCGAGCATCACGCCGATCAGCAGCGGGGACCCCGCCACGAGCTTGCGGTTCTCCTCGCCCAGGGTCTGGGGCACGCGCAGCTTGTTCATGAGGCTCTGCCCGGAGGGCGTGAACGCCTTGGACGTGAACGGGCGCAGCAGCGCGGGCAGTTTGTCGAACAGCATGCCGCTGCGCTGGGCGTCCATCTCCTTCTGGCTGAACCGGAAGTACTTCTTGTACCGGTCGAAGAACGTGCCCGCGCCCATGACCTCGGTCATGCTCTCCCCGCTGATCCGGGCAACGGTCTCGATCGTGTCCCGGTTCTCGATCAGCACGAACCGCCACGGCTGGCTGTTGAACTGGGAGGGAGCCGCGGCCGCCGCGCGGATCAGCAACTGTTGGTGCTCAGGGCTCACAGGATCCGGGCGGAACGGGCCGTTGGTGGTGCGGCGGTTGAACACGGCATCCAGGAATTCCACGATTCACCTCCAGGCCAGCGCGAGGCTGGCCACGTAGCAGGGAGCCGCCGCGAGGGCGTCTCGGGTGTGACGTCGCAGCGGGTGCGCACCGTGGCGCTGCAACAGGAAGAGCGGGACGACCGCCGGTGCGAGGACCGCCGCCACTGGGGAGCGCTCACGCACCGCGGCCACGCATGCCGCCGCGGTCACGGCGGACGTGGTGATGTACAGACCGTGGTGGATCCACCGGACGTTCGAGGTGCTCACCCACCGGGCGGCCACGGACGCCCCCAGCGCGCAATTGGCGGTGTATGCACCGGCGGATGCGGTCACGAGCGTGCGCAGCAGGTTCATGACTCTCCTCGCCGGTGGGGTGCGTCCCGTGCGCTCATCGTGTCACACGTGGCAAGCCATGGTGTCCAGCCACGCGGCCGCGCTGCCGTCCCGATGGAGTGCGGGGGCGACGGCGCGTGGTGGCGTTGTCGAAACCGGGCGCCGGGGCGCGGCTCAGCCGATACCCGGGGGCCACTCGCCCGCGTGGTCCACGGACTCGGTGTTCGGGTTCCAGGTGTACGTGGACACAGCCCGCCCGCTCGCACCGGCATTGCTCTCGCCCTCCTTGGCCCACCGGTAGGTGACCTGGATGGCGGAGTTGGACAGCCGCACGGTCGCGGGCGAGAAGGCGATGCCCTCCTGGGTGGTCGTGCCCAGGTACTCGCCGTCGTGGAAGAGCATCTGCTGCGACGGGGAGGACGCCGTGCCCCCGCGGATCGTCAGCGTGACCCACGACAGGTCCGCGCACGGGTCGTACGTCTCGGTGTCGATCGCCACCCACTCGGCGTCGGGAACGTTGCCCTTGGGGAACGCCGGGCCCACCTTGTCGATGTTCTCGTTCACGGCCTGCTCCGCGGAGGTGTTCGCGCACGACCCGGACGGTTCGGGGGTCGCAGACGACGCCGCAGTGGTCGCCGCGG
>NZ_DDIY01000015.1:242375-243085 GCF_002338785.1 Kocuria sp. UBA1838 | reverse complement strand
GGTCGCCGCGGCGTCGGTCCCGGCCTGCGGGCTCGCGGCCTGGGAGCGGATGCCGGAGGTGGGCCCGTTGGCGATCTCGGAGGAGGTGGCCATGGACTGTGGCTGTTCCGCGGGCGAGGAGTTGCATCCGGTGAGCCCGCCCAGTGACAGGACCAGGAGGGCGGCTGCCGCGGTCAACGTGCGTGTGCGGTGCATGACGAATCCTCTCGTCTCATCCGTTCCCCGATGTCCACGGGTGGTTCCAGCGTGAGGGCTCGTCTTCACTTAAGCAATACTTCTATGTAGATGTAAAAGAATTCAGCCCGCGACCAGGGCATTCGTCCCGAAGACCGTCACGCGTCGTCGTCCGTGACGGTGTCACCCGACCCACCCCAGGAGCCGTTCCGGGAGCGTGAACGCATGTATTCGCCCAGCACCGCGGCGTCGAGGTCCTCGGGATCCGGGG
This sequence comes from Kocuria sp. UBA1838, assembly GCF_002338785.1. NCBI lineage: Bacteria > Bacillati > Actinomycetota > Actinomycetes > Micrococcales > Micrococcaceae > Kocuria > Kocuria sp. UBA1838. Next base: position 242,640 of record NZ_DDIY01000015.1, on the reverse strand, counting down.
CGACCACCCGGCCGCGCACCCGGCGCGCGAGCGCCGCAATGAAGCGGACGAGTCCGGGGTCGTCCCCCAGCCGGAACAGGGTGATCTCGGTGCCGCGCCGGGCCACGGCGTCCAGCTGCGCCACGGTGAGCCGCAGGGTCTCGGGATCGGGCGGGTACATGAACCATGCCTCGCCGCCGGGTTCCAGGTGGGCGGTGGCCTCACCGTCCGTGACCACGAGCAGCACGGGGTGCATGGTGGGGTGCTTGCGGAAGAAGCGCTGCGC
>NZ_DDIY01000015.1:228127-242174 GCF_002338785.1 Kocuria sp. UBA1838 | reverse complement strand
AGCTCCCCGATGTCCATCGTCTGGGCGTAGCGGCCGAACGTGATGAGTTCGAGTGCGTCACCCCGGAAGCGGGTGGAGATCAATTGGTGCAGGGCGATCGCCGTGCGCTTCATGGGGACCCAGCGCCCGTTCAACGCCATGGAGAAGGACGTGTCCACGAGCAGCGCCACCGCCGCTTGCGTGCGCGCCTCCGTCTCGCGCACCTCGATGTCCTGGACGTCGATCTGGAGACCCGCACTCGGGTCCGCGCCCGACGCCGCCGTGCGGGTCACCGCGTTGGTCACCGTGCGGGTCACGTCCCACGGTTCCACGTCCCCGAACTGCCACGGGCGGGACGAGCCGGTCTGCTCACCGGCGGCCCCGGCGAGCCGGGTGTCCCGGCGGCCACTGCGACCGGAAAGTCTCCCGGCGGCGTCGCGCAACAGGGATTTGCCGAGCTTGCGCATGGCCCGCGGGGACAACCGCAATTCGCCGTCCGTGCCGCGGCGCAGGTAGCCGCTGTCCCGCATGGCGCGCTCGAGCTCGGTGAGCGTGCGCGCGGCGACGGCGGCGTCGTCGCCCAGTTGCCGGGCCAGCGCGGCCACGTCCAGGTCCGAGAGCGTGGAACCCGCATACGACTGGGACAGCTGCTCGCTCAGGGCGTCCAGGTCCGCGAGGTCCTGCAGCACACCCGTCCCGTCCCCGAGACCGAGGCCTTGATCGCCCTCGAACTGCTCCGAACCGGACCAGTCCAACCCGGGACGCAGGCCCTGCAGCGCGGCGTCGAGGCGGTCCAGTTGAGACATCAGTTCGGGGGAACCGAACGCCTGCGCGGACAGCGCCATGAGCTCCTCGCGCTGCTCCGGGGTCATGGACCGCATCATGCGCTGCGCGGCGGCGGAGCGCTGAGCCAGCGCGTCGATGAGCTCGTCGATGTCCTGGGGGTTCTCGGGGAACTGGTCCCCGTGCCGGTTCATGAACCGCTCGAAGTCCTCGGGTGTGTCCTCGCCGCGGGCGTGCTTCTCGAGCAGCTCGTTGAGGTCCTCGAGCATGCGGGAGACCGCGGCGCGGTCCTCGTCCGTGGCGTTCTGCAGCGCGTTCTTCATCCCCGCGAAGCGCTGCTCGAGCAGTTCGCGGCCCAGCAGGTCCTTGATCTGTTCGTAGTTGCGCCGTGCGGCGTCCGACTGCCAGTCGTAGTCGGACAGTTCCGTCACGGCCGCCGCGGTGGAGGACGGCAGGGCGTCCAGGCGCATCTCCCGGAACTGCCGGTCCGTGGGATCCATGCGCGCGTCCCGCAGGAACTGATCGCGTTCCTCGCGCAGCGCGCGGTCGAGCAGTTTCTTGGCCTCCTGCACCGTGCCGTCCAGGCGGTGCCGGCTCAGCAGGTCCCGACGCCGCTGATGCACCTGGCGCGCCAGATCGTCCAGTCCGCGCTGGTTACGCCCGCCGCGGCGCAGGAATTCGCGCAGGGCCTGGTCGGGGGAGTAGCCGGCCATGACGTCCTCGGTCACGGCGTCCAGGACCTCCCCGAGGTCCACGGGTGGGGCCAGGGGATCGGGGCCGCCGGAGTAACGACCGTACCGTGAAGAATGCCGGGGTGTGCGCATGGGAGGCCTATCCGTAGACGGTTTCCCCGTCGCCGGACTCCTTGGAGAGCTTCCGGGTCAGGAACAGCCCCTCGAGGGCGAGTTCGACGGCGGTCGCGCGGTACCCGGGCCCCTCACCGCCCACGCGTTCGGCCAACCGGTCGTAGAGCTCGGAGTCCTCGAGGGCGGGCAGGGCGTCGAGGAACTCCTGGGCGCCCACGCGTTCGCCGGTCGTGATGGTGCGCTGACCGTCGAACGCGGCGACCAGGGGAGAGAGATCCAAGCCACGGAAGTGTTCCCGCACGGCCTGGGCGGTCGCGGTACGCAACAAGTGCTCCAGGATGTCGTCCTCGCGGCCTTCCTCACCGGATTCGAACTCGACCTTCCCGCCCAGTACGGCCACCGCGGTGTCCACGTCCACGAGCCGGGCCACGGCGGGGTCACCGGGGCGCACCGTGGCGCGGTGCCGGGCGGCGGCCGCCACGGTTTCAGCTCCCGCGATCGCGAAGCGCGCGGAGACACCCGAGGACTGGTTCACCGCGCTGGATTCACGCAGTTGTCGTGTGAACCGGGCCAGGATCTCCAGGATGATGTCGGGGACCTCGGCGGTGAGTTCGGCCTCCTGACGGATCACGGCCATCTCATCCTCGAGTTCGAGCGGGTAGTGGGTGCGGATCTCCGCCCCGAAGCGGTCCTTGAGCGGGGTGATGATCCGGCCGCGGTTGGTGTAGTCCTCCGGGTTGGCGGAGGCCACGACCATGACGTCCAGCGGCAAGCGCAGCACGTAGCCGCGGATCTGGATGTCCCGCTCCTCCATGACGTTGAGCAGGGCCACCTGGATGCGCTCGGCCAGGTCAGGTAGTTCGTTGAGCGCCACGATCCCGCGGTTCGCGCGCGGGATCAGCCCGTAGTGGATGGTCTCGGGGTCCCCGAGCCGCCGCCCCTCCGCGACCCGCATGGGGTCCACGTCCCCGATCAGGTCCGCGACGGACGTGTCTGGGGTGGACAGCTTCTCCACGTAACGCTCGTCGCGATGGCGCCACGTGATCGGTAGGTCGTCACCCTCCGCGGCGATCCGCGCGGTGGACTCGGCGGTGAGCGGTTCGTAGGGGTGTTCGTTGAGTTCGGAGCCCGCGATCACGGGCGTCCACTCGTCCAGCAGCCGTGGCAGGGTGCGCAGCAAGCGGGTCTTGCCCTGGCCGCGTTCACCCAGCAGCGCGACGTCGTGCCCCGCGATCAGCGCGCGCTCGAACTGGGGGATCACGGTGCGCTCGAAGCCGTGCAGTCCCTGCCACGGGTTCTCCCCCGCGGCGAGCGCCGCGAGCAAGTTGTCGCGGATCTCCCGGCGCAGGGATTTCAGCTCATGACCCGACGCGCGCAGGTCACCCAGGGTGCGGATGTCAGGTTGGGCGTTCACGCGCGTCACGCTACGCCCGGTGGGCGGCGGCGTCGAGCCCCCGGGGCGGTTCGGTGACGCCGTGTGACGGGCGGGGAGCCGTGCGGGGCGGGGCCCGTGACGCGGGGGCGGGTGCGTTCTAGGCTGACGAAGCATGAGCGACTCCCGCGGATCGACCACCGTCCTGCTCGTGCGTCACGGCCGCACCCCCACGACGGGTGAGCTGTTGCCGGGGCGTTCCTCGGGACTGCACCTGTCCGAGCAGGGGTGGGAGCAGGCGCGCGCCGCGGCCGAGCGGATTGCGGAACTGACCGTGAGCGCGCTGTACAGCTCTCCGCTCGAACGCGCGCGGGAGACCGCCCAGCCGAGTGCCGAGCTGCTGGGTCTGCCCGTCCGCGAGGACCCCGCGCTCCTGGAGCTCGACGTGGGGCAATGGACGGGGCGCGCGCTCAACGACCTCAACCGGTTGCCCGAGTGGCGCACCGTTCAACACAATCCCTCCGCGTTCCGGTTCCCGGACGGGGAGAGCTTCCCCGAGATGCAGCAGCGCATGGTCGATGCCGTGCAGCGCCTGTGCACGTTCCACCCCGGTGGGACCGTGGTGTGCTTCTCCCACGCGGACCCCATTCGCGGGTTGCTGGCCCACGCGATGGGCACGCCCCTGGACAACTTCCAGCGGCTCAGCGTGGGGCCATGCTCGATCTCGGTGCTGTCCTATCCCGCGGCGCCCGACGGTGCGGATGAGCCCTCCGGCGACGACACGAATCCGGTGGTGCTCACGGTCAACTCCACACGGGATTCCTTGCGGGAGCTGGTGGCGTCGTGACGGGCCGGTCCGGCGCGACCCGGAGCGGGCGCGGGGGCGGCGGGACGGCGTCGTCGTGAGAGCGGCGTCGTGAGGGCGGAACGAGCGGACGAGCTGCTGCGCACGGGGGAGATCACGCTGCTCGGGCAGCTCGCGCGCAGCAGCAATGAGACGTTCCTCGTGGAGGTGCGCGCGCTGGCGTCGCAATCAGTCACCGGCACCGACGGCGACGCTCGTGCCGGCGAGGTCCCCGACCCTGAAGCCGCCGAGGCCTGCTCGGCTCCCACGATCGGCGACGACGCCGCTCCGGCCGACTCACCCGTCGCGGCACCCGACCCCGACAACGCAGCTCCCGCAGCGACGTCGTTCGGTCCGCCGGACTCGGACACGGCATGCTGGGCCATCTACAAACCCGAGCTCGGGGAGCGGCCCCTGCACGACTTCCCGCCAGGTCTGTACCGCCGGGAGCGCGCCGCGTACCTGCTCAGCGAGGCGCTCGGCTGGGGGATCGTCCCGCTCACCGTGATCCGGGACGACGCCCCGTTCGGGACGGGATCGCTGCAGATGTTCGTGGCCGCGGACCCCCGGGAGCACTACTTCACGATTGTGGAGGACCACCCGGACACCCACCCGGTGCTGCGCGCCATGGCCGCCTTCGACGTGCTGACCAACAACACCGACCGCAAATCCGGCCACGTCCTGCGCGGCTGGGACGGGCGGGTCTGGGGGATCGACCACGGACTGTGCTTCGCCGCGGCGTTCAAACTGCGCACCGTGATCTGGGAATTCGCGCGCGACCCCTTGCCCCTGGACCTCGTGGCGGACATTGCGGCGCTCGCCGAGAACGGCGCACCGCCGGAGGTGACCGAGCTGCTGACGACCGAGGAGACGCGTGCCCTGCGTCGTCGTGCCCGTGCCCTCGCGCTGCTGGGCAGGCTCCCGGAGGACCCCTCCGGCATGCGCTACCCGTGGCCGCTCGTGTGAGCCGCCCCGGAGCGGTCCGCTGCGCGTGAAGCGGCCGGGGGTCCGGTGGAGGCGCGGGGCCGCGGCACCGTAGTCTGACCGTGCGCGTGACAGCGCGCTCGTCGAGAACCTGGCAAGGAGTAACCCATGACGCAGCCCATCCCGGACCCCAACCCGCTCGACAACCCCGAGGCCTCGGACGACACGTTCCGCGAGGACGAACTGATCGGCACCACCGGTGACGAGGACTCCGCGTGGGAGGAGGACGACGCCCAATGGGGTGCCGACGAGGATCCCCTGACCCACCCCGAGGAAGCCGACGTGGAGCAGGTGGCGCAGGAGGAGACGATCCCCGAGCTCGATACCACCTCCGAGACTCAGGACCCGGAGGTCGAGGCCCTCGTGCAGGACCCGCAGGCCGACCGCGAGGTCAACCGCTCGTTGCGGGACGGCGCGGACCAGACCGTGGACCCCATGGACGAGCGCTGACGCGACACGCCGTCGCAGACCACCGACGACCCGTGGCGTCCGGGCGGCCCGTGTGGCCGCCCGGCCGCCACGGGTCGTCGCCGTGCGGGCCGATTCCCGGCATGAGCCGGGCCGATGCCGCCGTGAGGGCCGCGCGGGTCGTCGCCGTCGCGACACACCTGACACCTGGACGCGCGCGGTAAACGGTCTATTCTTGCGATATGTCCCGATTCAGCCCGCTCGAGTGGCCGGTCATCCGCCAACTCCGGACCGGAGATCACACCGGCCGCAGTTCCGCAGTGCAGTCCCAACGCACCCGTGACATCACCCCGCGCACCGCCACGGCGGACCGCGTGGTGCAGAGCATCTGCCCGTACTGCGCCGTGGGCTGCGGACAGAAGGTCTACGTCAAGGACGAGCGCGTCATTCAGATCGAGGGTGACCCGGACTCTCCCATCTCCCGCGGTCGTCTGTGCCCCAAGGGCTCCGCCAGTGAGCAGCTTGTGAACTCGCCGGGTCGACAAACTCAAGTGCTGTACCGCGCGCCCGGCGCCGCCGAGTGGCAGCCCCTGGATCGCGACACGGCCATCGACATGATCGCCGACCGCTTTCTCGAGTCCCGGCGCCGAGGCTGGCAGGACGCGGACGAGCAGGGTCGGCCGTTGCGCCGCACCATGGGCATCGCGTCCTTGGGCGGCGCCACGCTGGACAACGAAGAGAACTACCTGATCAAGAAGCTGTTCACGGCTGCGGGGGCTGTGCAGATCGAGAACCAGGCTCGGATTTGACACTCCGCCACGGTTCCCAGTCTGGGAACCTCCTTCGGGCGCGGCGGCGCCACCCAGTCCCTGCAGGACATGGCCAACGCGGACTGCATCGTCATCCAGGGCTCCAACATGGCCGAGTGCCACCCAGTGGGCTTCCAGTGGGTCACTGAGGCCAAGGCACGCGGCGCCCGCGTGATCCACGTGGACCCGCGGTTCACGCGCACCTCTGCCGTGTCGGACAAGCACCTGCCCATCCGCGCGGGTTCGGACATCGTGCTGCTGGGTGCACTGATCAACTACGTGCTGAGCAACAACCTCTGGTTCCACGAGTACGTGGTCTCCTACACGAACGCCTCCACCTTGATCAGCGAGGACTTCGAGGACGCCGAGGACCTGAACGGGTTGTTCTCCGGTTACGACCCGGAGAGCGGCTCCTACCACCTGGGGTCGTGGGCCTACGAGACCGAGGACGATGGCTCCGGCCACGAGGGCGCGGAGGAGCACGCCAAGGGTGATGAGCAGCGTGCTAAGGCTGGCGGGCAGCAGTTCGGCAGCGGCGGCGCCCCCGTCGGCACTGGCACGCCCAAGCGGGACGAGACCCTGCAGCACCCGCGCACCGTGTTCCAGATCCTCAAGCGCCACTTCTCCCGGTACACGCCGGAGATGGTGCGGGAGACGTGCGGCATCTCCGAGGAGGACTTCTCGTACCTGGCACACTCGGTCACGGAGAATTCCGGCCGGGACCGCACCACGTGCTTCGCCTACGCGGTGGGGTGGACCCAGCACACGCTGGGCGCCCAGTTCATCCGCACGGCGTCCATCCTGCAGCTGCTGCTGGGCAACATGGGACGCCCCGGTGGCGGCATCATGGCCCTGCGCGGGCACGCGACCATCCAGGGCTCCACGGACATCCCCACGCTGTTCAACCTCCTGCCGGGATACCTGCCCATGCCGTCCGTGACGGCGCAGACCCTGGACGACTACGTGGACGGGATCCGCACTACCAACCAGAAGGGGTACTGGGCCAACGCCCGGTCTTACGCCGTCAACCTGCTCAAGTCGTGGTGGGGGGACGCCGCCACGGCCGAGAACGACTACGCGTACGACTACATCCCGCGCATCAACGGGGCCCACGGCACGTACCAGACGCTGATGTCCATGCTCAAGGACCAGGTGGAGGGGTACTTCCTGCTGGGGCAGAACCCCGCGGTGGGTTCGGCCAACGGGCGGCTGCAGCGCATGGGAATGTCCCACCTCAAGTGGCTCGTGGTGCGGGACCTCAACATGATCGAGTCCGCCACGTGGTGGAAGGACGGCCCGGAGATCGCCTCCGGTGAGCTGAAGACCGAGGACATCGACACCGAGGTCTTCTTCATGCCCGCGGCCACGCACGTGGAGAAGTCCGGCTCCTTCACCCAGACCCAGCGTCTGGTGCAGTGGCGCCACCAGGCGGTCACCCCGCCGGGGGACGCGCAGAGCGATCTGGAGTTCTTCTTCGAGCTGGGCAAGCGGCTCCGCGAACGCCTCGCTGACTCCACGGACCCACGGGATCGGCCGCTGCTGGACCTCACGTGGGACTACCCGCTCACGGAGGAGGGGGAGCCGGACGCCGAGGCCGTCCTGGCCGAGATCAACGGCCGGTTCCTCACGGGCCCGGACGCCGGCAAGCCCCTGAGCTCCTACAACCAGATGAAGGACGACGGCAGCACGGCCGGCGGATGCTGGATCTACACGGGCATCTACGCGGACGGCGTGAACCGCGCCGCCATGCGCGTGCCCGGGCAGGTGCAGGACGAGATCGCCTCCGAGTGGGCGTGGGCGTGGCCCGCGAACCGTCGCATCCTCTACAACCGTGCCTCCGCGGACCCCCAGGGCAAGCCCTGGAGCGAACGCAAGAAGCTCGTGTGGTGGGACGAGGAGAACCACACCTGGACGGGCAAGGACAATCCGGACTTCCCGCTGGACCGGGAGCCCGGAAGCCATCCCGACCCGCAGCAGGGCGGCCCCGATGCGCTCGCCGGTGACGACCCCTTCATCATGCAGGCGGACGGCAAAGCCTGGCTCTTCGCACCCAAGGGCATGATGGACGGGCCCCTGCCCACGCACTACGAGCCGCAGGAGTCCCCCGTGGACAACCCGCTGTACACGCAGCAGCAGAGTCCCACACGCGTCATGTTCCCGCGTGAGGACAACCTCTCCGCACCCAGCGGCAAGGCGCCGGGCACGGACGTTTACCCGTTCATGTTCACCACCTACCGGTTGACCGAGCACCACACGGCCGGTGGCATGAGCCGGTGGTTGCCGTACCTCTCCGAGCTGCAGCCCGAGATGTTCTGTGAGATCTCACCCGAGCTCGCGGAGCTGAAGGGGCTGGAGCCGTACGGGTGGGCCACGATCGTCTCACCGCGTTCGGCCATAGAGGTCAGGGTGCTCGTCACGGACCGGATGACCCCGCTCACGGTGGGGGGCAAAACCATCCACCAGATCGGTCTGCCCTACCACTGGGGTGCGGGCACGGACGCGGTGGTCACCGGTGACGGCGCGAACGACCTGCTGGGCATCACGCTGGACCCCAACGTGCAGATCCAGAACTTCAAGACGGGTTCGTGCGACATCCTTCCCGGGCGGCGGCCGCGCGGTGCGCAGCGCAACGAACTGGTGCGGGAGTACCAGCAGCGAGCGGGCCTCACGGTGCGCACGGGCATGGAGCGCATCACGGATCCGGAGCGCGAGCTGAACGACGATCCGCTGCGAGCACGCGACACCGGGGACGTCGCCGGACGGTCCACGGCCTACACGGCGGGGACCGCCACGACGGACCAGGGAGAAGACAAGTGAGCACGGACCGGATGACGCCCACCTCGGCCTTCGAGGAAGACACCTACTGGGAGCACTCCCACCCGCGGCGCGGGTTCTTCACGGACACCTCCATCTGCATCGGCTGCAAGGCCTGCGAGGTGGCGTGCAAGGAGTGGAACCGCAACCCGGTGGACTCGGACTACGAGATCCTGGGTTCCTCCTACGACAACACGGGCGGGCTCGGCGCGGACACGTGGCGCCACGTGGCCTTCATCGAGCAGACCCAGGACCGCATCGAGGAGGCCCGTGAGTCCGGCCGCGCCCTGGTGAACCTGGGGATGCCGCGGGTGGGGCCCCCTGAGACGTCGCCCGCGCCGTCGTCCGGTGGGTGCGCGTGCGGTTCGGCCGCGCCGGTGAACAATGCCGCTGGGTCCGGGTGCGCGGGCCCGTCCTCGGCGACCACCGCGCCCGCGGCCAGTGGCTGCGGATCCACGGGCGGTTGCGGTTGCTCCTCCGGTGGGGCGGGCGGCGCAGCCGCGGGCACCGGCGAGGACGGTTCCCCCGTCCTGGACACCCCGGACTTCCGCTGGCTCATGTCTTCGGACGTGTGCAAGCACTGCACCCACGCCGGGTGCCTGGACGTGTGCCCCACGGGCGCGCTGTTCCGCACCGAGTACGGCACCGTCGTGGTCCAGGAGGACATCTGTAACGGATGCGGGACGTGCGTGGCCGGCTGTCCGTTCGGCGTGATTGAGCGCCGCGACGACGGCCTCGTGGAGCCCAAGAACCAGCGCGGTGCGGCTCCCATGCCGGACACCGTGAAGGTCCCCCAGGACGGGATCGCCCAGAAGTGCACGCTGTGCTACGACCGTATGAAGGACGACCAGACCCCGGCGTGCGCGCAGGCGTGCCCCACCACCTCCATCAAGTACGGCGAGCGCGAGAGCATGCTCGAGTCGGCCCAGAAGCGGGTCGCCCAGTTGCACGAGCAGGGCAAGACCGAGGCGCGGCTCTACGGCGCCAACCCCAAGGACGGCGTGGGCGGAACCGGGTCCATCTTCCTGCTGCTCGACGAGCCCGAGGTGTACGGCCTGCCGCCGGATCCCCGCGTCCCCACGGCTGACCTGCCGCGCATGTTCAAGCGCGCGGGCATGGCCGTGGTGGGCATGCTGGCGCTCGGCGCGGTCGCGTTCACGGCGGGTGATCGCTCATGAGCATTTCCCCGTACGACGCCTACCGTCCGCCGCAGGAGCCGCGCGGCAAACGACGCCGCAAGAACCGCACCCCGGGCGGGGGAGCCTTCCGCCGCGGTGGCGGTGACGGTTCCCGCGAAGTGCCCGTGGTGCCGGAGCCCGAGTTCAGGTCCTACTACGGCCGCCCGATCGTCAAGGCCCCGCCGTGGGACTCCAAGATCGCGTCCTACCTGTTCCTGGGCGGTCTCGCGGGTGGTTCCGCGCTGCTGTCCCTGGGCGGCTACTTCACGGACCGGCCCGCACTGCGTCGCAACGGTCGCCTGGGCGCACTGGGAGCGGCGAGCCTCGGGACCGTGGCGCTCGTCGCGGACCTCGGGCGCCCCGAGCGGTTCCTGCACATGATGCGCACGGTCAAGCCCACCTCGCCCATGAGCCTGGGTTCGTGGTTGCTTGCGGGTTTCGCGACCAACGCGGGCGTGGCCGCCGCGATCGAGGTGGACCGGATGACGGATGAACGCCTCCCGCTCGGCCCCCTGCGCCCGGTGCTGCACGCGCTCGAGCTGCCCACGAGCGTGGCCTCCGGCGTTCTCGGAGCGCCGCTCGCGGCCTACACCGCCGTGCTGCTCGGGGACACCGCAGTGCCCACATGGCACGAGATGCACGCGCACCTGCCGTTCGTGTTCGTCGGCTCCGCGTCCCTGGCAGCTGGGGGCTTCGCGCTCGTGACCACGCCCGTGGCGGAGACCGGCCCCGCACGGTTCTTCGCCGTGGCCGGGGTCGCGGGGGAGCTCGCGGCCATGCACGTCATGAAGCGCTCGATGGACCCCGTCTCCGTGGAACCGCTCGAACAGGGCAAGCCCGGTGCGTGGCTCACTTGGAGCGAACGACTCTCGGTCATCGGTGGCGCGGGCGCTCTGCTCGGCGGACGACGCCGTTGGGTCGCCGCAGCCTCGGGACTCGCCCTCATGACGTCCTCCGCGCTCACACGCTGGGGTGTGTTCTGGGCCGGCAAGGAATCCGTGAAGGACCCCCGGTACACCGTGATCCCGCAGCGCAACCGGCTCGAGAAGCGCCGCGCCGCCGGGATCACCGACGATTCGATCACGACCGCCGGCTGAGTCTTCCGAGGCGGAGGGCTGTCCCGCTCACGTGCGAACACATGCTCGGGACGACCGCGCATGCCGTCGCGCGAACCGGTCGGACGACCGGTTCGCGCGACGGGTTGAGTTGAGCGGCGCGTTCAGCGCACGGTGATGAGCGCATCGCCGTCGGCGGGAACCTCGGTGGTCTCCCCGATCACGGGATAGCCGGGGACCTCCCCGACCACGAGCAGTCCGCCCGACGTCTGGGCATCCGCGAGCAGGAGCAGCTGGTCCTCCGTGATTCCCGATCCCGCGGACAGGAACGGCCGCACCCAGTCCAGGTTGCGGCGGGTACCACCCGAGACGAAACCGTCCCGCAGGGCGTCCGCGGCGCCGTCGACGAGCGGAACCGCGGAGGCGTCGAGCGTGGCGGCCACCCCGGAGGCCCGGCACATCTTGTACAGGTGGCCCAGCAGACCGAAACCGGTCACGTCCGTTGCCGCACGCACCCCGGCCGCAAGGGCTGCGCGGGACGCATCCTTATTGAGCGCGGTCATGGTCTCGATCGCGGCGGGGAACACCTCGCCCGTGGTCTTGTGCCGGTTATTGAGTAGTCCCACCCCGATCGGCTTGGTCAGGGTGATGGGCAGACCAGGCCGGGCGGCGTCGTTGCGCATGAGGCGTTCGGGATCTGCGGTACCGGTGACCGCCATGCCGTACGTGGGTTCGGGGGAGTCGATCGAGTGCCCACCGATCACGGGGCAGCCCGCGAGCGCGGCCACGTCCAGGCCGCCCTGCAGCACCTCGGACATTAGGCTCATGGGCAGCAGCTCACGGGGCCAGCCCACGAGGTTGATCGCGACCACGGGGGCGCCGCCCATCGCGTAGATGTCGGACAGTGCGTTCGCCGCGGCGATCCGGCCCCAGTCGCGGGCGTCGTCCACCACGGGGGTGAAGAAGTCGGCGGTCGAGAGCACCGCGAGGTCGGGGCGCACGAGGACGGCCGCGGCGTCGTCGCCGTCGTCCAGGCCCACGAGGACGTCCGGGGGGTTCTGGCCCGTGAGTCCCTTGACGGCGTCCTCGAGCTCGCCCGGCGGGATCTTGCAGGCGCAGCCACCGCCGTGGGCGTAGCTCGTGAGACGGCCGATCCCGGTCCCGGACGGGTGCGACGTCGTGGACGGGCGGGCGGCTTCGGGAGTCATGCGTCCAGTCTAGGAGTGGGGACGGACAGGCTACTGGGGCATGACGACCGAGGGCGTCCGAGTGCGGTGATACATTCGCTCCCGGAGGCGTACGTGTCCTGGTGGGCGCCCCGGTCTTCAAAACCGGTGAGACCGAGCAGCTCGGTCTGGCGGGTTCGATTCCCGTCCGCCTCCGCCACTTTTTGAGCACTCGCCCGCCACAGATCCCGAGGAGTTGCCGTGAGTGCAGCGGATCCCCGCAGCCGCATCCCCCGTACCGACCGGTTGCTCGCGGATCCTCGCATCGGGTCCGTGGGAGCCGGGCTGGGGGCCGCGGCGGTGCGGGCCGCGATCACGGCCGCGCAGGCCCGGGCACGCGCGGGGGAGATCGCGCCCGAGGACGTCGCGAGCGCCGTCGTCACCGAGCTCTCGGCGCGCGGCGCGTCTTCATTGACCCCGGTGCTCAACGCCACGGGCGTGGTTGTGCACACCAACCTGGGCCGCGCTCCGCTCTCCGATGCCGCCCGCCAGGCCCTGCAGGACGCCTCCGGCTACGTGGACGTGGAACTGGACCTGACCACCGGGCAGCGCTCCGGCCGGGGTGTCGCCGCGCGGCAGGCACTGCTCGACGCGTGCCCCGCCGCCGAGGATGCGCTGATCGTCAACAACGGTGCCGCGGCGTTGGTCCTCGCCACGACCGCGCTGGCCGCTGGGCGCGAGGTCCTGATCAGCCGGGGCGAATTCGTGGAGATCGGTGCCGGGTTCCGCTTGTCCGACCTCATGGAATCCACGGGTGCGCGGCTGCGCGAGGTGGGGACCACCAACCGCACGCACCGCGCCGACTACCGGGACGCCATGGGTCCGGAGACCGGGTGCATCCTCAAGGTCCACCCCAGCAACTTCCGGGTGGACGGCTTCACGTCCTCGGTGCCGCTCGGGGAGCTGCGGGCGCTCGCGGACGAGCACGGGGTGGCGCTCGTGGTGGACGTGGGTAGCGGCCTGCTCACGCCGGATCCCGCGCTGCCCCACGAGCCGAGTCTGTCGGAAGCGCTCGAGGCCGGCGCGGACGCCGTGATCGCGAGCGGGGACAAGTTGCTCGGCGGGCCCCAGGCGGGTCTGTTGCTCGGGCGCACCGAGACGATCCGCCGCCTTGCGCGCTTCCCGCTGGCCCGGGCCGTGCGCGCGGACAAACTGACCCTCGCCGCCCTCGAGGCCACCCTGCGGGGCGGTCCCACCCCCGTCGCGAGCGCCCTGCACGCGGACCCGCAGCGCGTGCGTGAGCGCGCGGAGGCCCTGGCCGCCGCGGTGGGGGCCGACGTCGTGGAGCACGATGGTCGCGTGGGTGGGGGTGGTGCTCCCGGTGTCCCGCTGCCCGGCTGGGCCGTGCGGCTCCCGGAGGCCGCCGCGCGCCCGTTGCGTCTCGGCACGCCAGCCGTGCTGCCGCGCGTGCACGACGGCGCGTGCCTCGTGGACCCCCGCTGCGTCCCCGAGGAGCGGGACACCGACCTGCTCGCCGCCGTGCGCGCGGCGCTCGCGGAGGTGGGCTGATGTACGTCGTGGCCACGGCCGGTCACGTGGACCACGGCAAGTCCACCTTGGTCCGAGCACTCACGGGGATCGAACCGGACCGGTGGGACGAGGAGAAGCGACGCGGGCTCACGATCGACCTCGGGTTCGCGTGGACCGAGCTGCCCTCGGGGAGGCATGTGGCGTTCGTGGACGTCCCCGGGCACGAGCGGTTCCTGGGCAACATGCTTGCCGGTGTGGGCCCGGCTCCGGTGGTGTGCTTCGTGGTGGCTGCGGACGAGGGCTGGCAGGCCCAGTCCCG
>NZ_DDIY01000015.1:222744-227969 GCF_002338785.1 Kocuria sp. UBA1838 | reverse complement strand
CACGGGTCTCGCGGACGCTCCCGCCGTGGCCGTCTCGGCGCGGAAGGGAACCGGACTCGACGAGTTCCGGGACACGCTGGACGCGGTGCTCTCCCGCGTGCCCGGCCCGGACCCGGACGCCAGGATCCGGTTGTGGATCGACCGGGCCTTCACGATTTCCGGTGCCGGGACCGTGATCACCGGGACCCTGACCGCCGGGACCCTGCACACGGGTGACCGGTTGACCCTGCGCGGTCGAGCGGGAAAGCAAGAGGTCGCCGTGCGCTCGATCCAGAGTCAGAATGATTCCGTGGCGCGGATCGGACCCACCCACCGCGTGGCCGTGAACCTGCGGGGCACGAGCAAGGACGCGATCCACCGTGGGGACGTGCTCGTGGCCCCGGACGCGTGGCCGAGCGCGGGCGTCATCGAGGTCCGCCGTGAGCGGGGTGCTCCGTTCGACGAACTGCCCGCCGAGATCGTGGTGCACGCGGGAACGGCCGGCGTGGGCGCTCGGTTGCGACCGCTCGATGCCGATCACGCCCGATTGCAGCTGGACCACGAGATGACCCTCGTGCCGGGGGACCGGCTCGTGCTGCGCAGTCCCGGGGCGCAGGTCGCGGTCGGGGGTGCACGTGTGCTCGACGTCGACCCGCCCACCTTGGACCGGCGCGGTGCGGCCGCCCGGGAGGCCGCTCGGCTCGCGGGCATCGCCGACCACGGCGACCCCGTGGCGGAAACCGTCAAGTACGGGGCGGTGAGCACCGAGCGGTTGCGGCTGCTGGGGTTCGCGGCGGACGAGACGCCCTCCGGCGACGTCGTGGTGGCGGACGGATGGTGGATCCACGTGCCCCGGCTCACGGAGTGGGCCACGCAGTTGCGAGCGGCGGTCGAGGCCGCGCACGAGCGCGACCCCCTGGCCCCGGGACTGCCCCGGGGCGCGGCCCGCACAGCGCTCGGCGAACCGGGCGGTCGGCTCCTGGACACAGTCGTGGCCCGGGCGCAGCTCACGGAACGGGACGGGTACATCACGGTCCCCGGTCGCGGCGGTGGGCTCGGCACCGCGGAGGCGGCGATCGCCGCGCTCGAGAAGCGCTTGCGCGCGGAGCCGTTCGCGGCGCCCGAGGCGTACGAACTGCAGGAGCTGCGCCTCGGCCCGAGGGAACTCGCGACGGCGCAGCGGCTCGGTCGGGTGCTGCGGTTACCCGGCGACGTCGTCCTGCTGCCCACCGCGCCCGCGCTCGCGATGCGCGAGCTCGCGCGGCTGCCCCAGCCCTTCACCACGAGCCAGGCGCGGCAGGCGTGGGGTACCACGCGCCGGGTGGCCGTGCCGCTGCTCGAACACCTGGACGCCAAGGGCTGGACGCGGCGCGAGGACGGGAGCAACCGCAGCATCGTGCGGTGACCACCCGCCGCGGATCGGTACGAACGGAGGCACCTTGCGCGCCGTGAGCGAAACCTCCTCGCGGGGAGGCGGGGCGGGGGCTAGCGTCGACACCACGACAGCCGGTGATCCGGCGCGAGACCCAGCGAAGGAGCAGTCATGACCGAAACCCCCGCACAGGACCCCCAGGGCGGACAGCCCCCGCTCGAGAACGGCACCCCGGACGGCGCCCTGCCCGACCAGGCCGCCAACGGCGCGCCCCAGGGCGAGACCATCGGTGCGACCGGTGACGCCCAGGACTCATCCCTCGAGAAGGACCCCTCGACCTGGGTCAGCGGCGACGAGCCCATGACCGCGTCCCAGAAGTCCTACCTGGACACCCTCGCCAAGCAGGCCGGGGAGGAACTGCCCGCGGATCTCACCAAGGCGGAGGCGTCCCAGCACATCGAACGGCTCAAGGGCTCGCAGAACTGATCCGTCCTCATCCGGGACGTCCCGGATCCACCGCCCCGCACCCGGCAGCCACGCCGCGTGCGGGGCGGTGTCCGCTTTGGGGCCCGGTGGGCGCGCGCAGTAGATTGGGCCCGTGCCCCAGGACCAGAAACCCCTCGTGAAGACCACGCTCGTGGGAGACGGCGCGCACCGCGTCGTGTTCCTGCACGGGCTCTTCGGCCGCGGCAAGAACTTCACGAACATCGCCAAGGGATTGCGACCCGAGTTCCGCAGTCTGCTCGTGGACCTGCCCAATCACGGGGACTCCGCGTGGACGGACGAGTTCGGCTACGCGGACATGGCCGACACCGTGGCCGCCGAGCTGCGCGAGTCCTTCGCCGCGGACGGTCCTGTGGACGTCGTGGGCCACTCGATGGGCGGTAAGGTCGCCATGATCCTGGCCCTGCGCCACCCGGAGCTGGTCCGCCGGCTCGTGGTCGTGGACATCTCCCCGGTGGGCGCGCAGGAGTCCGGTGCCGGGCGGGGCGAGTTCGAGCACCTGCTGGACGCCCTGCAGCGCCTGGACCTGAGCGACGTCACCCACCGCTCCCAGGCCAACGCCGCGCTGCGCCCCGAGATCCCCGAGGACCACGTGCGCGGTTTCCTCCTCCAGAACCTGCGCCACCGGGACGGTGGTTTCGGGTGGCAGCCCAACCTGGGTCTGCTCCACGCCGAGCTGGGTGTCATCGGGGACTGGCCCTCGGACGACGTCGCCGGGCGCACCTTCACGGGGCCCGTCCTGTGGATCGCGGGGGAGCGTTCCGACTACGTCCAGGACAGCGACGTCCCCGCGATGCGCGCGCTGTTCCCGCGAACCGTGCGGATCACGGTGCGCGGCGCGAGCCACTGGGTGCACGCGGACCGCCCGGACGAGGTCATCTCCGCGCTACGCACGTTCCTGCTCGCGGAGCGCTGATCCCGCGCGGTGCCGCCGATCCGCGCGGCCCGCTCCTGGCTCGAGGACGTACTGATGCCGCGAACCCGCGGTTAACACGCGAGGGCGGCACCGCCGCGGTCGGTAGGGTTGACACTCCACGACCAAAGGAGCACCCCGGATGCACTCCGACCTCGGCCGCAGAATCTTCGTGACCCTGAGCGGGGTGTTCTGCATCGTCGGGACACTCGTGGGAGTCGGGGTGATCGGGACCTCGGTGGCGAACACCGCCGGCGGGGCCCTGGACTCGGACGCGACCCTGATCGCCCCGGCGGGCACCGCGTTCTCCATCTGGTCCGTGATCTACGTGGGCCTGTTCCTCTACACCGTGCGGCAGTGGCTGCCCAGCGTGGCCGAGACCACCCGGGAGCGCCGGATCGGCTGGCTCGCCGGGGTGTCCATGGTGCTCAACGCCGCGTGGCTGCGTGCTCCTCACCGCCGTCTCCGCCCGGCTCCTGGGTCCGCGTTTCACCGTGGCCGCGGCCGTGGTGTGGGCGCTCGTGTGGATCGGGGTGGCCCGCACCTCCAGCGGACCCGAGTCCCAGGTGGTGGGAACCGCGGCGTTCGTCCTCGCGGCCGTGACCTTGGTGATCTGGATCATCGCCCTGGTCCGGGGTCGCTACCGGGGCACCCGGGCACTCGACACCCGCGCGGGACGCGAGCGCAGCGGCGTCGTCGCGAGCTGACCAGGTACCGCGTAGCGTGGACGCCGTGAATCCCACGACCTCACCGACGGCCCGGGAGAGCGGTGGTTCGTCCGCGCAGGGCGTGCTGCTCGTGGTCGCCGCGGCGTTCGTCACGCAGACGGGCGCGGCGATCGCCGTGAGCCTGTTCGACCACGTGGGCGCCACGGGTGCCGTGTTCCTGCGACTGGTCATTGCCGCGGTGGTGCTGTGCGCCGTCGTGCGACCCTCCCCGGCGGGGCTCACGCGGCACACGATCGGGGTCGTGCTGGCGTTCGGGGTGGCCCTCGGTGGGATGAACCTGTTGATCTACCAGGCGATCGCGCGATTGCCACTCGGGATCGCGGTGACCATCGAACTGCTCGGACCGCTCGCGCTGTCCGTGATGCTGTCCCGGAAGTGGAGCGGGGTGCTGTGGGCCGCCCTGGCGCTCGCGGGCGTCGTGCTGCTGAGTGGTGTGGGCCCGGGCTCAGGGGTGCCCGACCTGGCGGGCTTGTTCTTCGCCATAGCTGCGGCCGCGATGTGGGCCGTGTACATCCTGATGTCCCGGCAGGCGGGGCGCAGTTTTCCGGGGACCCAGGGGCTCGCATGGGCCATGGTGATGGGCGCGGTGCTCGCGGCGCCCTTGGGGATCGCGAGCGGTGGAGCGGCGCTGCTCGAGCCGCACGTGTTGCTCGTGGGGCTCGCGGTGGCGCTGCTGTCCTCGGCGCTGCCCTACGCCCTCGAACTCGCGGCACTGCGTCGGTTGGCCGCCGAGACGTTCTCGATCCTGGTGAGCCTGGCACCGGCCGTCGCCGCTCTGGTGGGCTGGGTGATCCTGGGGCAGGTGCTGGGCCCTGCGGAGATCATCGGGATGGGCCTTGTGATCCTCGCCGGTGCGGCGGCCGTGTGCACGGGGCGTCTGCCATCCACGGGGCCGACGCCGCCCGCGACGTGAGCCGCGCGGGTTGCGGCCCGGTGTGCTCGCGCTGCGCGGTCTGCTCCTCCGGAGGGTCGTCCCGCCGCGGCTCCATCCGCTCCCCCGGAGGGGCGTCCTGTCGCGAGCGTCCCAGCTGTGTCCCGGCATCGATCCGGGCCGTCGGTGCCGCGGCCTAGCATGATCCACCATGGGATTCTCACGCGCCGAACTCGACTCCTACCGGGATCGCACCGTCCCGGATCTGCTGCCCCAGCCGTTGCGGCTGTTGTTCGTGGGAATCAACCCGGGGCTGTGGACCGCCGCGACCGGTGCGCACTTCGCCCGGCCGGGTAACCGGTTCTACCCGGCGCTGCACCGCGCAGGGATCACCCCGACCCTGATCAACGCGGCCGACGGCTACGTCCCGGAGGAACTGGCGCAGCTGACCGACCGGGGGATCGGGATCAGCAACGTGTGTCCCCGGGCCACCGCGCGGGCGGACGAGCTCACCGCGGAGGAGTTCCACGAGGGGGCACAGCGGCTGGACCGACTGGTCCGCGCGAAGCATCCCGCCGTGGTCGCGGTGCTCGGCATCACCGCGTACCGCGCGGCCTTCGACCGCCCCAAGGCCGTGACGGGTCGGCAGGATTCACCGTGGCCGGGCACCGACTTGTTCGTGGCACCCAACCCCAGCGGTCTCAACGCCCACAGCTCCCTGGACGACCTCGCGCGGATCTACGGTGACATCGCCCGCGCCGCGGGCATCGCCGTCGACCCGGAGGACACCCCTCGAAGCGTTGAACCTCGGGATGTCAAACACCCTTGACATCGGGTGTCAAGCACACTTGACTGTAG
>NZ_DDIY01000015.1:213210-222480 GCF_002338785.1 Kocuria sp. UBA1838 | reverse complement strand
TCTTCGCGGTGTGCACCGCCGGGCCCATGTTCGCCCTGTCCTGGTTCGTGTTCGTCTCCCGGTACACGGTGAAGTCCGATCCCCACGCGGAGGACAACGTGGAGGGCCAGTGGTACGAGAAGGCGGCCTCGGGCGCCTTCCACGACTTCCTGATCGTGGCCGGGCTGGGCTGCGTCGTCCTGGCCCTCACACGATTCGAGATCGCGGGCTCGACCCTCCTGGTGCTGTTGCTCGTGTTCGTCATGGCCGATGCCGCCATCCGCTACGCGGTGCTCAACAGGCGAGGGGCCTAGTGGACAACCGGATCGCGGAGCGGAGGGGAGACCGGTCGTGGTCGCAGGCCCACCTCGCGCAATTGCTGGGCGTCTCCCGCCAGACCGTGATCTCAATCGAACGCGGCCGGTTCGACCCCAGCCTGCCCTTGGCGTTCCGGCTCGCCGCCGTGTTCGAGTGCCGGATCGAGGACCTGTTCACGCCCGACGCCGTCGAGTGACCCGTGTTCTCGAGCCACCCGGTTCAGACGGCACGACCCGTATCCGGCGGGAATACCCGCAGCCCCGCGCGGGAATCACTCGTGACGGGCTCGCCCCGCGCGAAGTCCGCCCACGCGCGGCGTAAGCGAGCGCCGTCGGCGAGGACGTCCGCCCACGTGTGTCCCTCGACCATGGGGGTGCGCTCCCACGCCGGGCCCGGGAAGAGCAGGGGCAGCTCGGAGATGTGCGCCGCGGCGATCGGGCTGCGCCCCACGCCCCATGAGAACTCGTAGCGCGCTCCCGTGCCACCCGAGTGGACATGGCGTTGCGCGAACCGGCGGGCACCCCGTCCGTAGAGCCGCTGGGTGAACGGGCTGATCAGGATCCGCTCCACACCGCGGGATTTGCGGGGGTGGTTCATCCGCCGGAGTAGCGGGGGGATGCGCGCGGTGAACAGCGCGGCTTCGCGGGTCGTGTTGCCCACGAGGACCTCCACGTGTGGGGCGGCCTCGCGCCAGTGGCGGTCCAGTTCGGATTCCGGCGGCAGCGGGTCGTGGCCGTACTGCAGTCCGAACGGCATCTGGCCCTTGAGTCCGAACCGCGTGGCGGCCTTGGCCACGCGCTGTTGCATCGTGCGGATGTCATCGAGCGACGCGTCCCGGGCCAGCGTGCTCGCGGTCGTGGCCATGAGCTCGCTCATCGTGGCGCGCCCGGCCAATAGGCCGAACGGCGCGCTCTGGATGACGGCACGGCGGAACAGGCCCCGAGCGCCGTCGGCGATCATGAGGTGCGCGACGGCGTCCCCGCCCGCGGACTGACCGAACGCCGTGACGTTGGCCGGGTCGCCGCCGAACGCGGCGATGTTCTCGCGCGTCCAGCGCAGGGCGGCGATCATGTCCAGTAACCCGAGGTTGGCGGGGATGTCCGCGCCGTCGCCCAGGAAACCGAGCAGCCCCAGTCGGTACGTCACGTTCACCACGACCACGCGCTGTTCGCTCACGAGCGCGCGCGGGTCGTAGAACGGCGCGTCCCCCGCGCCGGATGCGTACGACCCGCCGTGGATCCACACCATCACGGGCAGCCCGGCGTCCGGCGGCGTGTTCGCAGGCACGGTCACGGAGATGCGCAAGCAGTCCTCGTCCTGGGGCAGCTCTCCGATGTTGCTGCCCACGACGTCGTCCAGGAACGGCATGGGTGGTTGCGGGCACGCGGGCGCCGGTTCGGTCGCGTGGAGCTCCGCCGCCGACGCCGCGACGGGCCGCGGTCGCTCGAAACGCCCCGCGTTCGCGTACCGGATCCCGGTGGCCCGGTCCACTGGCCCGTCCCGCCATCCGATGATCCGCCCGCACGGTGCGTCCCACCGGGGTGCGGTGGGTGCGTCGGACGGGGGCGGGGCGGAGCGATCTGAAACGGCGTGACCCGGGACGGCGGCGTCGTCGTCCTGTGGGGCGGACCCCGGATTTCCCGGAGCGGGGGGACGCTCAGTCATGCGCGCCGCGATCCATGGACAGGCTCATCCCGATGGTCCGCGGCGCGGGGTCCGCGAACCCGTGCCGCTCGTACAGCGGACGCCCGGGCTCATCCGCCATGAGGGACACGTACGCGCCCGGCGGTGCGTCGCGGCGGATGCGATCCAGCAGCGCGCGCAGGACCGCGGAGCCGATGCCCCTGCACTGATGCGGCGGCAACACCGCCATGTCGATCACGTGGAAGTACCACCCGCCGTCCCCGATCACCCGGCCCATGCCCACGGTGTCACCGGACTCGTCGTGGATCGCGTGGATCGCCGCCCACGCGCCGCCGATCCCGGCCGCGGCCTGTTCCTCGGTCTTGCGGCTCATCCCCGCCTCACGGCGCAGCGTCAGGTAGTCCGGGATCGTGGGCGGGCCGTCCAGGACGGTGTAACCGGGCAGGGTGTCGTTCATGCTCCTATCCTGGCGCATCCGTGGACCACGGAACACCACGCCAGCGGGGTGTCCGCTGGCGCCGCGCGGTCACCGCTGCGGGGTGAGCGTGCGGGTGTAGACCGTGGTGCCGTTGGCGTTGATGAGGCGCACCGTGAACGCGCTGCCGTCCCCCGCGACGTTCACGTGTCCGAAGTACTGGTGCTCGCCCGAGCGCGGGGAGCCCATGGGCGGACCGGCCTGTTGGAAGTCCACGCGGGGGCCGAACGTGCGGTCCAATTCGTTGGGGCCGAAGGAACCGGCGTTGATGGGCCCGGCCACGAACTCCCAGAACGGCGTGAAGTCCTTGAACGCCGCCCGCTCCGGAGAGTAGTGGTGGGCCGCGCAGTAGTGCACGTCCCCGGTGAGGAACACCACGTTCTTGATCCGGTGGTCCTTGATCGCCTTGAGCACGCGGGCCAGCTGCAGCTCACGGCCCAGTGGTGCACCGTGGTTCGCGTTGGAGATGGATTCCTGTCCCTTCCCGTCCGGGACCACCAGACCCAGGGGGAGGTCGTTGCCGATGACCTTCCACGTGGCCCGGGACCGGCACAGCTCGTGGATCAACCACCGGGTCTGTTCCTCGCCCAGGATCTCCGTCTCGTGCGACTCCAGCCCATTGGTGTTCTCGCTCTTGAACGTGCGCATGTCCAGGGCGAAGACGTCCAGATGAGGGCCCCGGGCGATCTTGCGGTGGATGCGCGCGGGCTCGAAACCGGTGCCGCGGCGCAGTGCGCGGGAGTCGGCGATGGGCATGTACTCCTGCCACGTCTGCCGACCGCGGGCGGCCAGGGTGTCCACGTCCCAGACCTGCGTGTACCGCGGGTCGTCCAGGACCTCACCGGGCCACCAGTTGTTGGTGGTCTCGTGGTCGTCCCACTGCGCGATCACGGGGACCTCCGCGTACATGGCCCGCAGGTTGGTGTCCATCATGTTGTAGCGGTGGCGGCCCCGGAACTCGGCAAGCGTCTCGGCGACCTTGGAGACCTCCTCCGTGACCTCATTGCGCCACAGCGGTTCACCCGGTACCTGGCGCGTGGGCTCCAGGGGGTTGTCCGCGTAAATCGTGTCCCCGGAGTGCAGGAAGAAATCGGGCCGCGTGGCATGCATTGCCGCATAACCGCGCATGCCTCCGATCTCCGGGTTGATGCCGTAGCCCTGACCGGCGGTGTCAGCGGTCCATACGAAGGACTGGGGAGCGCACTGACCGCGGCGGTTCGTACGCTCCGGGGCGGTCGTGAACGACCCCGTGAGTCGCTCACCCATGCGTCCGGAGTCGTCCTCGAAACGGTACGTCACGTCGAAGCGGGTTCCGGCGGGAAGCTTCCGGGCCAGGATCTTGGCCGTGTGGTCGGTCCCGGGGTGGGCCCACCCGCTCACGAGGTGCAGCTTGGTGGCGTGGCGCCCGCGCAGGACGGTGCCGTCCGCCGCGGTGGCCCGCAGTACGGCGTGCAAGCGCCCCGCGCCGGAGGATCGTGCCCACAGCACGGCGGAGTCGGAGGTGACGTCGCCACTGGCCACCCCGCTCGGGAGGGTGAGGCGCTCGACCACGAGCCCCGGCCCGCGAGAGGGCTTGTCATGGGCGAGCGCGGCGGAGGGGACGGCGGTCACGGCGGCGGCCAGGGCGGCCCCGCTCATGAGCTGACGACGGTTCAAGGGGCCGTTCTGAAGAGTCATGACCTCATGATCGGCGCCGTGGGTGACCCGTGGATTGCTCCCGGGTGAATCTTCGGATCCGCTCTGACGTGCACCGATACCCCCACGGGGTGCACCACGGGCAGCCGGGGTTCCCACCCGCGTAACCGATCGACGTGCCGGTTGCCGCCCGGTGCGCCGATCGGCCCCTATGCTGGTCCCCGTTCACGCAACGGGTCGACGGGAGAACACGCAGTGAGCATCGAGGCGGCATCCGTCTTCAGCGCCGTGGATCTGCTGGGCGTGCTGACCAACGGGATCCTGGGCGGCGTCGTGGCCCGCCAATTGCGCATGGACCTCGTGGGATTCACGGTGCTCGCCATCGTCTCCGGACTGGGCGGCGGCATGCTGCGGGACACGCTGCTGCAACAGGGCTTCCCGGTGGCGCTGACCAACCCCGCCTACCTCACCTCCGCGCTCGCCGGCGCGGTGATCGCCTACCTCATGGTCTTCGGTCACCGCTGGACGATGCGCGCCCTGTTCGTGGCCGACTGTCTCTCGGTGGGGTGCTGGGCCGCCACGGGCACCGTCAAGGCCCTGGGTGCCGGGCTCGCATGGCCACCGGCCATCCTGCTGGGGGTCGTCACCGCCGTGGGCGGGGGGATGATCCGGGACATCGCCGTGGGCCGGTTGCCCGCCATCTTCGGCGGGAACACCCTCTACGCCACGAGCGCCCTGCTCTCGAGTGGCCTCATGGCGCTGCTCGCGGGCCTGGGTCACGAGACCGCCGGTATGGCCGGGGCCATCGTCCTCAGCGCCGTGGTCAGCGTCGCAGCGCGCCGTTTCGGGTGGCGCCTGCCCGGCCCCGCGAACCTCGGCCCCGGGGCGCTGGCACGGTTGCGCCGCAGACCCGCCACGGGCAGACACGTGCGTCGCGAGCGGGGAGGGGTGCGGCGGCGTCGTCGGGTGTGACACCGGAGCGGACCGCGCCGACAGGTCCGGACCCGGGGGCTCACGCGAACGGCGGACAACGCCGCTGCGTCCCGGTACGCGGGGAACGGTCAGCCGGCGGGGGGAGACGTCCTTCGCGGGCGCCTCGTTGGTCCATGACTTGGACGCGTTGCGACCCGCCAGCAGGGAGAAGATCACGATGAGCGCTGGGGGCGCCGACGGAAACGGACGCGGTGGACATGGTGCTCCCTAGAACGATGTGCCGGAGGTTCGGCGCCGGTGGGTCATTGGCGGCTCATCAAGTCGGGCGTCCACCGCGCGGAGCACGGATCGCGGGACCTGTGAGCCCCACACCGCCGGGTCGGTGACAGGTGCGGCCCTCCCCACGGCTGTATCCAATCCAGCGAGGGCCACGCGCACCCGCACCCCGCCCCACATCCCCCGCCTTACACCCCCGCGGCAATCCCACTCCACAACACACATGCCCCGGAACGACCGCGGGATCGGCCGGGAACGGCTTTTTCGGGGCATAGATGTTCGGTCGGAGCGGGGATCTACGCTGGAGTCATGTCCCTCCCCAAGATCGTGCTGTTCTACGTCTTCACACCCTTGCCGGATCCGGAGGCGGTGCGGTTGTGGCAGCTGAACCTGGCGCGGAGCAGCAATGTGACGGGGCGGATCATCGTCTCCGCACAGGGGATCAACGCCACGGTGGGAGGGGACATCCAGGACGTGAAACGGTACGTCCGCGGGCTGCGGGAGTACGTCCCGTTCAAGGATGCGGACGTCAAGTGGTCGGACGGCCGCGGGGACGACTTCCCCCGGTTGAGCGTCAAGGTGCGCCCCGAGCTCGTGTCCTTCCACGCCCCGGACGTCATCACGGTCACGGAGCACGGGGTCCAGGGCGGTGGCACCCACCTGACACCCCGCGAACTGCACCAGCTCGTGGACCGGGGCGGGGAAAACGTGGTGTTCTTCGATGGTCGCAACGAGCTGGAGGCGCGGATTGGGAGGTTCCGGGACGCCGTCGTCCCCGACACGGGCACCACGCGGGACTTCATCCGCGAACTCGACTCCGGGAAGTACGACCACCTCAAGGACAAGCACGTGGTGACCTACTGCACCGGGGGAGTGCGCTGCGAGGTGTTGAGCGTGCTGCTGAAGAACCGGGGATTCCGGGACGTGTACCAGCTGGACGGCGGGATCGTGCGCTACGGCGAGCAGTACGGGGACCACGGACTGTGGGACGGCTCCCTCTATGTCTTCGACAAGCGTATGCACATGGAATTCTCCCCTGATGCGCGCTCGCTGGGCCGCTGCGAGGAATGCGGCACGGCGACACCCACGTTCGTGAACTGCGCGGAACCCACATGCCGGCAGCTGTTCCTGTGCTGCGAGGACTGCACGGCCTCCGGGGCCCGGGTGTACTGTCCGGACTGTGTCCCGGCGCACGCATGAATCACAGCGAGCAAAGAGCAACGAGCAACGAGCAACGAGCCACGCGCGGCGCACGAAGCAGCACGCGGCAGCGCGAGACGCCGCGGGTCGTGAAGCAACTGACAGGCGGGCGGACCGGCCGGACCGCGCGAGCGGCGCCCATACCCCATCCGGTGAGCAGTCCCCGGGATCAGGAGGACCCATGGAGAATCCACAACTGACGGTCACGGATGCCGCGGTGGTCGCACTGCACACCGGCGCGGTGCGGCGGCAGCGCTGGGGCGGCAAGGCCTTCGACACCGCCGCGGACAAGGAGGCCCGCACGGACCGGGTGTTCCTGAGCGCCACGGGATTCATCGGCGACGAGCAAGGGGACATCCCGGTGCACGGCGGTCCCGAGAAGGCCGTGTGCTGCTATCCCCATGAGAACTACGACGCGTGGCGCCGCGAGGGCCGCGATCTGGGCCCCGGAGCGTTCTCCGAGAACCTCACGTTGCGCGGCGCCACGGAGGATCAGGTCCACCTGGGGGACGTGTACCGGGTGGGCACCGCGGTGGTCCAGGTGACCCAGCCCCGCACGCCGTGCGCCACGGTGTCCCGCAGGTGGCAGGACGCCCAGCTGCCCCGGGACATGGAGGACACCGGCCGCACGGGGTTCTACCTGCGGGTCCTGCGCGAAGGTCACGTGGCCGCGGGGGACACGTTCGAGTTCACGAGCCGGCCGTCGGGCGCGGTGTCCGTGAGCGATGTCGTGCGCATCATGAACGCCGGCATGGCGGACCCGGACGCCTACCGTGCGCTGACCCGCGCCCCGGAGTTCCCACAGCGCTGGCGCCGGCAGATCCTGCGCCGGCTCGGGGAGGACACCCTGCTCTGAGCCGCGGGCCCGACGTCGCGTGCTCGCCTCGGTCATTCCCTATATGTTCCGCTCGGGGCGGGGACGACGACGCTCGCGACCGGCGCGGACCGGCTCGGGCGGCCCGCCGCTCCGCGCCGCACGTCACCGCATTTCCGCACCCTTCCACACCCACTCGCACCCTTGAGACAGGCACCCGCATGGCTGAGAACCCCCAGACGCTCCTGCCCCACCCGCTCACCGGGCGGCTCTTCCCGTCCCCGGTGCCGCCCGGGACCGGGTGGCCGGAGGACCCCGCGCGAGCGGACACACCCGTGGCCCGCGACGCCGCCCGGGTGCGTGAGCTCGCGGCGGGGGCGAGCGACGTCGAGCAGCTCAACGCCCTGTGCAGCGTGTGTCGCACGTGCGAGCGGCTCGTCGAGTGGCGGGAGGACGTGGCCGAGCACAAGCGGGCGTCGTTCGCGGGGGAGCCGTACTGGGGCCGCCCGGTGCCGTCCTACGGGGACCCCATGGCGCGGCTCGTGATCGTGGGACTCGCGCCCGCGGCGAACGGCGGCAATCGGACGGGTCGCATGTTCACGGGGGATCGTGCCGGGGACTGGATCTACGCGGCGCTGTACCGCGCGGGGTTCGCGGCGAACGAGACCGTGAGCACCGCGGGGGACGGGCAGACGCTGCGCGGCGTGCGGATGATCGCCCCGGTGCGCTGCGCGCCGCCCGCCAACAAGCCCGCACCGGACGAGAAGGCGGCGTGCAGTGGGTGGTTCGAGCGGGAGATCGCGCTGCTCCCACATCTTGAGAGCATGCTCGCGCTCGGGGGCATCGCGTGGCACACGACCCTGGCCGCCGCGGCGCGCATGGGTTGGGACGTGCCCCGACCGCGCCCGAAGTTCGGCCACGGTGCCGTGGCACGGTTGCGCACGCCGGAAGGCCGCACGGTGCGACTCGTGGGGTGCTACCACGTGAGCCAGCGCAACACGTTCACGGGCCTGCTCACGCGTGAGATGCTCGACGACTTCATGGCCCTCGCCGCGGCCCCCGCCTCAGGGGAGGAGGAGTCTGGCGAGGCCTGACCCCGTGAACTGCCCCCGCGGGGCCGATTCCGGGGTGCGACGACGCCGCGCGCGCGGGCCGCTGGAAAATCACCCCCGCGGACACGGGCTGCCCGGACGCCGGCGTGCGATCGACACCGAGCGGCGTCGTGCTCATCGCGGAAGAAGTTGCACGGGAAATAAAAGGGGCGGGGTCGCGGTTGCACCGGTCATGAAGGCTTTCGGATTCCTGAGTTTCGGTCATTACGGTTCCGGGCGTGGAGGCGCGGACCCGGATGCTCGTCAGGCCCTCAAGGACGCGATCGAGATCGCCGAGGGCGCGGACGCGCTGGGCGTCAACGGCGCGTACTTCCGCGTGCATCACTTCGCACGCCAGTCCGCGTCCCCCATGCCCCTGCTGAGCGCCATTGCGGCCCGTACCCGCCACATCGAGGTGGGCACCGGCGTGATCGACATGCGCTATGAGAACCCGCTCTACCTCGCGGAGGAAGCGGCCCAGTTGGACCTCATCGCGGACGGCCGCGTGGCCCTCGGCGTGAGCCGCGGTTCACCTGAGCCCGCGCTGCGCGGGTGGGAGGCGTTCGGCTACCTGGGTTCCACGGATCCGCGCGGTGCGGACATCGCCCGGGAGCACTTCGACACGTTCCTGCGGGCCATCAAGGGTGAGCCCATGACCTACGCGGATCCCGCCCAGTACGGCGCGGGAGCACGGCTCGCCATCGAACCGCAATCACCGGGTCTCGCGGAACGCGTGTGGTGGGGTGCCGGTTCGGGCCGGACCGCCGAGTGGGCGGGCGAGCAGGGCGTGAACCTCATGAGTTCCACACTGCTCACGGAGGCCAACGAGGGTACGTTCGCCGCGCAACAGGCCGATCAGTTGCGCCGCTACCGCGAGGCCTTCGCGAAGGCGGGCCACACGCGTA
>NZ_DDIY01000015.1:189084-213011 GCF_002338785.1 Kocuria sp. UBA1838 | reverse complement strand
GCGCGCGAGTCCCGCGACCAGGTGGGCGTGATCGACGGGTTCACCTCCACGTTCGGGCGCACCTACGCCGATTCGCCGGACGTCCTCATCGAGCAGTTGCGCGCCGACGACGCCGTC
Source organism: Kocuria sp. UBA1838 (assembly GCF_002338785.1). NCBI lineage: Bacteria > Bacillati > Actinomycetota > Actinomycetes > Micrococcales > Micrococcaceae > Kocuria > Kocuria sp. UBA1838. The sequence continues at coordinate 212,894 of NZ_DDIY01000015.1, read as the reverse complement.
ATGTCCGCCGACACCCTCATGCTCACCATCCCGAGCCAGCTGGGCCCCGAGCTGAACCTGCGCATCCTGGAGAACTTCGCCAAGCACGTGGCACCCGCCCTCGGGTGGAAACCCAACACGGAGGGCCCGGTCCAGGGGTACTCGATCGCGGGTCGCTGACCGCCGGAGCCATGGCCGCACGGGGCGGGCCGCGGGATGTGCCCGACGACGATCGTCGGACCCGCGGCCCCCGTGCCGCCCACTGACGTACCGCCCGGCTGTCATGCGGCCCGACCGGCGAAGGCCACGTGCACGCGCCGGGTAGGGCGACGTCGCACCCCGAGGGGTGGGGGCAGCGCGGGGGTAAACTCCCGCGCATGAGTGTTTGTCCCTGCGGTGGGCTGCCCGCCGGTGCCCCGTTCGAACAGTGCTGCGGCCCCGCGGTGCGTCACGAGCGGTGGCCCGTGACCGCGGAGGCCCTCATGCGTTCGCGCTACACTGCGTTCGCCACGGGCGACGACGACCACCTGTTCCGCACGTGGCACCCCGCGCACCGTCCCGCGGACACGGCGAGCGATCCCCGGGTCGAATGGACGGGGCTCACGATCGTGCACACGGAGGCAGGCGGTGAGGACGACGCCGCCGGCACCGTCGAGTTCGAGGCCACCTACCGCGGTCCCGACGGTCCGGGCGTGCTGCGCGAGAACTCACGGTTCGCCAGGCGCGCAGGCCGGTGGTTCTATGCGGCCCCGGTCGAGGATGCGTGAGCGGCACAGCCACGGCAGGGATCACCGGACGGGCACTGGGTGCGCTGAAGAGCAATGTGGCGAGCCTGCCGCGGTCGTGCTTTGCGGTGGTCATGGCCTCCGGCATCGTCTCCGTGGGGGCGTACCACCTGGGATTCCACGGACCCACCACCGTGGTCATGGGGTTCGCACTCGCGGTCTAGGCGATGCTCGTGGTCCTCACCGCGTGGCGCGTGCTCGCCTATCCGCAGCGGGTTCTCGAGGACCTGCACGTCCCCGCCCGGGCCTTCGGGTTCTTCACCGGGGTGGCCGGGACCAACGTGGTCGCGGTGTGTCTCATCGCGCTGGGGGAGACCGTTCCCGTGACGTGCGCGCCCAGGGGAGGGGCTGACTGCTACGAGACATTGCGGGGAGGCGAACGGCGCCAGTGCCAGCGTCCCGCGGGGGCACGGGCGCCGTCGCCCCTGGTGACGTCTCTGCGGACAACTCCGAGGACGTCAGAGTGGGAAGACCCGCACCCCGAGAGCGTGGTCCACACCCGCGGCGCGCCCGGCGCCTTCGGTCATGCCCGTGATCATCTCGTGCGGATCCGGGTGCCCGTCCAGCGCGGCGAGGTACTGCTCGTGGCAGCGCAGCGACTCGACCGCCGCGGTGATGTCCTCCTCGGACAGTTCGATCGCATGATCGGGTTGCGCGCCCGTGACGAGCAACCGTTCGGCGCCCCACGCCTCGAGCCCCTCGTCCTCGAGCAGCTCCCGGAACACCCACGGATTATCGGCGTCCCGCAGGGCGTCGAGCGCGGCCATCCCGGCCACGCGGTGGTCGGCCTGGTTGAGACCCCACCCGGCCTCCACGGACCAGTCGATCGTGACCACGGTGTCCGGGCGGACCTCGCGGATCACCCGCGCGATCCTGCGCCGCAGGTCCAGTCCGTATTGGAGGGTCCCGTCCGGCAGGTCCAGGATCCGCAGATCGGTGACCCCCACGGCCCGGCACGCCGCTTCCTGTTCGTCCCGCCGCAACGGGCCGACGTCGCTCGGATCGCGGTCCCGGATCCCCGCCTCCCCGGCGGTCAACAATAGGTAGCTCACCGTCGCGCCGCGCCGGGTCTAGCGGGCGACGGCGGCCGAACCCCCGTACTCCATGTCGTCCGGGTGGGCCACCACGCACAGGACGGTGTGGACCCCTGAATCGTCGAACAGTTCGAGATCGGCCATGCTCCCAGCCTAGGGGCCCATGGGGCTCGCTGACAGGGCGGGACTAGTGTGGCCGTATGAACATCGAGATTCGCAAGGGTGACATCACGAAGGTCCACGCGGACGCGATCGTCAACGCGGCCAACTCCAAGCTCCTGGGCGGAGGCGGTGTGGACGGTGCGATCCACCGCGCCGCCGGGAAACAGCTGCTCGCCGAGTGCAAGCAGTTGCGGGAGACGACCCTCCCGGACGGGCTGCCCGCGGGCGGGGCCGTGGCGACCAAGGGGTATGACCTGCCCGCCACGTGGGTCATCCACACGGTGGGCCCGGTGTTCGCGAAGAAGACCGATCGCAGTGACGTCCTGGCCTCGTGCTACCGCGAGTCGCTGCGCGTGGCGGACGAGATCGGCGCCGTGTCCGTGGCCTTCCCCGCGGTCTCCGCCGGGATCTACGGCTGGCCCTTGGACGACGCCGCCCGGATCGCCGTGCGCACGGTCCTCGCCGCGGACACCTCCGTGGACACCGTCGTCTTCGTCCCCTTCTCCGACGCCGCCGAGCAAGCGTTCCGCGTCGCCCTGGCCGAGAACTCCTGACCCGCCCCGCACACGGCGGTGCGGGTCAGGGCCGGGCTCAGATCAAGCCCAGTTGCTGCACGGCGTCGCGCTCGGACTCGAGTTCCGCCACGGACGCGTCGATGCGTGAACGCGAGAACTCGGAGATCTCCAGGCCCTGCACCACGGACCAGTCGCCCCCGGACGTGGTGACCGGGAACGAGCTGACCAGGCCGGCCGGGACACCGTAGGAACCGTCGGAGACCACGGCCATGGACGTCCAGTCCCCGTGGCGGTTACCGAGCATGAGGTCGCGGGCGTGATCGAGCGTCGCGCTCGCCGCGGATGCGGCGGAGGACGCACCGCGGGCCTGGAGTACCGCCGCACCCCGCTGGGACACCGTGGGGATGAACGTGTCCGTGACCCATTTGCGGGACACCAGGTCCAGGGCGGGCCGCCCGGCCACCATCGCGTGGTCCAGATCCGGGTACTGCGTGGCGGAGTGGTTGCCCCACACGCTGAGGTTCTTGACCGTCGCGACCGAGGTTTTGGTCTCAGCGGCGAGCATGGCCGCGGCCCGGTTGTGGTCCAACCGGGTCAGGGCGCTGAACCGGGACTCGGGGATGTCCGGGGCGTTGCGCTGGGCGATCAGCGCGTTGGTGTTGGCCGGGTTGCCGGTCACGACCACGCGCACGTCGTCGTGGGCCACGTCGTTGAGGGCTCGGCCCTGTTCCGTGAAGATCGCACCGTTGGCCTCAAGCAGGTCGCTGCGTTCCATCCCCTTGGCCCGCGGGCGGGCACCCACGAGCAAGGCGAGCTGAGCGCCGTCGAACACCGTGCGGGCGTCGGAGTCGATCTCCACGTCCGCGAGCAGCGGGAACGCGCAGTCCTGCAGTTCCATGACGGTTCCCTCGAGGGCGGGCAGGGCCTGCGAGATCTCCAGAAGCCTCAGCCGGACGGGGCGTTCGGGGCCGAGCAGGTCCCCGTGGGCGATCCGGAACAGCAAGCTGTATCCGATCTGGCCGGCGGCGCCGGTCACGGCCACGGTGACGGGAGTGGTACTCACGGTGATTCCTCCTGGGCTGCGCGCTCCGGGGTGCCCGGCGGTCACGCGACTCTGATGCGGGGTACCCGTGTGACTCGTCTCACGGGGCGGGGTGGCACAGAGGCTATCAGCGAGCCCGGTTCAGCGCACGGCGGACATGCGTGTCACGGGCCAGTGGCGCGCACCACAATGGAGACATGGCTACTACTGCATTCCAAGGAAACCCCGTCCACACCGTCGGCGAGCTGCCCGCACAGGGAGAGTCCGCGCCGTCCTTCGACCTCGTGGGAGCGGATCTGAGCCCCGTGGCCTCGGACGAGTTCACGGGCAAGCGCATGGTGCTCAACATCTTCCCGTCCCTGGACACGGGCGTGTGTGCCCAGTCCGTGCGCGAGTTCAACCAGCGCGCCGCGTCCCTGCAGAACACCGCCGTGGTGTGTGTCTCCAAGGACCTGCCGTTTGCGCAGGGCCGGTTCTGCGCCGCGGAGGGCATTGACAACGTCACCACCGCGTCCGCGTTCCGTTCGTCGTTCGGCGAGGACTACGGTGTGACCCAGACGGACGGCCCGCTCGAGGGTCTGCTGGCCCGCGCCGTCGTGGTCGTGGACGAGAACGGCAAGGTCGTCCACACCCAGCTCGTCGAGGAGATCACCGAGGAGCCGGACTACGACGCCGCTGTCGCCGCCGTCTCCTGATCAGCTCACCGGAGGAGGGGCGGGGCCGTGCGGTCCCGCCCCTTTCGCGTGTCCGGATCTTTCGGGACGGATAACGAACGACGCCGCACCGCCCCCGTACGGAGGCGACGCGGCGTCGTCGTCGGTTGCTGCGCGTGCGCGAACCTGGGTCCGTCACACGCGCGAGACACTCCGGAACGTTAGGCGCTGAGCCCCTCCACGATCTCGTTGAGCGTGGCGGAGGGGCGCATCACCGCGGAGACCTTCTCCGGGACGGGCCAGTAGTACCCGCCGAGATCCGCGGGGGAACCCTGCACGTCCAGCAGTTCGGCGTTGATGGTGTCCTCGTTCTCGCGCAACTCGGAAGCGACCTTCTGGAACGCCTGCGCGAGCTCGGAGTCCTCGGTCTGCTGCGCGAGCTCCTCGGCCCAGAACTTGGCCAGGTAGTAGTGCGAACCGCGGTTGTCGAGCTCGTTGACCTTCCGGGACGGGGACTTGTTCTCGTTGAGGAAGGTCCCGGTCGCGCGGTCCAGGGTATCCGCGAGGACCTGCGCCTTGGCGTTGTCGTAGCGGCTGGCGAGGTGCTCGAAGGACGCGGCGAGCGCCAGGAACTCACCCAGGGAATCCCAGCGCAGGTGGTTCTCCTCCTGCAGCTGCTGCACGTGCTTGGGCGCGGAACCACCGGCGCCGGTCTCGAACAGGCCACCGCCGTTCATGAGCGGCACGATGGACAGCATCTTGGCGGACGTGCCCAGTTCCAGGATGGGGAACAGGTCCGTGAGGTAGTCGCGCAGCACGTTACCGGTCACCGAGATGGTGTCCTCGCCGCGGCGCAGCCGCTCCACCGTGAACTTGGTGGCCTCCGCGGGGGAGAGGATCCGCAGGTCCAGACCGTCGGTGTCCTCCTCCGCGAGGTACTGCTCCACCTTGGTGATCAGGTTGCGGTCGTGGGCGCGGGACTCGTCCAGCCAGAACACGGCGGGCATCCCGGAGTCGCGGGAACGCCGCACGGCCAGCTGCACCCAGTCCTTGATGGGGGCGTCCTTGGCCTGGCACGCACGCCAGATGTCACCGGGCTGGACCTCGTGGGACAGCAGCACCTCACCGGCACCGTTGACCACCTGGACGGTGCCAGCGTCCTGGATCTCGAAGGTCTTGTCGTGGGAGCCGTACTCCTCGGCCTTCTGTGCCATCAAACCCACATTGGGGACGGTACCCATGGTCGTGGGATCGAACGCGCCGTTCTCGCGGCAGTCGTCGATCACGACCTGGTAGACCCCCGCGTAGGAGGAGTCCGGCAACACGGCCAGGGTGTCCTTCTGCTCGCCCTCGCGACCCCACATCTTTCCGGACGTGCGGATCATGGCGGGCATGGAGGCGTCCACGATCACGTCCGAGAGCACGTGGAGATTGGTGATGCCCTTGTCCGAGTTCACATAGGCCAACTCGGGGCCCTCGTCGATCGCCTTGTCGAACGCGGCCTTGATCTCCTGGCCGTTGTCCAGGGCGTCCAGGCCCGAGAAGATTCCACCCAGGCCGTCGTTGGGGGACAGCCCCGCCTTGGCGAGGTCCTCTCCGTAACGGTCGAAGACATCCCGGAAGAACGCGGTGACCACGTGGCCGAAGATGATGGGGTCGGAGACCTTCATCATGGTGGCCTTGAGGTGGGTGGAGAACAGGACGTCCTCGGACTTGGCGCGGGCCACCTGCTCCGCGAGGAACGCGTCCAGCGCGGCGGCGCTCATGAAGGTGCCGTCCACGACCTCACCGGCCAGTACGGGCAAGGACTCCTTGAGCACCGTGGTGCCCCGGTCGGTGACGAGCTGGATGGTCAGGGTGTCGTCCTCGGGGATGATCACGGACTTCTCGTTGCTGCGGAAGTCGTCGTGGCCGAGCGTGGCCACGTTGGTCTTGGAGTCCTTGCTCCACTCGCCCATGGAGTGCGGGTGCTGCCGGGCGTAGTTCTTCACGGCCTTGGGGGCGCGGCGGTCCGAGTTGCCCTCGCGCAGCACGGGGTTCACGGCGGAGCCCTTGACACGGTCGTAACGTGCGCGGATGTCCTTGGCCTCGTCCGAGGTGGCGACCTCGGGGTAGTCCGGCAGGTCGTAGCCGTCCGCCTGCAACTCCTTGATGGTGGCCTTCAGCTGCGGGATGGACGCGGAGATGTTCGGCAGCTTGACGATGTTCGCTTCCGGGGTCTCCACGAGTTCGCCCAGCTCGGCCAGGGTGTCCGGGACCCGCTGCTCGTCGGTGAGGCGGTCCGGGAACTGGGCCAGGATGCGCGCGGCCAGGGAAATGTCCCGGGTCTCCACCTCCACACCGGCGGTGGACGCGAACGCCTCCACGATCGGCTTGAACGAGTACGTAGCGAGCAGGGGTGCTTCGTCGGTCTCGGTGTAGATGATCTTGGGCATGAGCGATGGCTCCTTGCATTGATGGTCACTGGGCTGCCTCCCAGGATACCCGCTGGCCCGCGCCCGATTCCGTGTGCGGCGGGCCCACCGGCTGGTCACCACGCGCCCTACGCGCTGTCACGCTCGCGCACTCCCCGAAGTACGACGACGCGGCGCCGGTCCCGATCGACCGGCGCCGCGCGCCGTGGTGCAGTGGGCTCTCAGCCGTGCAGCGAGGTCCTGATCCGCTCGCGCTCGCGTTCGAGCTTGCGCACGCGGTGACCCAAAGAGAACATCCGCACGGACCCCACGAGGGCCATGATCAGGGCCCCGGCGATCGCCGAGAGCAGCATGGCCACGCCCAACGGGAGGCTGAACGTCCACGCCATGTACTCGAATCGCGTGGCCACGTTGTTCTGGATGATAAAGACCAGCAACAGGATCAGCACGATCACGCCCAGGATCAGCGCCGCCCACACGGTCCCCGACACGCCGCGCTTGACGGGCTTGTCCAGCGAAGGATCCACGGGGGAGGCCGTCCCCCCGGCCCCCGAGGCTGAGTGCGCGGTCCCGCTGTCTGTGACCGCCGTCCCGGGACGTTGCGCGTCCACGGGGGCCGACGGCGCCGCGTGCGCGTCCGCGTACCCCTCGCGCAGCGGTTTGCCCGCGGAACGGGAGCCGGGAGTGTGAGGCGGGCGTGCGGCGTCGTCCGGGGGGAGACGAGGCGTGTTACGGGGCTCGTGCGGTGTGTTGGTCACGGGGGCCTCCTGACGGGGCGAAGTGATGATGGCAACAGCGTACGGCCAATATCACGGAATGTGATTCGATGCTCGGCATTGCCCGCGCCACGACGAAATCATCCGACACTCCCGAGACACGCGGGAGGTTTCTCCCCGAAAAGGTTATCCGCGAGTAACCTGTGCTTCATCGTGAGACGCACCACAATCCATCGGTGATGCCGGCCCCGGCTCGGGGTAACAACCACCGGGGTGCAACGCACATTCCATGGACACCATATCGGGAGGAAACGTCATGGGAAAGTACACCTTCAAGGGGAAGGCTGCCGTGTCCGTCGCGGCAATCGCTGCACTCACGCTGACCGGCTGCGCCAGCGTGGGCGGCGGCGGCAACGACAGCAACGGCGGCGGCGGTGACAGCAGCGCGAGCGCCCAGAGCGGCGGCGTGGTCAATGTCGCCGAGACCAACAAGTTCTCGGGTGCCAATCCGGGCTACACCAAGACGAACCTGGACATCAATGGCCACGTGGCGGAGATGACCCGCGAAGGGTTCATCACGGTGGACCCGGAGCAGAAGATCCACCCCAACGAGGGCTTCGGCACGTACAAGAAGACCTCGGACGATCCCCTGACCGTCGAGTACACGCTCAAGGACCCGCAGTGGTCGGACGGCAACAAGATCGACAAGGCCGATCTCATGCTGTGGTGGTCCGTGCTCTCCGGCTACGCCAATGACGCGAGCGAGGACGGCAAGGCCGGCAAGGACTACTTCACGATCGCCGGCTCCACGGACATCCTGAGCTCCACGGACAAGCCCGAGTTCTCCGAGGACGGCAAGACCATGACCGTCATGTGGGGCAAGCAGAACGCCGACTGGGAGATCGCCTTCGACGAGAACTACCTGATGCCCGCGCACGTGGTGGCCAAGAAGGCCGGGATGTCCGAGGACGAGCTGCTCAAGGTGCTCGAGAACCAGAAGAAGGGCGACTCCAAGAACCCCCAGAAGCAGCCCGAGCTGGAGAAGATCGGCAAGGCCTGGGACACCTCCTTCAACTTCACGTCCACCCCGGACGACAAGGATGTCCTGCTCTCCAGCGGCCCCTACAAGATCGACAATGTGGTGGAGAACAACTCGGTCACGCTCAAGAAGAACGAGAACTACAACGGCAGCATGCCCGGCAAGCTGGACGAGATCACCCTGCGCACCATCGGCGACGCCACGGCTCAGATCCAGGCGCTGCGCAACGGCGAAGTGGACATCATGCAGCCGAACAACGTCAACAAGGACACGATGGACCAGGTCAAGCAGATCGAGAACGTGAACGTGCAGCAGGGCGACCAGCTCGCGTACGACCACGTGGACCTGAACTTCGGCTCGGACACCTTCAAGGACAAGGAGACCCGCGAGGCGTTCCTGAAGACCATCCCGCGCCAGCAGATCCTCGACCAGCTGATCAAGCCGGTCAAGGAGGACGCCGAGGTGCTCAACTCGCAGATGTTCGTCTCCAGCCAGGGCGAGCCCTACACCAAGGCCGTGGAGAAGAACGACGCCAAGAAACTCTACGGGGACGTGGACATCGACGGCGCCAAGAAGCTGCTCGACGGCAAGACCCCCACCGTGCGGATCCTTTACAACAACGGCAATCCGCAGCGCGTGGACACCTTCCAGCTGATCAAGGAGTCCGCGGAGAAGGCCGGGTTCAAGGTCGAGGACCTGGGCGATCCCAACTGGTCCGAGAAGCTCGCGGACGGCGACTACGACGCGTCCCTGTACGGCTGGGTCTCCCCGGGCGTGGGCACCGAGATGCTCTCGCAGATCTTCAAGACCGGCGGCGGCGGCAACTACAACGAGTACTCGAACGCGGACGTGGACAAGCTCGTGGACGAGGCCCGCGCCAACCTGGACGAGTCCTCGCGCAACGACCAGATCGCTGAGGTGGACAAGCACACCTTCGAGGACGCCTACGGCCTCCCGCTGTTCCAGTCCGTGGGCTACGTGGCCACCTCGGACAAGATCGCCGGAGTGGACAAGTACCAGCCGAACCAGACCGGCGTGTTCTGGAACGTTTCCGAGTGGAGCCGCAAGTAGGACGGTCGACCTCGGTTGACCGAGTCCTTCCCCTCATGATGCTGCGCGGGCGCGGAACGCCGTGTCCGCGCAGCGTCGTGACCACCACTCGTTCAGAGGCAGCATCATGATTTCTTACATCCTCAGACGGCTCATCACCGCCGTCCTCATCCTGCTGGGCGCATCGTTCCTCGTGTACCTCATGACGGCGGCCTCCGGCGACCCGCTGTGGGACCTGTACGGAAACCCCAACGCCCAACAGCTGATCCCCGCCCGCGTGGAGGCCCTCAACCTGGACACACCGCCCGTGCTGCGCTACTTCACGTGGCTCGGCGGGGCACTCGGGTGCCTCGTGCCCTTTGCGGACACCTGCTCCCTGGGCGTGAGCCGCGAGGGCCAGGAGGTGACGAGCCTACTCTCCTTCGCCATGGGCCAGACCATCATGCTGGTCACGATCGGTACCATCCTGGCCATCGTCGTGGGTATCACCCTGGGTATCGTCTCCGCACTGCGGCAGTACTCGGGCCTGGACTACGGCATCACGTTCCTGACCTTCCTGTGCTTCTCGCTGCCGAGCTTCTGGCTCGCGGTGCTGCTCAAGGAAGTGGCGGCCATTCAGTTCAACGACTTCCTGCAAAACCCGTCACTGTCCATCGGGGCGCTGCTCGCAATCTCCGTGGTGGCCGGGCTCATCTGGTTCCTGGTCTCGTTCGGGCGCACGCGGACCCGCATCCTCATGGGTGTCCTGGGCTTCGTGGTCACCTTCGGAATCATCTACTTCGTGCTCGCGACCAACTGGCTCGCGCACCCCTTCCTGGGCATCCCGCTGATCGCACTGACCGGCATTCTGATGGCCGTGATCGCCACCGTGCTCATGGCGGGACTACGCAACAAGCGGGCCCTGTACGCCGGGCTGGCCACCGTGGTGGTGGGTCTCGTGCTGTACTTCCCCGTCCAGGCCCTCTTCGTCGGGGGCGGGCTGCTGACCCTACTGGCGTTGGTCGTCGTGATGATCCTGGTGGGTGTGGGAGCCGGTTACGTCGCCGGAGGCTACGACCGTGGTCAGGGCGCCCGCGTGGGCGGGGTCACCGGCTTCTTCGTGGCCCTGCTGATCATCCTGGACCGCTTCATGCAGTCGTGGCCGGACTACGTGAACTCCGGTCACATCCGGGGCCGGCCCATCGCCACGGCCAACTCCTCCACCCCGGGCCTGTCGGGTGACTTCTGGATCACCGGCCTGGACCGGTTCACCCACCTCTTGCTGCCCACCATCTGTATCACCCTGCTGGCGCTCGCGTCCTACTCGCGGTACTCGCGCGCGTCCATGCTGGAGATCATGGGCCAGGACTACGTGCGCACCGCGCGCGCCAAGGGCCTGTCGGAGCGGACCGTGGTCATGCGTCACGCGTTCCGCAACGCGCTGATCCCGCTGGCCACGCTCGTGGCCTACGACATCGGCGGTCTGATCGGCGGCGCGATCATCACGGAATCCGTGTTCGCGTTCACCGGTATGGGGCAGTTGTTCATCCAATCGGTGCGCAACGTAGACCCCAACCCGGTGATGGGCGTGTTCCTGATCACCGGCATTGTCGCTATGGTCTTCAACCTGATCGCTGACCTGGTGTACTCCGTACTCGACCCGCGCGTGAGGGTGAAAGCATGAGCCAGCCACAACCTATCGACGTCCCCCAGCAGGTCGAACAGACCCCGCAGACCGGCGAGAAGCCCGAGGACGTGCGCGGCAAGAGCCAGGGACAGCTGGTACGCCAGCGGTTCTTCGGCAACACGGGCGCCGTCGTGTCCCTGATCGTCCTGTTGTTCATCGTGGTGCTGTCCGTCACCTCGCTGGGTGTCGGTCCCATCCCGGGATGGTGGAAGTGGAACCCGGACGCCACGGGAACCGTGCTCAACGGTGGCCGGCCCACGCTGTCCCTGCTCCCGCCCTCGCTCGGGGAGCACCCGTTCGGCCAGGACAACCTGGGCCGTGACCTGTTCGCCATGGCCATGCAGGGCACCCAGTACTCCCTGGTGGTCATGATCGTGGTGGGCCTTATCGCGGGCCTCGTGGGCACCGTGGTGGGTGGCCTCTCCGGGTACTTCCGGGGCTGGACCGAGGCCGTGCTGATGCGTCTGACCGACGTGATCATCATCATCCCCCTGGTGATCCTGGCAGCCCTGTTGGGCCGCCTGGCCATCTCGTGGGTGCGCGCCCACGACCTGCCCACGTTCGCCACGGTGATCGCCCTGGGTCTGCTGATCGGTCTAGCCTCGTGGCCGCCGCTCGCGCGCCTGGTGCGCGGTGAGTTCCTCACGCTGCGCGAGCGCGAGTTCGTGGACGCCGCGCGACTGGCCGGTGCCTCGAGCGGGCGGATCATCTTCAAGCACATCCTGCCCAACACCGTGGGTGTGATCACCGTGAACATCACGCTGTTGATGTCCTCGGCGATCCTGCTGGAGACCGCGCTGTCCTACCTGGGTCTGGGTATCCAGGCCCCGGACTGGTCCCTGGGCCGGTTGATCAGCGAGAACCAGACCGCCTTCGCGACCCGCCCGTGGTTGTTCTGGTGGCCGGGTGTGTTCATCGTGGCGATCGCGCTGACCATCAACTTCATCGGTGACGGTCTGCGTGACGCGTTCGACCCGCGCCAGCGCAAGTTCAACCCCAAGCGCGCCCGCGAGACCGGCGAGCGCACGGACCAGTACCCGGACGCGCTCACCGCATCCGAGCCGGGGACGAAGCCTGCGGTGAACGCCGGGGCCGAGACCGGGACGCGCGGGGACACCGGCCGGGACGGACGATGATCGGTTCACACGGTGAACAGCACGGCGCTCGCGGCGGCCAGCAGCACGACCGCCGCGAGCGGGCCGGGCGCGTACCGGGTCCGCACCGGATCGGGTGCGGCGTCCCGGGCGAAGACGTCCAGCTCACCGGTCTCGATCTTGCGTTGCCACGTGTCGCGGACGCGGTGCGCGGCGGCGCCGGAAGCGGTCGAGGTCAGGTCGCCCACGCGCACCGCGCCGCCCGGTCGGGCGATCGGGTGATTGCGGTTCACGGCGTCCACACCGGAGCGCAGGGCGGCGCCCGCACCGGCGGAGGGCAGGGCGAAACACGAGTGGGCGCCCTGGTCCGTGGCGATGGTCACCGCGAAACGGGTGCGCACGTCCACGATCCGGCTCCACGGAATGCTCACCGTGCGCAGGGGGTTCACCACGCGCACCTCGTCCGCGTGCACCTCGAGCCGGGGGCGCCAATACAGCGCGTACCCGAGCGCCGCCAGGGCGAGACCACCGAACACGGCGCCCGCGTGGTGCGCCACGGTGTGGCCCCAGCCCGCGAAGCACATCACCAGACCCAGGACCACCAGGAATCCCGTGAGCCACGGGGCCGACGACGCTCGGTAGGTTTCGGGCTCGCCGGCGGTTTCTCGGGTCATGACCCCCATGCTAGGCAATGCGCGCGTGCCGCGGCCGCGCGCCCAGTTCTCGACACGATGGAGCACACACGATGAGCACCTCGAACCAGCCCGAGGGCACCCCGCGACCCCACGACGCGGCGCAGGACCCGAACGCGGCGTCGTCGCACGAGGCCACGGCCGCCGAGCACAACGCCCCGTGGGACGGCACACCGAGCGGCGACGGGCGGGTGGCCACCGAAGGCCCCGGTAACACCTCCGCGGCTCACGCTCGCGCTGCCGGATCGTCCGGTGCCACGGCCGCCGGCGCCGCTGCGGTCACCGGTCGCGCCGACGGAACCGCGGCCGCGGGTGCAGCCGCCGGCGGCAGTGCCGCGGCGGGTGCCACCGCCGAGGGCGCGCAGAAACGGCGTGGTCGGCGGGCGCAGCGCAACGAACCCACCGTGCGGCGCGGCCCGGCCCGCAGGACCGTGGCCCGCGGTGAACCCGTGCTGAGCGTGCGCGGGCTGTCCGTGGACTTCGGCGTGGACCGTGACTGGGTGCCGGCCGCGATCGACCTGAACTACGACGTCGCAGCGGGGGAGGTGCTCGCGATCGTGGGCGAGTCCGGTTCGGGCAAGTCCGCGAGCTCGATGTCCATGCTGGGGCTGCTGCCCTCCAACGCACGCGTGCGCGGTTCGGCCGTGCTAGCCGGGGAGGAACTGATCGGGCTGCGCGGCAACGCGCTGCGGCGCGTGCGTGGCGAGGAGATCGCCGTGATCTTCCAGGAGCCCATGACCGCGCTGAACCCCGTGTACACGGTGGGCCAGCAGATCGTGGAGACCATCCGCCTGCACCGGGACATCTCACCCGCCGAGGCCGCCGAACGTGCCCGGCAGATGCTCACCATGGTGGAACTGCCGGACCCCGAGAAGGCGTTCCGTTCCTACCCCCACCAGCTCTCCGGTGGTCAGCGGCAGCGCGCGATGATCGCGCAGTCCCTCTCGTGCGACCCCAAACTGCTGATCGCGGACGAGCCCACCACGGCCCTGGACGTGACCGTGCAGGCTGAGATCCTGGACCTGATCCGCAACCTCAAGGACCAGCTGGACTCGGCGGTCATCCTGATCACCCACGACATGGGTGTGGTGGCGGACCTCGCGGACAACATCGCGGTCATGCAGAAGGGCGTGATCGTGGAACAGGGCACGGCGGAGCAGATCTTCACCGCACCACGCCACCCCTACACCCGCTCGTTGCTCGAGGCCGTGCCCCACCTGGGCCAGGGCAACGAGAACGACGAGTCCGTGGACATGGTCGCCGCGCTCGAGCGTTCCGTGGTCATGCCCATGGTGGTGGACCGCAGCACCGCGGAGGCGGCGTCCATGGACACGCTCGCCCAGCGGGTCGTGGAACCGGTGCTGCAGTTGAAGGACGTGGCCATCGAGTACCCCAAGCAGGGCCGCAACCCCGCATTCCGCGCGGTCGAGGGCGTCAGCCTCACTGTGGCGGCCGGGGAGACCGTGGGTCTCGTGGGTGAATCCGGTTCCGGCAAGACCACGATCGGCCGCGCCGCGGTGGGACTGCTGCCCGTGGTCGAGGGATCGCTTGTGGTGGACGGCGTGGAACTGCACGGTGCCCCGCGCGCCAAGCTCAACGCGGTGCGCAAGGACGTGGGCATGGTCTTCCAGGACCCCGCGTCCTCGCTGAACCCGCGGCTGCCGATCGGTGAGTCGATCGGTGAGCCCATGTTCCTGGCCGGCGAGGCAAAAGGGGCGCAACTGCAGCAGCGCATCGAGCAACTCCTGGACCAGGTGCGGTTGCCGCGCAACTACCGCAACCGTTACCCGCACGAGCTCTCGGGCGGTCAGAAGCAGCGCGTGGGCATCGCCCGGGCCCTGTCCCTGAAGCCGAAACTGCTCGTGGCGGATGAACCCACGTCCGCGCTGGACGTGTCCGTGCAGGCCACGGTCCTGGAATTGTTCGAGCAGCTGCAAGCGGAGATGGGCTTCGCGTGCTTGTTCGTGACCCACGACCTCGCGGTGATCGACCGGCTCGCCAACCGGATCGTGGTCATGCAGCACGGGCACATCGTGGAACAGGGCTCGCGCGAAGCGGTGCTGCGCCACCCCGAGCAGGAGTACACCAAGCGCTTGCTCGCCGCGGTGCCCGTGCCCTCGCCCGAGGCCCAGCGCACGCGCCGCGAACTGCGTCAGCAGTTGGCCCACACGGTGTCCTGAGCATGATCGGAGCCCCGGGAGCAGCGCGGTTCGCGCGGCAGCCCGGGGCTCCGCCCATGGGGGACTCGGACGATATGCGTATGTGTTGAGCCCTGCCATCGTGCGCTGGCTCGCGTGGGGAATTACTACAGTGGGAGCCATGATGAATCCGGCACGCCTCAACTCCGACCTCTCCCGTCTGAGGCGGGAGACCGACATGTTCCTCGCGACCGTGGAGTCCCTCTCGGACGAAGAAATGGTGGGCCCCACCCTGTGCGAGGGTTGGGACCGCGCGCACGTGATCGCGCACCTGGCCTCCAACGCCCGCGCCCTGGTCAAGCTCATCGACTGGGCCACCACGGGTGAACCGCAGCAGCCCTACGAGTCCCACGAGGCGCGCGAGGAGGAGATCGACGAGCTCGCCGCGCTGCCCAAGGACGAGCTGATCGAGACCTTCAAGCAGAACGCGCAGTTCTTCGCCGAGCAGTGCGAGCGTCTCAAGGGCGACATCGTCACCGAAGAGCTCGACCTGCACGGTAAGCCCGTCCCGGCCACGTCCGTGCCCGCGGTGCGGATCGCGGAGGTCGTGGTGCACCACCACGACCTGGACACCACGTGGACCGTGGCGGAAGCGGACCCGGACTCCCTGCTCAACGCCGTGGAGGCCGCGGTGCGCACCATGCGGGCCAAGGGTGCCCCGGGGATGACCCTGCGCACCGAGGAGCGGGACGAGTGGATCATCGGCGACGGCGGTCAGCTCATCACCTCCGACCGCGAGGGCATGCTGCGGTGGCTGGCCCGCGGTGACGACGAGTTCGTGGAGTCCGAGGGCGCCCTGCCCGAGCTCCCCTCGTGGTGAACGCGGCTCGCTGATCCGCTGTCGGACTGACCCCGCTGGGCCTCCCAGCGGGGTCAGTTGCGCATCAGGAGAACACCGTGATCCCGTAGGCCGCGAAGATCACCAGGTGCGCCGCACCGTGGATCGACGTGACCCTGGAGGATGCGAACGTGGTGAGGGACAGTCCCAGCGTGATCCCGAGCAGCACCAGGTTCGCGGGGCTCTCGGCGAGCACGACCGTTTGATCGGTGAGCAGCCCGATCACGAGTATCGCCGGGATGGTCAACCCCACCGTGGACACCAGCGCCCCGTGGCACAGGTTGCTCACGCGCTGGATCTCCCCGGCCAGCGCGGCGCGCAGCGCGGTGAGGGATTCGGGCAGGAACACGATGGCCGCGATCAGCGCGCCGGCCAGCGCGGGCGGTGCCCCCACACGGCCGAGCCCATCGTCCAACAGCGAGGCCATGTCGTGGGACAGCACCACGATGGGCACCACGGTGATCACGAGCAATGCCAGGCGCGCGAGGATCTCGGTGCGGTGCTCGGCCAGGACCGAGCGCAGGGAAGGACGCGTCGTCGTCGTCTCCCGGGCCGCGGTCTCCGGACCCGGGCGCAACCGGGGGTCCACTTCGGTGAAGTCCACGGCCTGCGCGCCCGTCTGTCGGTACAGGAAGAACGCGTAGATCGCCACGGTGACTGCGATGATGGAGATCTCCTGCCACGGCTGGTACGCGCCGTCGGTGCCGAGGGCCGCGGGTAGCACGAAGGCCAGGGCGCTCAGGACCACGAGCAGCGCCAGGTAGTTGGAGGTTCCCGTCCGATTGTGGGCCATGTCCCCGTGCTTGAGGCCGCCCACGAGCAGGCACAGACCGATTACCAGGTTGAGGATGATCATGGCCACGGCCATCACGGAGTCCCGCGCGATCGTGGCGTGCTCACCGGGGCCCAGCATGACCGCGGAGATCAACACCACCTCGATCACTACGATGGACAGGGTCAGCACCAGCGAACCGTACGGATCGCCGAGCCGGTGGGCCAGGTGTTCGGCCTGTCGCACGACGCCCGTGGCCGCGTACAGGATCACGCCCACGATCACCACGAGCGCCCCCACGAGCAGCGGGGAGGACACGGGTGGGGCCAGCAGCGAGCCGGAGAGTTGAAGCAGCACGAAGAATCCCCATCCCGCGATCACGCGGGCCAGGGCTCCCGGAGTCAGGATGGAACGACGCGTGGGGAACATGGAAGCGTCAGCTCGATTCTCGGGACTGTGCGCGCCCCGGTCCGGGCGGGGTCGTCCCCGAGCTATCCGGTGTGCTGACGGGTCGTCCCGTCGGAGGAGGCGATGTCCGGGTCTCAGTCACGCACCGCGAACAACCACGGATCCGCTCGATCCGTGTGCGGATCGCCAAAGTTCACGAACGTGCGGCCCTTGGCCTCCACGACATTGTATTCCTGGATAACTTCCAGGCTGAGCCGTTCGCGGTGGGCGACCTCCACGATCACCGCGGTGGCACCGGAGCGGTCCGGGAGGGTGGCGGGGTAGGCCAGTGCGGCGACGAGCAATCCGGAGGCCTTCTCGCGCGCGATGTCCCGCAGTTCGGCCAGCACGTCCTGGGGGGCCAGATCGTTCACGCGAGACGGGTCCACCGAATCCAGTTCGAACTCCCCGTCCTTGGCGCCGGTGACCAGGAAGGCCGGGAATGCTCCGTACTGGCGCACCTGTTCCTCCACGACCGCCTGGACGTGGCTCAGTGCGGTGTCCACGGTCTCCACGGCGGAGTCCGAGACCCACTGGCGCCACGCGTTGTCGTGATCCACGCGGGCGCGCGCGGCGTCCGCCCGGGTCATCCGGGAGGTGCCCTTGGAAGGCGTGGAGCGGCGTCGTGATGAACGGGCGGAGGACTGAGCCACGAAGTGGGACCCCTTCGGGAGATCGGCGGGAGAACGGGAGTGCTGAGTCCAGGGTAGGCGCTCGCTAGACTGGATCGGAATCAATCAGCGAATACCAGGAGCATGCATGTCTGCGATCAATCGCGAGCAGGTGGCGCACCTGGCCGAACTCGCGCGCATCGAGATGTCGGACGAGGAACTGGCCCGCGTGGCCGGTGAACTCGATCTCATCGTCGAATCCGTGGCCTCGGTCAGCCAAGCCGCCGGGGACGACGTCCCCGCCACGAGCCACCCCCTGCCGTTGCACAACGTCTTCCGCGAGGACGTGGTGGGGGAGACCCTCACGCAGGAGGAAGCCCTGAGCAACGCACCGGACAGCCAGGACGGCAAGTTCCGGGTCCCGGCGATCCTGGACGGGGAGTGAGCATGAGCGAGCGCATCGTAGAACTGTCCGCCGCGGACCTCGCGGCCAAGCTGGCTTCGGGTGAGGTCTCCTCGGTGGACGCCGTGACCGCGCACCTCGAGCAGATCGAGGCCACGGACGGCACCCCGCTGAACGCCCAGGACCGCTCACGCGGGACCGACGGGTTGAACGCGTTCCTGCACCGCAACCGCGAGGAGGCCCTGGACGTGGCCCGTGGTGTGGACGAGGCACGCGCCAAGGGTGAGCAGTTGCCCGAGCTCGCGGGTGTGCCCGTGGCGGTCAAGGACCTCATCGTGACCAAGGGCCAGCCCACCACGGCGGCGTCCCGGATGCTCGAGGGTTGGATGAGCCCGTACGACGGCACGGTGACCCGCAAGCTGCGTGCGGCGCGCATGCCCATCCTGGGCAAGACCAACCTGGACGAGTTCGCCATGGGTTCGTCCACCGAGCACTCGGCGTTCGGTCCCACGCGCAACCCGTGGGACCTGCGCAAGATCCCGGGCGGTTCCGGTGGCGGTTCCGCCGCCGCGGTCTCCGCGTTCCAGGCGCCCCTGGCCCTGGGCACGGACACCGGTGGCTCCATCCGCCAGCCCGCGGCCGTGACCGGCACCGTGGGCGTCAAGCCTACGTACGGTTCGGTGTCCCGTTACGGCGTGATTGCCATGGCGTCCTCGCTCGACCAGGTGGGCCCGTGCTCCCGCACGGTGCTCGACGCCGCACTGTTGCACGAGGTCGTGGGCGGTCACGATCCCGCCGACTCCACTTCGCTGACGGATCCCGTGGGCTCCTACGCCCGCGCCGCGCGCGCGGGAGCCGCCGAGGGCGGGCTCAAGGGGCTGCGCGTGGGCGTGGTCCAGCAGCTGAGCGGCGAGGGTTTCCAGGCCGGTGTGCAGCAGCGCTTCGAGGAGTCCCTCGAACTCCTGCGCGCCGCGGGCGCCGAGATCGTGGACGTCCAGACGCCCAACTTCAAGTACGCACTGGGTGCCTATTACCTGATCATGTCCTCGGAGGTCTCCTCCAACCTGGCCAAGTACGACGGCGTGCGCTTCGGTCTGCGCGTCACTCCCGAGGGCACGCCCACCATTGAGAAGGTCATGAGCGCGTCCCGCGCCGCAGGCTTCGGGGACGAGGTCAAGCGCCGGATCATCCTGGGGACGTACGCACTGTCCGCGGGGTACTACGACGCGTACTACGGTTCCGCGCAGCAGGTGCGCACGCTCGTACAGCGTGATTTCGCGGCGGCGTTTGAGAAGGCGGACGTGCTGATCTCGCCCACCGCGCCCACCACCGCGTTCGACATCGGGGGCGTGGACGAGTCCGCGGATCCCATGCAGATGTACCTGAACGACATTGCCACGATCCCCACCAACCTCGCGGGGATCCCCGCGATCTCCCTGCCGGGCGGCCTGGCACCGGAGGACGGGCTGCCCGTGGGGATCCAGTTCATGGCACCGGCGCGCGAGGACGCCCGCGTGTACCGCGCCGGGGCCGGTCTGGAGCGGTTGCTCACCGAGCAGTGGGGCGGCCCGCTGTGGCGGGAACGCGCCGACGTGACCGCCACCGTTCGTGACTTTGCGGCCACTGCCGCGCAGGGAGGCAAGTGATGAGCCAGGACGTGCTGTCCTTCGAGGAAGCCCTCGAGCGCTTCGACCCCGTTCTGGGGTTCGAGGTGCACGTGGAGCTGAACACCAAGACCAAGATGTTCGATGCTGCCCCCAACACCTTTGGGGACGAGCCCAACACCAACGTGACCCCGGTGTCCCTGGGGCTGCCCGGCGTGCTGCCGGTGGTCAACGGCAAGGCAGTGGAATCCGCGATCAAGCTCGGTCTCGCGCTGAACTGCTCGATCGCGCAGAAGTGCCACTTCGCGCGGAAGAACTACTTCTACCCGGACACCCCCAAGAACTTCCAGACCTCGCAGTTCGACGAGCCCATCGCGTTCGACGGGCACCTGGACCTCGAGCTGGAGGACGGCACGGAGTTCCGGGTGGAGATCGAGCGCGCCCACATGGAGGAGGACGCCGGCAAGCTGACCCACATGGGCGGGGATGCCGGGCGGATCCAGAACGCGCAGTACTCCCTGGTGGACTACAACCGCGCAGGTGTGCCGCTCATCGAGATCGTCACCAAGCCCATCGAGGGTGCGGGGGAGCGGGCGCCGGAACTGGCCCGCGCCTACGTGGCCGCGATCCGCGAGATCGTGAAGAACCTCGGCATCTCGGACGCCCGCATGGAGCGCGGCAACGTGCGCTGCGACGCGAACGTGTCCCTGATGCCCAAGGGCGCCACGCAGTTCGGCACGCGCTCGGAGACGAAGAACGTGAACTCGCTGCGCGCCGTGGAGCGCACCGTGCGCTACGAGATCCAGCGCCACGCCGCCGTGCTCGCCGCGGGGGAGAAGGTCACGCAGGAGACCCGCTTCTGGCACGAGGACACCCGCTCCACCACGGCCGGGCGACCGAAGTCGGACGCGGACGACTACCGCTATTTCCCCGAACCGGACCTGGTGCCCGTGGTGACCACGGCGGACTGGATCGAGGAACTGCGCGCGAGCCTTCCCGAGCCCCCCGCCGAGCGCCGCAAGCGGCTGAAGGCGGACTGGGGGTACACGGACGAGGAGTTCCGCGACGTCGTCAACGCGGGTGTGCTGGACGAGATCGAGCAGACCATTGCCGCGGGCGCCTCCGCCGCCGTGGCGCGCAAGTGGTGGATGGGTGAGATCGCCCGCCTCGCCAAGCAGCGCGAGGTCGAGATCGCGGACCTGCCCGTGACCCCGGCCCACGTGGTCGAACTCAACGGGCTGATCGACGGCGGCAAGATCAACGACAAGCTGGCCAAGAAGGTCCTCGGTTTCGTGGTCGAGGGTGAGGGCACCCCGGCGGAGATCGTGGAGTCCCGCGGGCTCGCGGTCGTCTCCGACGACGGCGCCCTCACCGCAGCCGTGGACGACGCCATGGCCCAGATGCCGGACGTGGTCGAGAAGATCAAGGGCGGCAAGGTCCAGGCCGTGGGCGCCCTGATCGGACCAGTCATGAAGGCCACGCGCGGCCAGGCGGACGCCGGACGCGTGCGCCAGATCATCCTGGGGAAGCTCGGCGTGCAGGGCTGACGCCCCCCCGTCACGAGCACGGAGAAGTCCGGTTCCGGGACCCTCACGGGGTCGTGGAACCGGCCTTCTCTCGTGGACGTTCCGCCGCTCAGTCTTCCGTTTCCTCCGCGACCCGCCACTCCCGCAACCCGTTCGCCGTCGCCGAGTCCGTGTTGATGATCCCCGCGATGCGCTCGCGGATCTGCCGGTCCTCCTGCGGGGAGCGGCACACACCGTTGGGCTGGTCCGAGGCCGTGGAGCACCACTGGAACCGGCCGTCCTGGGTGTTGGAGCTCGGTGCCCAGGCCAGGTCGCTGACCCGCCACCCGCCGTCGTCCCCGCGCGCGAACTGGAAGCGCGTGATCAGACCCTGGTTGTTGTTCTCGTACGCCGGGGATGTCTCCGTGACGGTGTTGCCCAGTCCGTAGACGATCCACTTGCCGTTGTAGTGCTCGATGGGCTGCACGCTGTGCGAACCGTGACCGTACACGGCGTCGAACGCACCGGAATCAATCAGCGAGTGAGCCGTGGTTTTCTGGTAGGCGTCGGCGTCGTCCTGGTACTCGATGATCGAGTGCATGGCCGCGATCACCACGTCCGCGCCCTGCTGGCGCGCCTTCTTCGCCTGCGCCACGGCGCGGTCGATGTCCTGTCGCGCGGGCTGCGGCTCCTCGGCGGGGTCCCGCAGCCGGTCCACCTGCCAGTCGTGCTCCGCCCGCTGGCCGTTGAGACTGTTGGTCCCGGTGACCACGGCCACGGTCCCGGCCGGGGTCTCCAGCAGCATGGGCTCCTTGGACGCGCGCTCGGAAGTGTACGAGCCGGTGTGCTTGAGGCTCGCCTCGTCGAGGGTCGCCAAGGTCCGGTTCACGCCCTCGGTGCCGCGGTCCACGGTGTGATTGGTCGCGGACGTGCACGCGTCGTAACCCGTGTTCTTGGCCGCCACGGTGATCTCCGGCGGCACACTGAAGCTCGGGTAGTGCGAGTAGGGCCCACCCTTGGGCGCCACCGGGGTCTCCATTTCGCAGATGGCCACGTCGGCCTGGTCCAGGTACGGCTTCTGACCGGCCAGCAGTGGGTCGAAGTCGAAGTGTCTGCTTTCGTTCATGGCCGGGTCCACCGCGAAGTTGCGCCACAGGCCTTCGTGCAGCAGGAGATCACCGGTCATCGCCACGGTGAAGCACGCGTCCTCGGGACACTCCGGGCCCTTACCGGGCTCGCTCGTACGGGCCGTCTCGCTCGTCGCCCGGTTGGTGGCGGACGACGTCGCTGCGCCGGGATTCTGCCCCGCGTCCCCCTGGGCGTCCCCGCTTAAGGCCCCGCACCCGGAGACCAGCAACGCCACCCCGGTCAGTGCCGCGGCCCCGGCGATCCGCGGCGAGCGTGATCGCCGGGCGGCGCGGGATGAACGGGGTCGGAGGGGTAGGGGAGGCATGCTGCGATGCTATCGCACACGTCCGTGATATGAATCACCTCCGTTTAGGTCATAAAAATCTGACCAAATTCGTCGTAAACCCTTCCGTCCACCTTTTAGGGAGGTTAGGCTTTCCTAAGTTTTGCGAATCGGGTGCGATCGGGATGTTCTCGGCGGACCCGGTGGGATTGGTCACAACGGAAGCGGGGACGGTCGTGGGTCGAACTGACAACGGTGCACAGCTCGGGTACGTGGGCGTGTCGGAGCGAGTCGTGTCACTCGCGCACCGCATGCTCGCGGGCGCGGGCCGAGCGAACGTGGTCGCCTACCGCCTCGAGGGTCAACCTACACTGCCGTGCTTGGCGCACGGGTTCATGCCAAACGGCCGGATGGTCATGGCCGCGGCTCCTCACCCCGACGTCGCTGCGCTGACCCCGGCGGGGCAGACCGTGGACGTGCGCGTGGACATCGCCAAGTTCGCTCCGGACCCCTCCGTACGCATCGTGGCGGCCAGTGCACACTTCCTGGCGGGTCTTGAGTGGCTGACCCCGGGTGAGACCGACGAACTCCTCATGACGGGGGAGTTGCCGGAGCTCGTGGCGGCCGTGGCCGACACGGCCTCCGGGCGACTCGCGATCGTCTCCACGGCACGGGTCGTGGTTCATGACGGTTCGGGTGCCACGCCACTGAACGTCGACCAGGTGCGGGCGTTCGGCCGCGAGCTCGGGGATTCCATGGCCGCGGTGAACACCGAAGTCGTGGCCCTGGACGCCGCGGTGTCCGTGGATCCAATCGATCTGGCCGGGATGTGCGATGCCGCGGAGAACGGATGGATCCCCGCCCACCTGCTGACGCGTAAGCCCTCGAGTGGCGGGTGCGCTCACACCCGGAATCGGGATTTCGTGGTGGACGTGGATCTCACCGGGGTCACGGTTCTGCGCGAGGGTTCGACCGCTACCAGCGTCTACTTCGTCCCGTTCCATCGTCCGACGTCGTCCGCGCAAGACCTCGCCGACAACCTCGCATCCCTGCTGGGCACCCCCGCCGCAGCGTGACGCCGCGCCGGTACCCCAGCGGCAGCGTCACACCCCGAGGCTGTCCGGCGGTCGTGTGAGCCTGCCGGGGCTCGATCGATCGTTGCAGACATGAGAGGACCGCG